>CALEYV010000088.1 GCA_937927875.1 uncultured Actinomycetes bacterium | reverse complement strand
CCTAGCATCGCCGGGCCATGCCCTCGCGAATCGAGCAGTACGCGCTGATCGGCGACACCCGCACCGCGGGGCTGGTCGCCGACGACGGGTCGCTCGACTGGCTCTGCGTCCCCCGCTTCGACGCCCCGGCCTGCTTCGCGGCCCTGCTCGGCGACGAGTCGGCCGGACGGTGGCTGCTCGCGCCAGCGGCCGGGGGGCGGGCCACCCGCCGCCAGTACCGGCAGAACACGCTCGTGCTCGAGACCGAGTTCGAGACCCCCGAGGGCGCGGTGCGGGTCATCGACTTCATGCCGACCCACGACGAGGACGTCGACGTGGTGCGGATCGTGGAGGGGATCCGGGGCCACGTCCCGATGCGCATGGAGCTCGTCATCCGGTTCGACTACGGCTCGATCGTCCCGTGGGTCCACAAGAGCCACGGCGCCCTGCAGGCGGTCGCGGGGCCGGACGCCCTGCTGCTGCGCACCCCGGTAAAGACGACCGGGAAGGACTTTCGGACCTACGCCGACTTCACCGTCTCGGCGCGGGACCGGGTGCCGTTCGTGCTCAGCTACCGCGCGTCGGTCGAGCCGGCGACGGCGCCCATCGACGCCGAGCGGGCGCTGCAGCACACGTCCGCGTGGTGGCGGCGCTGGGTGGAGCGGTCCACGTACCAGGGCGAGTGGCGGGAGCTGGTCACGCGCTCCGCGATCACGCTGAAGGCCCTCACCTACGACCCGACCGGCGGGATCATCGCCGCCGCCACCACGTCGCTGCCGGAGGAGATCGGTGGCGTCCGCAACTGGGACTACCGCTACTGCTGGCTGCGCGACGCCACCTTCTCGCTCTACGCGCTGTACAGCCTCGGCTACGAGGCCGAGGCCCGGGCCTGGCGGGAGTGGCTGGTGCGGGCGGTCGCCGGCCAGCCCTCGAACATGCAGATCATGTACGGGGCGTCCGGCGAGCGGCGGCTCACCGAGCTCGAGCTCGACTGGCTGCCCGGCTACGAGGGATCCCGGCCGGTGCGGAGCGGCAACGCCGCGTCCGGACAGTTCCAGCTCGACGTGTACGGGGAGGTCGCCGACACCCTGCACGTGGCGCGCAAGTTCGGGATCCACCCCCGACCCGAGGTCCAGGCCATCGGGAGGGCGCTCCTCGACTTCCTCGAGGACGGCTGGCGGCAGCCCGACGACGGCATCTGGGAGGTGCGCGGCCCCCGGCAGCACTTCACGCACTCGAAGGTGATGGCGTGGGTCGCGTTCGACCGGGCCTACAAGACCACCCAGCTCGACCCGTCGGTGCTGTTCTACGGCCGCGCCGAGTGGATCGCGGCCCGCCGGGACGAGGTGCAAGCCGAGATCCTCGAGAAGGGCTTCGACGCCGAGCGCAACAGCTTCGTGCAGTCGTACGGGTCGAAGCTGCTCGACGCCAGCCTGCTCATGATCCCCCTGGTCGGCTTCTTGCCCCCCGACGACCCGCGCGTCGTCGGCACCCTGGAGGCGATCGGGCGGGAGCTGATGGACCACGGGTTCGTGCGCCGCTACGAGACCACGGCCGGGGTCGACGGGCTCCCGCCCGGTGAGGGCGCGTTCCTGCCCTGCTCGTTCTGGTTCGCCGACAACCTGGCCCTGATGGGCCGGATGGAGGAGGCCCGGGCCCTCTACGAGGAGCTGATCGGGCTCTGCAACGACGTCGGCCTGCTCTCCGAGGAGTACAACCCCGAGCAGCAGCGCCTGGTCGGGAACTTCCCGCAGGCGATGACCCACGTCGCGCTCGTGAACACGGCCGCCAACCTCAGCGGCGCGGTCGGGCCGGCCCGAAGCCGCAGCGGCGTCGGGCCGCGCCGCTCAGGCTGAGCCGACCCGCAGCCCGTCGGCCTCCCAGGCCCCGAGGTGGCCGGCCCGGACCCGGAACGACACCGGCGTGCCGGCCGCCAGCTCCCGGTCGCGGTCGGCGAGGCGGGTGCAGTGGAAGCCGAACCGCCGTCCACCCTCGTCCTCGACCGTGCCGAGGCCGCGCCGGGCGTCGTAGTCGACGACCCGGCCCGCCCGCTCCCCCATCAGTGCACGATCTTGCTGATGGGCAGCTCGATGATCCCGGTCGCGCCGCGGTCCTTCAGCGACGGGATCAGCACGTTGATCTCCGCCTTGGCGACGACGGTCTCGACCGCGTAGGCGTCGACGCCCGACAGCTTCGAGACCGTGGGCGCCTTCAGCGCCGGGAGCAGCTCGAGCACGCCCGGCAGGGCGGCCTCGTCGACGTTCAGCTTCAGCAGCACCCTGCCCCGGGCCTCGAGCGCGCCGCCGAGCAGGGTGTGGAGCTGCTCCATCGCCTTGCGCCGCTCGGGGTCGCGGTGCGACGCCGGGTTGGCGATGAGCTCGGTCGAGGAGGTGAGCACGGTGTCGACGACGCGCAGGCCCGCGGCGCGCAGCGCCCGGCCGGTCTCGGTGAGCTCCACCACCGCGTCGGCGATATCGGGCACCTTCGCCTCGGTGGCGCCGTACGAGAGGGAGACCTCGGCGTCGACGCCCCGGTCGGCGAAGTAGCGGCGGGTGAGCTCGGGGTACTCGGTGTGCACCCGCACCCCGGCCGGCAGGTCGTCGACCGACTTGGCCGGGCTGTCGGCGGCGACGGCGAGGACGAGGCGGACCGGGCGGTCCGACGACTTCGAGTACTCGAGCTCGCCGAGCGACACCACCTCGGCGCCGGTCTCCTCCACCCAGTCCCGGCCCGTCACCCCGAGGTCGAAGCGGCCCTCGGCGACGTAGCGCGGGATCTCCTGGGGGCGCAGGATCCGCACGTCGTTCACCCGGGGGTCGTCGATCCCGGCCCGGTAGTCGACGTCGGAGCTGCGGTGCACGGCCAGGTCGGCGTCGGCGAACAGCTCGAGGGTGGCCCGCTCGAGGGAGCCCTTCGGGAGGACGAGGCTCAGCATCGCCGGGCCGGCGGCAGGCCCCGCAGCAGCGCCACCATCTCGATCGCGGTCGCGGCCGCCTCGGCCCCCTTGTTGCCGGCCGGGCCGCCGGCCCGCTCGAGGGCCTGGCGCTCGTCGTTCGTGGTCAGCACCCCGAACGCGATCGGCACCCCGGTCTCCAGCGCGGCCTGGGCGATGCCGGACGCGCACGGCCCGGCCACGTACTCGAAGTGGGCGGTGTCGCCCCGGATGACGGCCCCGAGGCAGATCACGGCGTCGACGGTGCCGGAGGCGGCGAGCCGCTTGGCAGTGAGAGGGATCTCGAACGCGCCCGGGACCCAGCACACCGGCACCGAGTCGGGGTCGAGGCCGTGGTCGGCGAGCGTCCCGAGCGCGCCGTCGAGCAGCGGCTGAGTGACCTGGCCGTTGAAGCGGCCGGCCACGACGGCGATCCGCATGCCCGAGGCGTCGACCGGCTCGGGCGGCGGCTCGTACTCACCCACTCAGGCGCCGCTCCGGCCGTCGTCGATGTCGAGCAGGTGCCCGAGCTTGTCCTGCTTGGTGCGCAGGTAGGAGATGTTCTCATCGTTGGGCTCGGTGCGCAGCGGGACCCGCTCCACGATCTCGAGACCGTAGCCGTCGAGGCCGCCGTACTTGGCCGGATTGTTCGTCATGAGCCGCATGGTCGTGATCCCGAGATCGACGAGGATCTGCGAGCCGATCCCGTACTCGCGGGAGTCGGCCGGGAACCCGAGCTCGACGTTGGCCTCCACCGTGTCGCGGCCCTGATCCTGGAGCGAGTACGCGCGCAGCTTGTGGCCGAGGCCGATGCCGCGGCCCTCGTGGCCCCGCAGGTAGAGGACGACGCCCTGCTCCTCGGCCGCGACGCGCTCGAGGGCGAGGTCGAGCTGCACGCCGCAGTCGCAGCGCAGCGAGCCGAACACGTCCCCGGTGAGGCACTCGGAGTGGACGCGGACCAGCACGTCGCCGGTGCCGGCCACCTCGCCCCGCACGAAGGCCAGGTGCTCGACCCCGTCGAGGAGGCTCTCGTACACGTAGGCGGTGAACTCGCCGTGGCGGGTCGGGATGCGCGCCTCCGACACCCGCCGGATCAGCTTCTCGCGGTGGCGCCGGTAGCGGATGAGGTCGGCGATCGAGATGATCTGCAGCCCGTGGGTGGCCGCGAACGCCTCGAGGCGGGGCAGGCGGGCCATCGTCCCGTCGTCGTTCACGACCTCGGCCAGCACCCCGGCCGGGTAGCAGCCGGCGAGGCGGGCCAGGTCGACCGACGCCTCGGTGTGGCCGGCCCGCTTCAGGACGCCGCCCTCCCGGTAGCGCAGCGGGAAGATGTGGCCGGGCCGGGCCAGGTCCTCGGCCCGGGTGCGGGGGTCGAGGAGCGCCTTGACGGTCGTCGCCCGGTCGGCGGCCGAGATGCCGGTCGTCGTGCCGTGCACGGCGTCGACCGACACCGTGAACGCGGTCCGCTGCGACTCGGTGTTGTTCGCCACCATGAGCGGCAGGGCCAGCTCATCGAGCCGGGGGCCCTCGAGCGGCAGGCAGATGACGCCGCTGGTGTGGCGGATCATGAACGCCATCGACTCGCGGGTCACCTTCTCGGCCGCCATGATGAGGTCGCCCTCGTTCTCGCGGTCGGCGTCGTCGACCACGACGACGAACTCGCCCCGCTCGATGGCGTCGATCGCCCGCTCGATGTTCGTGAACGGCACTGCTACCTCCGCAGCGCGGCCGACCCGAGGGGTTCGAGCAGCCGCTCGATGTACTTGGCGACGATGTCGGTCTCGAGGTTCACCCCGTCGCCCGGGCGCCGCGTGCCGAGCGTGGTGACGGCCAGCGTGTGCGGGATGAGCGCGACGGCGAAGCCCTCCTCGTCGAGCCCGGTGACAGTGAGGGCGACCCCGTCGACGGTCACCGAGCCCTTCTCGACGATGTGGCGCAGCAGCTCGGGCGCGGCCGTCACCGTGAGGCGGTCGGAGCCGTCCCCGTCGGCGGCGCGCCCGGTCACGGTGCCGACCCCGTCGACGTGGCCCTGCACGAGGTGCCCGCCGAGGCGGTCGGCGAGCCGCAGCGGCCGCTCGAGGTTCACCGGGTCGCCGGGCGCCAGCGCGCCGAGCGTGGTCCGCTGCAGCGTCTCGGGCGCCAGGTCGGCGGTGAAGCCCTCGTCGTCGAGCTCGACCATGGTGAGGCAGCAGCCGCTCACCGCGATCGAGGCGCCGACGACGGCGTCGTCGAGCACGGTCCGGCACGCCACCGACAGCTCGGCGGGGTCCTCGCGGCTGAACCCCCGCACCCGGCCCAGCTCCTCGACGATCCCGGTGAACATCAGCGCTCCGGGGGGAGGTCGTAGCGGAGGCGGACGTCGTCGCCGTGCCGGGTCACGTCGGTGAGCTGGAGGCGGGGCGCGGCGTCGATCGACGGCGGACCGGGCGTCGCGGCGGCGGGCCGGCCCTCGTCGCCGAGCAGCGTGGCGCCGACGTAGACGACCAGCTGGTCGACCAGCCCGGCCTCGAGGAGGCGGCCGTGCAGGGTGGCGCCGCCCTCGACGAGCGCCGACAGCACGCCCTCCCGCCCGAGCAGCTGCAGCGCGGCGGCGAGGTCCACGCCCTCGGG
>CALEYV010000087.1 GCA_937927875.1 uncultured Actinomycetes bacterium | reverse complement strand
CGTAGCGCTCAGCGCTGCCGGCGCAGCACCCAGACCTCCTCGGCCGGCCAGCGCCGCGCCCACTCGAGCGGGACCAGGTCGTAGGTGCTCGTTGCGTCGGCCGCCGGTCGCAGCTCGACGAGGTCCTCGACGACGAGGCCGTGGGCGGCGAACAGCCGCAGCCACTCGCCGTACGGGATCTGGTAGTCGACGGTGCCCTCGCCGGAGTCGAAGACGCGCATCCCGAAGTAGTCGGCCCGGAGCTTGCGGCTCTGCCGGTCCCGGTGCCAGTCGTAGGTCAGGAAGAGCAGCGCGGTCGCCTTGCAGAAGACGAGCCGTCCGCCGGGTCGCAGCAGCCGCGCCACCTCGGGGACGCTGACGGCCGGCTCGCAGAACGACATGGCGCCGTGGTCACAGAACACGACGTCGAAGCTGGCCGCCGCGAACGGCGTGGCGACCGCGTTGGCGGTGACGAGCGGGAAGGCCACGCCCCGGTCGGCCTGCAGCCGCCGGCCGTGCCGAAGCTGGGCCCGGGACTGGTCGAGACCCACCACCCGGGCACCGTCGAGCGCGAGCTCGATCGACCACTGCGCGGCGCCGCACCCGTACTCGAGGACGTCCAGGCCGGCGACGTCACCGAGCAGACCGAGCTCGGACTCCGGGACCCGAAACGCGCCCCACGCCCGGGCCCGCGCCGGCCCGAGATCAGTCGCGTGCGCGGCCTGGTAGTCGTCGGCGTCGGCGTCCCAGAAGTCCCGGTTGCGCCGCTCGACGCCGGCGCTCAACCGTCGTCGATGAGGCGCTCGCGGTCGCCGCGCTCCCGGTTCCACTCGTCGAGGAACTTCGTCCAGGCCTTGCGCGCCGCCGGCGCCGCGGCCCCGACCGCGCCCTGCACCTGGTCGACGACGGCCTGGAGCTGCGTACCGACCTCGTTCACCGCCTGCTCGGCCTGACGGGCGGTCGACTGCCAGGTGTCCTGCCCGGCCTTCGTCGCCTGGTCGAGCTGCTGCTTGGCCTGGGACTGGGCCTTCTGGACGGCGGCGATCCCGTTCTGGATGCGGTCCCGAGCCTCGGCCCGGGCCAGGTCGGCTTGCACCCTCAGCTCGTCGAGCTGGGGGCGGACCCCGTCGAGGGCGCTGCGGGCCTTGGTGAGGTAGTCGTCGAGCGTGCTCACGCCCATCGATCCTAGGTCTCGGGTCCTCCGGCTCGGGCAGTGAGCAGCGACGTCACGAGGTCGGGCCGGGCGAAGAACGGGGAGTGGCCGGTCGGCCAGTCGACGACGTCGGTGGCCCGAGCCGCGAGGGCCCGCTGGAGCGGCACCGGCACCGCGCGGTCATCGGTGCAGACGGCGTAGGTGCTCGGGCAGTCCTGCCACGCCGCCCGTCGGACCCGGGTCTCGAGCGACTCGCGTCGCTGCCCCCCGAGCGAGCGCAGCGCGAGCTCGACGTCGGCCGGCGGGCAGTCGTGGTAGAAGGCATCGACCGCGATCTCGGGATCGATCGTCACGATCCCGTCCTCATCGGCCCGGATCGCGTCGGCCAGCCTGGACAGATCCACCCCTTCCGGGATGCTGACCGACTGCGAGCACGACTCGCCCGGCGCGAGCGGGAACGCGCTCACGAACACGAGGTGGCGGACCGCCGGATGGTCGGCCGCTCCCTCGCTCACCACCGCGCCGCCGTACGAGTGGCCGCACACCACCGCGTCGTCGAGGCCGTCGAGCGTCGCCCGCAGCGCGGCGGCGTCGTCGAGCAGGTCCCCGAGCGGCTCGGTGCTCGCGCCGTGGCCGGGCAGGTCGATCGCGACCGCGGGGATGCCCCGGGCGCGCAGCTCCTCGACGACCTTGCCCCAGCACCAGGCGCCGTGCCACGCCCCGTGCACCAGCACCACCGTCGCCGGCACCAGGCCAGACTACGGGCCGCCGACCGGGGAGGCGCCATGACGGTCACCGCGCCCGACACGTTCGTGGACGCCGACGGGCACGTCCTGGAGCACCCGAACGCGATGCTCGACTACGCGCCCCGCCAGTACCGGGAGCGGATCTGGCACGTCGAGACCGACGAGCGGGACTGGGACTGGGTCGTCTTCGACGGCGCTCGCGACCCCGCCAACGTGTTCGCCTACGCCGGCTCCGGCGGCCTGCCGCCCGCCGAGCAGGCCCGGGCCCGCGCCGGCGAGGTCCGCTACGCCGAGATCCGGCCCGGTGCGTTCGAGCCCGTCCCGCGCCTCGCCGACCTCGATGCCGAGCGCATCGACCAGACGGTGCTGTACCCGACGAACCTGCTCGGCATCGCCGGCGTCGCCGACGTGGACTTCGCGGTCGCGCAGTGCCGCGCCTACAACGACTGGCTGAGCGACTTCTGCGCGGCCGCACCCGACCGCCTCTTCGGCATCGCGATCATCCCCCAGCAGGACCCCGAGGCGGCCGCCGCCGAGCTGCGGCGCGCCGCCGGCCGGCCGAACCTGGTCGGGACGTTCATCCGCCCCAACCCGGTGGTCGACTGGCGCCACTTCCACGACCCGGTGTGGGACCCGATCTGGCGCGCCGCGTCCGACACCGGCTGGCCGCTGGGGCTGCACCCGTTCCTGGCCGGCGACGTCCCGGGCGCGGTGGTCGGCCTGCGGCTCAACACGGTGAAGTCGCGCACCGGCATGGAGATCGGCGCCGGCTTGCAGATGGACAACATCTTCTACACCCAGTGCATCGGGAACCCGGTCGACATGATGACCAGCCTCGCGTTCATCCTCGCCGGGGGCGTGTGCGAGCGGTTCCCGGACCTGACCGTCATCGTGCTCGAAACCAACGGCGGTTGGATCACGCCGTGGATGGAGCGGCTCGACCACCACTACAAGATCTTCCCCTTCGACGTCCCCGACCTGAGGCGGGCGCCGTCGGAGTACTTCCGGCGTCAGTGCTACGTGTCGTTCGACGCCGACGAGGAGACGCTGCCGCTCGCCGCCCAGTCGCAGTACGTCGGCGCGGACCGGATCATCTGGGCCTCCGACTACCCGCACCCGGACGCCAAGTTCCCGGGGACGGTCGCCGAGCTGCTCGACAACATCGGCGGGATGGCGCCCGCCGACCAGCGGGCGATCGCGGCCGAGAACGCGCGGCGCCTCTACCGGCTCCCGGCGTCGGGCTGAGCGTCAGGCGGCCCGGCGGGCGGCCATCGCCCGCTCGTCGGCTCGGCGCGACATCGGCGCCAGGCCGGCGCCGATCACCGCCGCCACCAGCAGCACCGCCCACCACGGCGCGCCGAGGAAGAGGCCGACGATGATGGTGGCGAGGAACGCCACCGCGGTGATGACGAGGAAGTGCACGAGCAGCGGCCGGGGCTCGGTGCGCAGCGGTGGCGGCGCCTCGCCGTCGCCGGTGGTCGATTCGTCGGGGCCGGGCGTCACGCGGTCGGGATGAAGTTGTCCATCGTGACCCCGTGGCGCTCCGGGAACCGGCGACCCTTGGAGACGGGCCGGGTGTCGACGCCGATCGCCTCGGCCCGGAGGGCGCCGACGGTGCAGCGGTCCCGAGGCCGGATCGAGAACGGGTCGTAGCGGAAGTCACGGATCGCGTTCTCGTGGGTGATGGCGTTGATCTCGGCGTCGGTGAGGTCGGTCTCGGCGAACTCGCCGGAGAGCCGCTCCGGCGCGTTCGGCCACGTGGTGTCCGAGTGCGGGTAGTCGATCTCGACCGTCACCCGCTCCACGCCGATGTGGTCGCGCACCAGCTTCAGCCCGACCGGGTCGGTGATGAAGCACAGGATCACGTGGTCGAGGAAGAACTCGCTGGCCGTCTGGTCGCCGAAGCTGGCGCCTGTCCACGCCCGGTGGGTCCGGTAGGAGTGGTCGAGGCGCTCGAGGAAGTAGGGCACCCAGCCGATCCCACCCTCCGACAGCGCGACCTTCACCCCCGGGAACGTCTTCCACAGCGGGGAGTACACGAGGTCGGCGGCGCACTGCACGATGTTCATCGGCTGCAGGACGATCATCACGTCCATCGGCGCGTCGGTCGACGTCACGACCAGCTTCGACGACGAGCCGATGTGCATGCAGATCACGGTCCCGGTGTCCGAGGCGGCCTGCCACACCGGGTCCCAGTGGTCGGTGTGGAAGCTCGGCAGGCCGAGCGGCACCGGGTTCTCGGGGAACGTCATGGCGTGGCAGCCCTTCGCCGACACCCGGCGGATCTCCGCCGCCGTCACCTCGGGGTCCCAGATGGCCGGGACGGCGAGCGGGATGAAGCGCTCCGGGGCGTACCCGCACCACTCGTCGATGTGCCAGTCGTTGTAGGCCTCGGTGAGGATCCGGGCCGCCGCCTTGTCCTCGAGGGCACCGAACAGCCGCCCCGCGAAGCCGGGCAGGGACGGGAAGTTCAGGGACCCGAGCACGCCGTTGGCGCTCATGTCGAGGACCCGCTTCTCGACGTCGAAGCAGCCCGGCCGCAGCTCGTCGAACGACGTCGGGTCGATCCCGTACTCCTCGGGCGGCCGGCCGGCGACCGCGTTCAGCCCGACGTTGGGGATGTGCAGCCCGTGGAACTCCCACTGGTCGGTGCCGTCGTCCTGGCGGATGACCCGCGGCGCGAGGTCGCGGTACTTCGCCGGGAGGTGGCGCTCGAAGAGCTCGGGCGGCTCGACGACGTGGTCGTCGACGCTCACCAGGATCATGTCGTCGACCTGCATGCGGACCTCCACGCTCGGTGACGACTCAGGGTACCGCCGGTGCGGTTCAGGGGGCGGGGTCGGTGCCGCGCAGCACCTGGCCGGGGGTGGCGCCGGTCCACTCGCCGTCGTCGAGCAGCACCTCGCCGTTCACCACCACCGCCCGGTAGCCGTCGGCGTCGCAGACGAACCGGCCGCTGCCGGCGGGGAAGTCCTCGACGTAGCGCGGCGCGTCCGGGGTGCCGAGCGCGTCGGTGTCGATGAGCAGCAGGTCGGCGGCCGCACCGGGAGCCAGCCGGCCCCGGCCGGTGGCGCCGACCGCCGCCGCCGCCACCGAGGTCAGGCGGGCGACCGCGGCCTCGATGCTCAGCACCTCCGGCACCCACTCGGTGAGGAGCCGGGTCGTGTAGTCGGCGCCGCAGAACGACAGCAGGTGCGCGCCGCCGTCGCTGCTGCCCGCCATGACGAACGGCGCCCGGATCATCTCTTCCGTGGCGGCCCGCCGCTTCGGGTCGGGTGGGGCGGCGAGCACGAACTGGGTCGCCAGATCCTCCTGCAGGGAGAGGTCGAGGAAGGCGTCGAGGGGGTCGGCGTCGAGCTCGGCCGCGACCTCGCTCACGGTGCGGTCCACGAACCGGCGGTGCTCGTCCCGTCGGACCGTCTCGACCCGCAGCACCGACCACGGCACGACGAAGGACCGGCCGGTCGGGTCGGCGAGCTCGCGTCGCATCTGCTCCCGCACCTCGGGGTCGCGGAGGCGCTCGGACCGGGTCGGCTCGGGGAGCGTCAGCGTGCGCCGGAAGGTCGGCATCTCGTCGAAAAGGAAGGTGGAGCCGAGCTGGAAGTGCGCGCCCTGCCGGTTGCTGGCGAACATCGGGTGCAG
>CALEYV010000086.1 GCA_937927875.1 uncultured Actinomycetes bacterium | reverse complement strand
CCGGGGCGTCAGCCACCGCCGCCTCCGTGACGGGCGCCGCTACGAGATCGTGAAGGTCTACTGGCGTCCCGACGCGCTGCAGCGCCTGCTCACACTCGGCTTCGACGCGTCCGTGCGCGACACGGGGCACGGCTACTGCATCGTCGGCCACGGGGTTCGCCGGGCCTGCTGACGGACACGAGCTGTCGCGAGTGGCGACGTTGGTGGGCATCTCGACCGGCCGGCGCCCTTATCGGGGCAGCCGCGGTGCGAGGTAGAGCACCGTCTGGTACGGACGTCGCACCGTTCCGCCGAACTCGTCGCGGGCCAGCCGCTCGACGTCGTCCAGGAGCTCCAGTCGCAGCGCATCGGGCAGCGCCAGCCACGGCGCGAAGGTCGCGTAGAGCCGCCGGAGCCCGACTGGATCGTGCACGCCGACCCAGCGAAAGATCTGGCGTCGGACGGGGCCGAACATCCCGGTGCGTTCGACCTCACCGGCGCGAGCGGCCAGATCGCTCGCGTAGGCCTGGGGCATCGTCTCTCGTCCGAGCAGCTGCGGCGCCTTCGCCGCGAGGAGTGGCCGCGAGGCGTCGTGGAACGGGTCGTCCCGGTCAGGGTCGCCCCACACCGTCCACCACAGCGCCAGCCAGCCGTCGTCGCGCAGCGCCCGCCCGCACTTGACCGGCCCGACGACCGGGTCGACCCAATGGAAGGCTGTCGCGGAGACGACCAGATCGAAGTTCGCCTCGGGCAGCGGCGCCACCTCGAGATCGGCGACGACGATCGTGATGTCGCGGCCCGTCGTCCGCTCGGCCAAGCGGCCTGCCAGCGCCGGTCCAGGCTCGATCGCGGTGACAGTCGCGCCGAGGTCGAGCAGCGGGAGGGTCGCCTGGCCCGTTCCCGCGCCGACCTCGAGCACCCTCGAGCCGACCCCGACGCCGCAGGAGTCGACGAGCACTTCGAACAGCTCGGCCGGGTAGGGCGGACGAGCCTCGTAGTCGTTCGGGATGCGGTCGAACATACGAGCGAGCTCGGCGGGACGGTGCAGGATGCGGGGTTGCTCGTCCGGCTCGGTCACCTGCCGATCATGGCGCGGCCCGAGGTTGGGTCGGCGGTCCTTGGCGCGCCCAATCGGCGCCGACGCGGCGGTCCAGCGGCGATACCGTCCGGTGATGGCGTCGCGTTCGTTTGAGATGATCTGCGAGGTCGAGCCAGCGACGCGACCCGACCTGACGTCGGTTCGCCACCAGGTCGGCGTGATGGCGCCGGTCGCGGGGACGTTCCTGGTTCCGGACAACCACCTGGGGCGGGCGACGGTGTCGAGCATCGCCGCCGCCCACGAGGTCATCGCGATGGGCCGGGCCGCGATCGCGTGCATCAACAGCCGGGATCGGAACCGGCTCGGGTTTCGGCGCGACCTCCTCACCGCGGGCGCGTACGGGGTCGAGCGGCTGCTCTGCGTCTACGGCGACACACCGGAGTCGGGGGCCCGGGCGCACGACCTGAACGTCGAGACGATGCTCGAGGAGGTCCGCCGCTTCGGGTCGGAGCCCGTCTTCGACGGCACCACGTTCGAAGTCGGCGTCACCAGCCGCCTCGCGCCACTGCCACGCTGGAAGGCGACGGCCGACTTCCTGTTCGTCCAGGCGACCTTCGATCTCCCGGCGCTGCTGGCTTGGCGGGATCGGCTGGCGTTCGACGGGCCCGTCTACGCCGGGGTGCTCGTCCTGGCCAGTGCGGCGATGGCCAAGACCGTCGTGGGCACCACGGATGAGATCCGAGTTCCGACCGCGCTGATCGAGGAGCTCGAGGACGACCGCGACGCCGGTGTGGACGCCGCGTGCGAGCTGGTCGACCAGATCCGCGACACCGGCCGCTTCGACGGCGTCCATCTGATCCCGGTCGGCCGGTACCGCCAGGTCGCGGCGCGACTGGAGGCGGCGGGGTACCGCGCCGGTCCGCGCCGGCGCCGCTGAGCGTCGGGGCCCTTCCCTCACTCCTTGCGGGCCCGGCTCGGCGCGACCCGCGCCGGCTCGTCGGGCTGCTTCGGGTACACGGGGGGCCAGGGCGCGTCCATGAGCCCGTTGGCCCGGTCACGCTCGTGCATGGCCAGCAGCGGCTCCAGCGACTGCGGGTCGTCGTACATGCCGGCCCAAGGATCCTCGCCCGGACCGAGCCGATCTTGCAGGCTGGCGATGGTCAGCTCGTCGGGATGGATCTGCTCGACCTCGTCCCAGTGCAACGGCGTCGAGACCTGCGCGCCGGCCCGCGATCGCACTGACCACGCGCCGAACACGGTCTTGTGCGGCGCGTTCTGGTTGAAGTCGACGAAGACGCGCTCGCCGCGCTCCTCCTTCCACCACGCCGCCGTGAGGACGTCGGGCCGGCGCCGCTCGAGCTCGCGGGCGACCGCGACCGCCGCCGCCCGCACCTGGTACGAGTCCCAGCGGGGCTCGAGCCGCACGTAGACGTGCAGGCCCCGGTTGCCGGTCGTCTTCGGGTACCCGGTGATGCCCTGCTCGTCGAGCAGCTGCCGAAGCGCCGCGGCGGCCGCCCGCACGTGCGTGAAATCGGTGCCGGGCTGGGGATCGAGGTCCAGGCGGAGCTCGTCGGTGTGGTCAGGATCAGCGGCGAGATAGGGCCAGGGGTGAAAGCCCAGGCAGCCGATGTTCACCGCCCAGACGACGTGCGCCAGGTCGGCCGCGACCAGCGCGCGTGACGTCGTGCCGTTCGGCGTGCTCACGATCGTCGTCTGAAGCCAGTCGGGCGCCGCCTTCGGGACCCGCTTCTGATAGAAGGACGGCCCGCCTGCGCCTTCCGGGAAGCGCTGCAGCAGCGTCGGGCGCCCGCCCATCGTCCGCAGCAGCGGCTCGGCGAACCGGAGGTAGTGCTGCACGAGGTCGTGCTTCGTCTCGCCCCGCTCGGCGAAGAAGACCTTGTCGGGGTGCGTGACCCGAACGTCGTGCCCGGCGAGCTCGAGGACCTCGCTGTCTCGATCTGACGCCACCCACAAACGGTAGCGGCGCGCCGGCGCGCGCTCGCGCGGCGGTGATGGGTCAGCCGGCCCGCTCGACGGTGAGCTCGACGGCGGCGCCCGACTGCGGCGTCCCGAGGTGCAGGGCGCGCCGGATCCGCTCCAGGACCCTGGTGGCTTGGAACTGCCAGCCGTACTTGTCGTGGATGGCGGCTTCGGCGGCGGCGACCGACGCCGCGTCCTCCTTCACCACGCCGGTGCCGGTGTAGACGGCCGAGTCGGGCTTCACGCGCCCCCGGGCGTCGGAGGGCTGGACCTGCACCCGCGGGTCGCGGCGAAGCCGACGGGCCTTCCACGTCATGCCGCCGGTCGTGAACACGTAGCCCGGTTCGGCGGGCGCGATCCACACCGGCGTCGAGACCGGGGTGCCGTCGCGCCTGTAGGTCGTCAGCGAGATGTACCGGGCGTCGCCGAGCTCGTCCACGTCGCGCTCCCCATGTTCCAGGTCACTCTCGCGCGGCAGACGACGGGCCGGGCCGCTCGGACGGCGTCAGGTCTGGCCCAGATAGAAGCGGGTCCCCTGGTCGTCGACGCATGTCGCGGTCGTCCCGTAGGGCTGGACCGCGGGATCGGACGCCGTGCCACCGGCGTCCCGCACCCGGGCGACGGCGGCCTCGACGTCCTCAACCTGGTACATCGGCACCGTGGTCGCCTCGGCGTGGCCACCCGAGATCCCGACCATCGGGGCGACCGCCTCGACCTGCCAGCCGTCCTCGACTCGTCCGGGCCGGAACCGCCAGCCGAGCACCGACCCGTAGAAGGCCCGGGTGCGGACCGAGTCGACCACCTCCATCGTGATGTAGGTGACGTCCCCCGGTCGCGCGCCGGCGGACGGCCCGGTGCCGGTCGTGCCGCCGGGTGGGGTGAACACCGCGAACCGCGTCCCCTGGTCGTCGACGCACTCGGCGATCCGCCCGTACGGCTCGAGGTGCGGCTCGTCGGCCTGCCCGCCGGCGGCGCGCACGCGCTGCACCGCCTCGTCGACGTCCTCGACCGCGAAGCAGCAGAAGAGGCTGGAGCGCGGCTCGGCGCCCCACAGGCCGTGGTGCAGGGTCAGGCCCTCGACCTGGCGACCCTGGGGGCCGCTGCCCGGCCCGTACTGCCAGCCGAGCACGCCGGCGAAGAACGTCGCGGCCCGGTCGACGTCGGGCACCCAGAGCGACACGTAGCCAACGTCGCCGTGGCGAAGCCCCGGCGCCGTCGTGTCACCGGCGATCATCCATCGGTGGCCGAACGGGTCCCGGATCACGCCGTTCCGGCCGTACTCGTAGTTGGCCGGGTCGCGCTCGACCCGACCCCCGGCCGTGGCGGCGCGCCCGACGACCGCGTCGACGTCGTCGACGGTCAGGTGCAGCGAGATCGGCACGCCCTCGTCGGGGGACGGTGCCACCACGCCGATCTCGGGGTGCTGCTCGGACAGCATGAACATCGCGCCGTCGATCTCGAACTCGGCGTGGCCGATGCGGCCGTCCGGCATCACGATCGGCTCGCCGAGGACGCGGGCCCCGAAGGCGTCGGCGTACCAGTCGAGGGCTCGCTCGGCTCCGGCGACGGCGAGGTAGGGCGTCACCGTCGAGGTGGTGGCCGGGGCGGTCTCGGGCTCCAGGACGAGGTCGGTCACGTCGGCTCCTCTCGGAAGGGTCAGGGCCCGCTCGACCTGGGCTCGGAGGCGAGCGGCGAACGCGGGGTCGGGGTCGATCGGGGTTTCGGGTGCGCGCAGCGCCTCGAACGGGTCAGGCATCGCAACGCTCCTCGTCGGTGTAGGCGCGGCGGAACGCGGCCCGGGCCCGGACCAGCAGGGCCTCGGTGGCGTCGACCGTCCGGCCGAGCAGTGCCGCGACCTCGGGCACCGGGAGGTCGTCGAGGTACCGCAGCGTCAGCGCGGCCCGGTGCTGGGCGGCCAGCTGCTCGAGGGTCTGGCGGGCCCGGACGGCGTCGAGCTCGGCGTCCCACGGATCGTCGGCGGTGGGGACGGCGTCGGCCAGCACCTGCAGGTTGCGCTCGTCGCGGGCGGTGCGCCGCCAGTGGTCGACGAGCTTGTGGCGGGCGGCCCCGAGCACCCAGGGCACGCTCATCGGCGGTGGTGCCTCCTTGCGGCTCGCGGCCACCGCGGCGAGGAACGTCTCGGCGGTGAGGTCCTGGGCGACGGCGGCGTGGCCGCACCGCCGGGCGAAGTAGCCGTACACGCGGGGGAGGGCGTCGTCGTAGAAGCCAAGGAAGTCGCTCCCCGGCCGGCCGGAGGCCGCCGAAGCGTCGGTCACACCCGTATCGTCGCTCGGACGGCCCGGATTCCGACCTGTCTCTTATACACATCTGACGCTGCCGACGATCTTACGCGTGTA
>CALEYV010000085.1 GCA_937927875.1 uncultured Actinomycetes bacterium | reverse complement strand
TCGCGAGACATCGAGGACGGTGCCGTCTTCCTCCTGGACCGCCCTGACCAGATAGCACGCCACACCCATCGCCACACCCCTTCATCTGGTGTCCACGATGTCCCGCGACACCTCGCTGGCGCCCGTCGGACAGGGCTAGCGGACGAGTGCCGCGCAGACCGCGAGCTCGAAGGTCTTCCGCAGCACGGGGAACCGGCCGGGATCCTGCTTGGTGGTGATGACCGTGTTGATCGACACCGTCGCGGAGCGCGAGCCGTCACGCGTCGCGGCGACAAACTGCGTGTACCCGCCGGTGACGTTGCCGGTGTGTCCGTAGACGGTGCCGCAGCGGGTCTGGTAGCGGAAGAGGGCGAGGCCGGCGCTGTTCGTGCCGGGTCCCGGCGGGTCCGAGCTGCCGGGCACGAACCGGTACTGGGCGCGGAGACCCGCCTTGCTCGCGGTCGAGCTGGCGGCGTAGGCGCGGATGAACCGGTTCAGCTCGCGCGGCGTCGAGACGATCCCCCCCGACGCCCATGCCCAGCCCATCGCGAAGACGTTCTCGCTCCCGTCCTGGGGCGGGCCGGGTGGCTCGGGCGAGTAGCCGTGGATGAAGGGGGCCGGGATCGTGGCCCCGCGCGGGAGGCTCGTGTCGGACAGGCCGAGCGGACCGAAGACCTGCGAGTGCAGCGCGTCCTCGTAGCGTCCCCCGGTGGCGGCCTCGATCATGAGCCCGACCACGATGTTGTCGGAGTTCGAGTACCGGTACTTCGAGCCGGGCTTGAACTCGAGCGGCCGGTCGGCCACGTATGACAGCAGCTGGGAGGGAGGCGGTGGGTTGAACGGGTCCGCCGTCACCGCGGCCGCGAACGTCTTGCTCGCGCTGAAGTCCGGCAGGCCGCTGGTGTGGTTCAGGGCTTCGGCGAGCGTGACGTCCTTCCACGCCGGCGGGAGGCTCGGGAGGCGCTGCCCGATGGTGTCGCCGAGCGAGAGCGCACCATCCCGCACGACCGCGAGCGCGGCCGCGCCGCTGAAGGCCTTGGCGACGCTCGCCACCCGCACGTGATCGTCCGCCGTCGGCGCGGCGCCGGTCTTTAGGTCTGCGACGCCGGCCGCGTGCACGATCAGTGTGGCGCCGCGTTGCACGACCGAGATGGCGCCGGGCGGGCCGCCCGGCGTTCGCACGAGCTGCTCGAGCGACCGGTCGAGCGCGGCGTCGGCGGCCGCGGTCCGTGACGGGGCCGCGACGGCGCCGCCGGCAGCGAGCGTCACGGCGCTGATCGTCCCGAGGAGCGCCACGAGACCGCGGGCCGCGCGCCGACCGCGCCGGCCCCGCGGGATCAGCGTCGGTCTCATCCCGTGAAGCGCGGGACGACGACGATCGGGGACGGGACGGGCGGCACGACCTCGACCGCGCCGATGTCGCAGGCGGGGCCCTGGGGACGGGTGACGCCTCGCTGGTCGGTGGTCACGGCCGCGGCCCCGTCGGCCCGACAGGACGCCAGCGGGATGGCGTCGATGAGCGGGCTGCCGGGCCGCGGGAGGCGGGTCGGCGTCGGGCCGCCGTTGGCGGCCACGGGGCCGAGCGCGGGGTCGACGCCGGCGTGGGTCTCGGAGGCGGGGAAGCCGCACGAGGCGTCGTCGGTGAAGTTGAACCCGTCGCTGGTGCCCGCCACCTCGCAGTTCCCGCCGCCCCCGACCGGCTGGGCGACCACGGCCCCGAACGACGCCAGCGTGGCGAAACCGAGGTTGGAGCCGTTGGCAGCAGTGTTCTGGGCGACCGTCGAGTAGACGAGCGTGAGGCCGACGTTCGTATCGAGGCCGCCGCCGAGACCGGTGGCGGTGTTCGCGACGACCGTCGAGTCGGTGACGGTCAGGGTTCCGAAGGCACAGACCCCGCCCCCGTCCCCGCCGCCACCGGCGGTGTTGCCCACCAACGTCGAGCTTGTGATCACCGCGTTCCCGAACACGCAGATGCCGCCGCCGTCGAACCCCGCCGTGTTGGCGCTGATGGTCGAGTTGGTGACGGTGACGTCGCCGAGCACGGTGATGCCGCCGCCCCGGTCGGTCGAGGTGTTGCCCACCAGGCTGACGTTCGCCAGCGTCGCGTCCCCGGAGGTGACGACGCCGCCGCCCGCCGAGGACGCGTTGCCGCCCGTGATCGTGAGGTCGGCGAGGTGGAGCGGGCCGGCGGTCTGGTTGTCGATGACCCGCGCGTTCGGGGCCGCATGGACGATGATCCCGTTGCCCTCGACCGTCAGCTGGGGCATGGTCGCCGCGTTGTAGACGAGCTCGCCGCCGCCGGCGGTCGTCAGGGTGATCGTCTGGCCCGCCAGGCCGGCGTCGACACAGATCCGCTGGGGGCCCGACGCCGCGGTTGCGGCGGCGAACGCGGCCCGGAGCGACTGCGCCGGCGGGGCGGCCCCATCCGAGGTGTTCGTCACCGTGAGGTCGCCGGGTTGACAGCCCGGCGCGGCGGCCACCGACCTCACGGTCAGCGCCGTGACCGAGGCCGCCACCAGGGCCGCCGCCGCGACCGCCCGTACACCCCGCGTCGCGAGGCGCGGGCGGCGCGCCACGCGTTCGACCGGCCGGGAAGCAATGCCGGAACGCTATCGGTGCGGTCTCGGCCGGAGCGGGGCCGCCGCCGGACGAACCGGCCTGGGAAGCGGCCTACACGCCCGCGGCCGTCAGCACCATGTCGGTCACGAACCCGGCCACGAGGCCGAGGAGCAGGCCCCAGGTCAGCAGCTCCTTGTGGCCGAGTCGACGGGCGACCGCCAGCAGCTCGATGACGACGTAGAGGATGGAGCCGGCGGCGAGGGCGAGGAACGCGAGGAAGAGGGTGTCGTTCTGGAACGAATGCCCGATCGCCGTCCCGAGGAAGGTCGGCCCGCCCGCGATGAGGCCGAGGACGGCGAGGAATCCCCACGACGGCACCTCGGCCTCGGCGGCCATCGGTGCGATGACGCCGAAGCCCTCGGTCGCGTTGTGCAGCCCGAAGCCGATGATCAGCAGGACGGCCAGGCTGATCTCGCCCTTCGCTGCCGACTGGCCGATGGCGAGGCCCTCCGAGAGGTTGTGGGACCCGATGCCGATCGCGATGAACAGGGCCAGCCGCTGCGGCTCCGACAGCCGGGCGACGACGCCGGGTGCGGGCAGGTCGGTGGCCACCGCCGCGCCCGGCCCGCGCGGGGTGGGGTGGCCCCGGCGCACCAGCCACCGGTCGTAGTAGCAGAGCAACGCCAGGCCGACCGCCAGGGAGGCGAAGAACGCGGACGCGAGGCCGGTCACGTGCCACCAGGACCCGTGATGCTTGGAGGCGTCCGTCAGCGCGGTCGTCACCGGCTCGAAGCCCTTCGAGAGGACGTCCCAGAGCAGGAAGAGGAGGATCCCGATCGCGACCGCGTTCAGGAACGCCCGGAGCGCCATCGAGGGGTTGCGGACCCGGGCCGCCGGGAGACCCAGAAAGATGGTGAAGCCCGCGATCGCCCCGAGGACCAGGACCTCCGGTGTCGACACACCACCTCCCGGGACTTCGGGTTCCCCCAACTCAGGTATGGGTAACCTTAGTTATGGGTTTCCCGATGCGTCAACGGCGGGGCCTGTTCGCGGCCCGATGCTTTGGGTACCCTTAGTCCGTGGCTGATCTGCACGACGCGACCGAGCACTACCTGGTGCAGATCCTGGAGCTCGAGGAGGAGGGCGTGGTCCCCCTCCGGGCCCGGTTGGTTGAGCGGCTCGGGCTGAGCGCGCCCACCGTCTCCGAGACCGTGCAGCGGCTCATCGACCACGGCTACGTGGCCATGCGGTCCGGTCACCGCCTGGAGCTGACCGAGCCCGGCGCCGCCATCGCGACCAGCGTCGTCCGCCGTCACCGCCTCGCCGAGCGGCTGCTGCTCGACGTCATCGGTCTCGAGTGGGACAAGGTGCACCGCGAGGCGGACCGGTGGGAGCACGTCATCTCCCCCGACGTCGAGGAGCGCCTTGTCGCGCTGCTCGACGACCCGGCCAGCTGTCCCCACGGCAACCCGATCCCGGGCTCGTCCCACGCCGGGCGTCGGGTGCCCGCGGTCGCGCTGGCGAGTGC
>CALEYV010000084.1 GCA_937927875.1 uncultured Actinomycetes bacterium | reverse complement strand
GTGCTCCCACGTGTAGCCGATCCCGCCGTGGATCTGGATCCCTTCCTTGGCCAGGCGGCGCTGGCAGTCACCGGCGGCGGCCTTGGCCGTGGACGTGGCGATGGTGCGACGGGGGTCGTCCTCGGCCTGGCAGAGGGCCGCGAAGTAGGCGGTGGCGCGCGCCCGCTCGAGGGCGATGAGCATGTCGGCGAACTTGTGCTTGATCGCCTGGAACGAGCCGATCGGCACCCCGAACTGCTCCCGCTGCTTGGCGTACTCGAGCGTGACGTCGAAGATCGTCTGGCACGTGCCGACGATCTCGGTGGCGAGCGCGGCGGTCGCCTCTTCGATGGCTCGGCCGAGCCGGGCCGCGGTCTCGGGTCCGGGCTCGCCGAGCCGGCGGTCGTCGTCGACCCGCGCACCTTCGAGTTCCAGCGACACCAGTCCCCGGCTGGCGTCGAGGGACCGGATCGGCGTCACCCCCAGCGCCGAGCGTGGAACCACGAACGCCAGCACGCCGTCGGCGCCGGTGGTGTCCGGCTCGCGCGCCAGGACGACGATCTCATCGGCGCGGTCGCCGCCGAGCACGGCCGTCTTCGTCCCGGCGAGCGTCCAGGCGCCGCCGTCCGGAGTCGCGGTGGCGCGCACCGCGGCGGGGTCGGCGGGTCGGCCGGGCTCGGCGACGGCGAGGGCGCCGGTCAGCGAGCCCTCGGCGACGGCGGCGAGGAAGCGCTCCCGGACCGCGGCTTCGCCGGCCTCGCGAATCGCGGGCGCGAACTGGCACACGGTCGGCACGAACGGGCCGGGCGCGACGGCCCGCCCGAGCTCCTCGACGACCACGGCCAGCTCCACCGGGCCGAGCCCGAGCCCGCCGTCTGACTCGGGGACGGTGAGCGCCGGCCACCCGAGGTCGACCATGTGCTTCCAGAGAGCGTCCGCGACGACGCCGTCCTCGACGACGGCGCGCACCAGGCTCATCGGGCACTCCCGATCGAGGAGCGCGCGCACGCCGGTGCGCAGCTCGTCCTGTTCGGGCGTGAACTCCAGCTCCATGTGGGCCGGAACGGTACCGGACGTCGTGGACCGGCCGGCCCGACGCGACGACCCGCGGGCGAGGGCGCCCGCGGGTCAGTCGGTGATCGTGGCGCGGTGGCCCGCCGCCGGTCGGCGGCCCGGGACTACTTCTTCTTCTTGGCCGTGGTCGGCGGCGTCGTCGTCGGTGCCGACGTGGGGATGGTCCGGGTCGGGTCGGGCACGACCTGCAGGCTCGCCTGCTGGAAGACGCTCGGGAACAGCTCGACCCAGGTCTTGCCCGGCGTGAGCTTCAGCGGGTTGCCGTTGGCGTCCGTGTACTGGATCGGCTGGGTGCGGTCGCTGCGCGACCACTTGCCCTGGAGCTCCCGGCCGCCGCTGAACACGGTGACGTCGCCGTGGCCGACGGTCTGGAAGGCGCCCGCCTCGGGGCTGTTCAGGCAGCACGCCACGAACATGACGATGACGTTCGTGGGCGCCACCTGCTGGCCGTCGGTGTCCATGAACGCGGTGGTCCCGATCGCTCGCTTCCACGTGTTCGAGGTCGGGTCGTAGGTGTACGTCGGCCGGTAGAGCGGGTCGTACGCGACCGTGAACGCCTTGACGCCGTCACCGGGGAACTGCGCACCCGTGGGCAGGAACTGCCACAGCGGGTTGGGCGGCACCGGCTTGCCACCCCGGGCCAGCAGCTGGTCGGTGTGGGCGTAGAGGTTGTGCGGCGCGACCTTGGTGCGGTCGCGGAACAGCGCCGGGTCGGAGCCGGTGTCGACGATCACGTGCACCCCCGGCGTCGCGGCGATGGCCTGCACCGTCTCGTTGATGCCACCCGAGTAGGCGAAGATGCCGCCGAGCGGCGCCAGCAGGTCGGGGTCCATCGCCCGGCCCGAGCGCACCGGGCCCGCGACGGGCGGCACGTTCGAGTTGAAGACGGCGACGAAGCGGGTGATCCCACCCTCGGTGATCTGCTCGTAGACGACGTCGGCGTTGTCGAGGCCGCTCTGGGGCCGGGCCTCGGGGGTGTTCTCGATCTTGATCGACAGCGCCGGCCGCTGCAGCGCCTGCGCGGCGTTGTCGGGGAGCCCGGTCAGCGGCGCGACCGGCGGGCCCGGCGCCGTCGTGGTGGTGACGACCACCTTCTTCTTGGCGGCGGAGCTGCCGCCGCCACCGCACGCCGCCGCGACCACGACGAGCACGACCAGGGGAATCAGCCAGCGAAAACGCATCGGGACTTTCTAGTCGATGGGTGGCGCGAATTGGGTATCACCCCCGCCCGCTTTCAGGGGCAACGGCCGGGCTTGTCCGTTCTTTCGCGATCGCGCGGTCCGGTCAGGTGAGCGGCCGAGCCAGCTCGAGGGCGGGGCCGCACAGCAGCCTGAACAGCCGGTCACTGCCGTAGAGGCGCTCACCCGAGAGCGCCGACGTCCCGAAGGTGAGGATGCCGATCACCGGGTGACGCTCGGCGCCGTCGGGCCGCCGGAACTCGATCACGTACTCCTGCGCCAGTCCGTGGTCGTTCACCCACTCGTTGCGCAGCTCGTAGCCGCTGACGAGCGGCCGAACGTTGGCGAAGAAATGCTCGTAGTACACGCGCGCCGCGTCCCGGCCCCGGAAGGCGACGCCGAGCGGCCACAGCTCGTACACCGGGTCGGCCTCGAGGGTGGCGAGCGTCGTCTCGAGGTCGCCGACCGCCTCCGCCGCCGCGTGCGCACGCGCCACCGCGACCAGGTCGGGGCGGCGCTCGGTCACCGGGCCTCGGCCGCCGGCGTTGGTCGGCGAACCCGCTCCGACAAGGCCCGCCGGTCGACCTTGTCCATCGCGGTGAGCGGCAGCGCGTCCACGACCCGGAGGTCCTCGGGGAGCTTGTAGCGGGCCAGTCGGTCCCCGGCGTGGGCCCGGAGCCCCTCCAGCGTCGGCGGGCGGGCCGGGTCCCGGGCCACGACGACCGCGACGCCGACCTCGCCCATCACCGGGTCGGGGCGGGGGACGACCGCGACCGCGGCCACGGCCGGGTGCGTCGAGAGCAGCCCCTCGACCTCGACCGGGTACACGTTGTACCCGCCCCGCACGTACATCTCCTTGGTGCGACCCACCAGCCGCAGGCGACCCCGGTCGTCGAGCCAGCCGAGGTCGCCGGTGCGCACGAACCGCTCGGCCGTGAACGCGGCCCGGGTGGCGTCGGGATCCCGCCAGTAGCCGATCATGACGGCCGGCGAGCGCAGGCACACCGCCCCGACCTCACCCGCCGGCACGGTCGCGTCGTCCTCGTCGAGGAGGCGCAGCTCGACCGCCGGGTGCGGGCGGCCGACGCTCACGACCGCGTCCTCGGGCGGGTCGTCGGCGGCGGTCCCGAGACCGATCCCGGCCTCGGTGCACGAGTAGCGCGTCGCGAGCGCGGCGTGGAACCGGGCCCGGGCCTCCTCGGCCAGGTCGGGGGTGATCGGCCCGCCGCCGGCGATGATGAGCTGCACGCAGTCGAGGTCGTAGGCGTCGAAGTCGGGCTGGCGCAGCATGAGCGCCAGCTGGGCCGGGACGCCGGCCACGGTCGTCATGCGGTGCTCGGCGAGCAGCGCCAGCGCCCGCGGCGCGCTCCAGCGGGCGAGGATGAAGCTGGTGCCGCCCCGGCGCAGGTTGCCGGCCAGCTTCGTCATGAAGCCCAGATGGGCGAACGACGTCCCGGTGAAGCTGCGCGCGCCGCCGCCCCACGTGTCCCCGACGTCGGTGGCGGTGATGAACGCCAGCTGCCGGTTGCCGTAGAGCGCGCCCTTCGGCGTCCCCGTCGTGCCCGACGTGAACACGATCGCGACCGGACGGTCGGGATCGTCGTCGATCGGTGCGGGGGACTCGCCGCCGGCGCGCAGGCCGACGAGGACGTCGTCGGCGCCGGTGCCCGGCACGACCGTCACCGTCTCGAAGGCCGAGCCGTCGTCGGCCGTGGTCAGGACCAGACGCGGCTGCGCGCGCTCGAGCACCGACGCCCGCTCGGCGGCGGTGAGCCGGTCGTTCACCCCGGCCGTGATCGCACCGAGCTTGGCCGCGGCGAGGTACGCCAGCTCGTACTCGACGCTCGGCGGCAGGACGAGGGCCAGGACGTCACCCGGGCCCAGGCCTCGCTGCCCGAGGCCCACCGCGAGCTCGTCAGAGACGCGGTCGAGGTCCCGATAGGTGAGCGCCCAGCCCTGCTCGGTCACGACCGCCGGCACGTCGGCGAAGCGTCGAGCGGCTTCGCGTAGGGTGGCGGCGAGCATGGGCTCTCGAGCAGGGTCGGTTCCGGTGCGGACGGCGCGCCCGACGGGTTCGCCGCCCGCAGACGCGAACGCAGCGTACAAGTCGCCACCCCGGGCTGACGGCGCCCCGCCGGGGCGCCCGGCCCAGGGACGCGAGCTGCGCGCGCAGGGCCGGCGCACGCTGCGACGCCTGCTCGACGCCGGCCTGCGGGTGTTCGCCCGCCGCGGCTACCACGCCGCCCGCGTCGACGACATCGTGCGGGCCGCCCGCACGTCGCACGGGACGTTCTACCTGTACTTCTCCAACAAGGAGGACCTGCTGCGGGCGCTGGCGGTCGACTGCGCGCACCAGCTCACCGACCTCGCGGCCGCGGTCGGGCCCATCGGCGCCGATGCGGCGGGTCGCCGCGAGCTGCGCTCCTTCCTCGACCGGTTCCTCGACACCTACCGCCGCTACGGCCCGGTGATCCGGGCCTGGATGGAGGACCAGGTGGGGGACCGGCACGTCGACCGGCTCGGTGTCCGCGCCTTCACCGCCATCGGCGACCGGCTGGCGTTGCGCATGCGCGAGTCGAGCGCGACGCCGCCCGCCGGCGAGGCGGCCGCGGTCGGGGCGCTGATGGCGATGCTGGAGCGGTTCAGCTACGGCGTCGCGTCGGGTCGGATCGACGCCGACGAGCCGACCATGCTCGAGACCCTGACCACGGTCGTGCACCGCGGCTTCTTCGGCGCCCCCGCGCCCAGCATCGCGGGCTGAGCCGGGCTCAGCCGGCGCCGAGCAGCACCGTCGACGCGGAGGAGAACCAGCCGCCGGTGCCGTTGACGCAGCAGATCTGGGCGTCGGCGACCTGACGCGCGCCGGCTTCGCCGCGTAGCTGCCGCACGCCCTCCACCAGCAGGAACATCCCCCGCATGCCGGGATGACACGCCGACAGGCCGCCGCCGTCGGTGTTCGTCGGCAGCGCGCCACCGACCCGGAGCCGGCCGTCGGCGACGAACGGGCCGCCCTCGCCCTTGGCGCAGAAGCCGAGTGCCTCGAGGGTGAGCAGGACCATCGGCGTGAACGCGTCGTAGAGCTGGCAGCAGTCGACGTCGGCCGGTGTGACGCCGGCGCGTCCGAAGGCGGCCTCGCCGGCCCGGCGGGCCGGCGAGTCGGTGAAGTCTGGCCACTCGCTCATCGACGTGTGGGACACCGCCTCGCCGGTGCCGAGCACCCACACCGGCGGGCGGGCCAGGTCCCGAGCCCGGTCCCCGGAGGTGAGCACGACCGCGCCGCCGCCGTCGCTGCGGATGCAGCAGTGCAGCTTCGTGAGCGGCTCCGCGATGAGGCGCGACGTGTTCACGTCCTCGATCGTGATCGGGTCCCGGTAGTAGGCGTCGGGGTTGAGCGCCGCGTTGGCGCGCGTCGACACCGCGATCTCGGCCAGCTGGTCGAGGGTCGTCCCGAACTCGTGCATGTGCCGGCGGGCTGACATGGCGTACTTGGCGATGAGCGTGTGCCCGAACGGCACCTCGAACTGCATCGGGCCCCGGGTGCCGAACGACAGGTTCGCGGTGCGCCGCCGCCGCTTCAGGTCGGCCCGGGAGGTGGAGCCGTAGGCGAGGACGACGACCTCGGCGTGCCCGGCCCGGATGGCCGCCACCGCGTGCTCGACCATGAACTCCCAGGTGCTGCCCCCGACGCCGGTGCCGTCCACCCACGTCGGTCGCAGCCCGCAGTACTCGGCGACCTCGATCGGGGCGAGGAGCCCGGTGCCCGAGGAGCCGAACCCGTCGACGTCGTCCTTGGTGAGGCCCGCGTCGGCGAGGGCCCGGCTGGTGGCCTGGAAGTGCAGGTCGTACGCGGAGCGGTCGTCGACCCGCCCGCAGTCCGAGAGCGCGGCGCCGACGATCGCGACGCCGGTGCCGTCCCCGGTCAGTGCCTGCTCCCTGCCGGCGCGACCTCCGGCCGGCTCAGCGCAGGCGCCACTCGATCCGCTTCCCGGACTCGAAGAGACGCTGACCCTCTGCGATCGAGTCCTGGTCAGTGCCAAGCCCGACGAACGCGTACCCGAGCGCGACCGCCTGCCGGTTCGACAGCTCGCGGGCGGCCCAGATGGCGCGCACGGTCCCCTGGATGGCCAGCTGGGGCTGGGCGGCGATGGCGTCGGCCGCCCACGTCGTCGCGTCGGCGAGCTCGGCGCCGGGCACGACCTGCGACACGAGCCCGATCTCGAAGGCGCGCTGCGCCGACAGCCGCTCGTAGTTGCCGAGCAGCGACAGCCGCATGATCTCGCCGAACGGCATCCGGTCGTGCATGTGGATGGGCTCGAACGCCGCCGTCATCCCGTAGGTGACGTGGGGGTCGAAGAAGGTGGCGTGCTCGGCGGCGATGATGAACTCGACCTCGCCGAGCATGTAGAAGGCGCCGCCGCACGCCATCCCGTTCACCGCTGCGATGACCGGCTTCCAGAGGTCGGAGCTCTTCGGGCCGATGTTGTCGCCGGGGTCGTTGAAGTGGAACGGCGTCCCGCCCCCCGACCCGACCACGTCGGCGTCGGTGGTCTCGTCGGTATCGCCGCCCATCTGCTCCATGCGGTCGATCCCGGTGCAGAACGCCTTGTCCCCGGCGCCGGTGAGGACGACGCAGCGGACCTCCTCCCGGAACCGCAGCGTCCGCCAGCAGTCGTGGAGCTCGCGCTGCATCAGGGAGTTGAACGCGTTGTGCCGCTCGGGGCGGTTCAGCGTCACCCAGGCCACGCCGCCCCGCTCCTCGTAGAGGAGCGTGTCGTAGTCGGGGAAGGAGCCCACCGCGGCCGCTACGCCCGGCGCTGCGCGTCGATGCCCGGGTTGGCGGTGCGGAACACGTACCGGTTCAGGATGTGGCCGACCTGGGCCGGGTCCCACTGGGTCGGGCTCCCGTCCTTGTCGGTCGAGAAGTACTCCTCGCCCATGCGCCACGGCTCGTAGACGCACAGGGAGTTGCCGACCATGCGCAGCACCTGCCCGGTGACCGGCTTCGACTCGTCGGAGGCCAGCCACGCCACCGCCGGCGCCGAGTTCCCCGGGTTCATGGCGTTGAACTCGGTGTAGTCCTCGGGGTTCTTCACCTCGATGTCGGCCCGGGCCTGGCCCACCATGCGCGTGAAGCCCCCGGGGCCGATGCAGTTGGCCCGCACCCCGTAGCGGGAGAGCTCGAGGCTGGCGATGATCGTCATCGCCGCGATGCCGGCCTTGGCCGCGCCGTAGTTGATCTGGCTCGCCTGGCCCTGGAGGCCAGCGCTCGACACGGTGTTGATGATCGAGGCGCTCGGCTGCCGGTCGGCCTTCGACTCGGCCCGCCAGTGCACCGAGGCGTGGTGCATGGTGTTCCAGGTCCCGTAGAGGTGCACCTTCAGGACGGTGTCGAAGTCCTCGGGGCTCATGGAGAACATCATCCGGTCCCGCAGGACGCCGGCGTTGTTGACGAGGACGTCGAGACGGCCGAACCGCTCGAGCGCGGCGTCGACGATGCTCTTGGCGCCGTCGAAGTCGGCCACGCTGGCGTAGTTCGCGAGCGCCTCGCCGCCGCGGTCCTTGATCACGCCGACGACCTGGTCGGCGACCCGCTGGTCGCCGTCGCCCTCGCCGGTCACCGAGCCGCCGAGGTCGTTCACGACGACCTTGGCCCCGTGGTCGGCGAGCAGGACCGCCTCGCCGCGACCGACGCCGTTGCCAGCGCCGGTGACGATCGCAACCTTGCCGTCGAGCAAGCCCATTTGCGAGCCCTTCCCCCTTCGTTGGAAACTGACAGCGGCGTCACCGTATCGCGGTCCCCGACGCGCCGGGCAAGACGCGCGTCGCCATCGAGCACGAGGAGCACGCACCGCATGGCCGTCGACACCAGCATCGTCGGGAAGCCGACCGGCGCGTTCAAGGTGCGCGTCGAGCGGGGGCCGGTGAGCTTCTTCGCCTCCGCGGTCATGGACGACAACCCGATCTACCGGGACCCGAAGGCGGCCCAGGCGGCCGGGTTCGCCTCGATCCCGGCCCCGCCGACCTTCTCGTTCGCGATGCAGCACATGGGCAAGTGGGACGAGGAGCAGCCCCCCGACCCGACGAAGGGCGTGAACCCCATGCACGCGGTCATGGGGGACCTGTTCGGGAAGGGCGCCCTCATCCTCCACGGCGAGCAGGAGTTCAACTACCACCGGCCGATCGAGGTGGGGGACGTCCTGGTCGGCGAGGGCAAGATCCTCGACGTCTACGAGCGCGAGACCGACAGCGCCACCATGACCTTCGTGGTGGTGGAGACGACCTGGCGCGACGAGCAGTCGAATCAGCCGGTCGTCGTCGAGAAGTTCAACTTGATCGGCCGGGTCCGCAAGGGCTGAGCGGGCGAGCGAAGGGGAGGGGACCATGGGGCGACTCGAGGAGCGCGTCGCTGTCATCACCGGGGCCGGGCAGGGGATCGGCCTCGCCTACGCCGAGCGCTTCCTCCAGGAGGGCGCGAAGGTCGTCGTCGCCGAGATCAACGAGGACCGGGCCCGCTCGGCCATGGAGCACCTCGAGGGCAAGGGCGACGCCGAGTTCGTTCAGACCGACATCTCCGACGAGGCGTCGACGCTCGCCTGCGCGGCGGCGACGAAGCAGCACTTCGGCCAGCTCGACATCCTCATCAACAACGCCGCCCTGTACTACGACATCGACAACGAGCGCAACGACTACGACTACCTGCAGCGGGTGTTCTCGGTGAACCTGCACGGCGCCTGGCTGATGGCCCGGGCCTGCGCCCCCCACATGGTCGAGCAGCGCCGAGGCCGCATCATCAACCAGTCGTCGGGGGCGGCGTACATCTACAACATGACGCCGCCGGGCGACTTCCACGAGGTGGCCGCGTTCACGTACAGCCAGACGAAGTGGGGCGTGGTCGGGCTCACGAAGTTCCTGGCCGGCCAGCTCGGTCAGTACAACATCACGGTGAACTGCATCGCGCCCGGCGTGACGATGACCGAGGCGACCAAGAAGATCGTCCCCGACAGCATGATCGACATGCTCCCGATGATGAGCGCGATGAAACGCAAGCTCGAAGCGTGGGACCTGACCGGCACCGCGCTGTTCTTCGCCAGCGACGACGCCGAGCTCGTGACGGGTCAGGTGCTGTGCGTGGACGGCGGGTCCGTCATGCCCGCCTGACCGGCCGCCGGCGCGGGGCCGGTCACTCGACCGCGCCCTGCTCCCGCAGCCGGTCCTGCTCGGCGCTCGAGAGCCCGAGCAGCTCGCCGAGCACCCAGTCGTTGTCCTGACCCAGCGTCGGGCCGGCCCGCTCGTAGCCGGCCGGGCTGTCGGAGAGCCGGAACCCGGTCCGCTCGTACAGACCGGGGCCGATGACCGGGTGCACGAGCGGCACGAAGTGGTCGCGGGCGGCGACCTGCGGGTCGTCGTGGACGTCACCGAAGTCCTCGACCGGCACCGCCTCGACGCCGTGGGCCTGCAGGAGGTCGCATACCTCGCGGCGGGTCCTCGAGCTCGTCCAGGCCGCCACCGCGGCCTCGATGTCATCGATGCGCGCCTGGCGACCGGCGAGCGTCGCCAGGGCCGGGTCGTCGAGGCCGAGGACCCGTGCGAGGGCGGACCACGCCTCGTCGGTCCAGGCCGCGACGGCGACCCAGCGGTCGTCGACGTCACCCTCGTCGGCACACGCGAACGCGCCGTGCGGCACCGCGCGCGCCGACCGGTTGCCGGCCCGGACGCCGACCACCCCGTCGCGCTGGTAGTCGAGCAGCCAGGGCGCCAGCGAGTACACGCCGGTCTCGACCTGGCTGATGTCGAGGTAGACGCCCCGGCCGGTGCGGTGCCGGTACTCGAGGCCGGCCGCGAGCGCGGTCGCCACGAAACGCGGCGCCAGCGAGTCGGTGATGGTGGCGTGGGGACCGACCGGCGCCCGGTCGGGCCAGCCGGTGAGCCAGTTGAACCCCGACAGGGCCGCGCCCTGCCCGCCGAACCCGGGGTAGTCCTTGTGGGGCCCGGTCTGGCCGTTCAGGCAGGCGCTCACCATCACCAGGTCGGGCTTCAGGGCGGCCAGCGCGTCGTAGTCGAGGCCGAAGCCCTTCATGGCCCGGGGAGCGAAGTTCTCCGCCACCGCGTCCGCCCACTCGACGACGAGACGGCGGACGAGGGCGACCGCGTCGGGATCCTTCAGGTTCAGCGTCACGTTGCGCTTCCCGACGTTCAGCGCGTCGTACATCGTGGCGCCCTCGAGCCCGTGCGGGTTGTTGGGGCCGAGCGCGTAGACGCGCAGGAAGTCGGGCCGGCTCTTCGATTCCACCCGCAGGACGGTCGCGCCGTGCTCGACGAAGTAGCGGGTTGCGATCGGCCCCGCGGCCCCGGAGCCGAACTCCAGGATGCGCGTGTCCGCCCACGCCCCGCCGGTTGTCGAGCCTCGGGTGACCGGTCGGCGGGCGTCCCCGCCCGGCGCCGGACCCGGGTCCGACGGGGCGGCGGCGCGGGGCCGGACCGAGGCGACCTCGTCGTGCGCGTCGCGGACCTGCACGAACGACGCCGGGAACCGGGGCGAGTCGCCGATCTCGGCGAAGAAGCCGCGGGCCGCCAGCTGCTTGCTGGCGAGGATCTCGTGGGGCGAGTTCGCCGGCGCCAGCATCAGGTTGGTCTCGCAGGCGACGTCGTAGAGCTCCTGCATGGTGCGGGTCGAGAAGTACTCGGCGATCGGCGCCTCGACCGCGCGCAGGACCGCCTCGTCGGCGGTGTTCGGCGACCACGTCGACCAGTCCTGGGCCTCGAGGGCGGAGGCGTCGACGCCGGCGTCGGCGACGAGTCGGGTGATCAGCTCGAGGCTCGGCACCCGCGCCTTGCCGCCCCGGAGCCCGAACGACACGAAGCCGTCCTTCGTCTCCCAGATCTCCTGGGTACGGCCGATGCTGGCGCCGAGGCGCGCGCCGCGGAACCCGTTCTGGGGGAACCGGGCCGGCGATCCCATGTTGGCGCTGAACACCGTCTCCTGCATCGACACGTCGACGCGCTGGGGCCGGCCGGTGCGGAGCGCGGTCAGGGCCGCGAACGCGGCCTCGGGTCCGGTGTGCGCGTAGCCGGTCGGCTCGGTGCAGCGGACCGGCGCCCGGTCGGGGTCACCGGTGCAGTACATGTTGGCGCTGGCGGCCATGACGCCGAGGTCGCTCGCCTGCCACGCGTGCCGGGGGCCCGATCCACCGAACGGCGTGACGCTCACCCAGACCGCGTGCGGGGCCCGCCCCGGGTCGAGCGTGAGTACACCGGGGGAGCCGGGCGTGTCGACGACGATGTCGGCTCCGGCGAGCAGCGCGTCGAGGGTGGGGTCATCCGCGCCTGACACGGTGACGCTTCGCTTCCCGGCCGCCCAGGCGAGGAACCGGTTCGGCTGCGAGCGCAGCGGGTGACCGCCGGGCGGCTCGACCAGGACGACGTCGGCGCCGAGGTCGGCGAGGATGCGTCCCGTCCGCGCCGCCGGCTCGCCGGCCAGGTCGACGACCCGTACGCCGTCGAGCAGGGCCGTCGCCACGTCATCCTCTCTCTACGGGTGTGCGCGATCCGACGCCACACCGTTCCTGACGCCGGTGTCAGAATACTCAGGCTTCCGAGCGCCGAGTCTGGAGGAGCGCATGAGCCAGGTCCGCGTCGTCGACGCCGACTGCCACATCCTGGAGCCGCCCGACATCTGGAAGAACTGGCTGCCGGAGCGCTACCAGGACCAGGCGCCGAAGCTCGTCAAGGACCCGGCCGGCGGCGACGCCTGGCAGACCGCCGTCGGCGGCCAGCCCGACCCGATCGGCCTCGTCTCCACCCCCGGCATGCCGTGGGACCAGTTCCGCTGGTTCGGCGTCACCTACGAGGCAGCCCGCCCCGGTTGCTACAACGGCGCCGAGCGCCTGAAGGACATGGACATCGACGGCGTGTGGGCCGAGGTGCTGTACCCGCCCCAACGCACGATCAGCCACTTCCTCGGCGACGACGACGACGACTTCGTGCTCGCCGGCGTCGACGCCTACAACAACTTCCTGTTCGAGGAGTTCTGCGCCGCCGACCCGACCCGCCTCATCGGGCTGGCCCAGATCCCGTCTCTCGGCGTCGACCAGGCCGTCGACGCGCTCCGCAAGGCGAAGGCGCGAGGCGCCAAGGGCGTGGTCATCTCGAACTGGCCGTCGGGCCAGGAGAACCTGTCGCGCGACGACGACCCGTTCTGGGCCGCCGCGGTCGACGAGGGCGTCCCCGTCGCCGTGCACATCAACATCGTGAGCCGCAAGCAACGGGCCGCACAGCGCAAGGCGGCCTCGAAGTCGGGCAACACGCTCTACGACATGTCGAGCGAGGCGACCCGGGCCAAGGCCATCGGCGGCATGAGCCACGTGTTCTCGATGTGCGCCGGGAACATCACCCAGATGATCTTCACCGGCGTCTTCGAGCGGTTCCCCGAGCTGCAGATGTGCTGGATCGAGACCGGCGTGGGCTGGATCCCGCACCTCATCGAGGCCATCGACGACCGCTACTGGCGCAACCGGGTCTGGGGCGACCTGCCCATCAAGGAGCCGCCCTCGTCGTACTGGTACCGCAACAACGCGGCCACGTTCATCACCGACCGGTCGGGCATCGCGCTGCGACACGCAGCCGGGGTCGACAACATCATGTGGTCGAGCGACTACCCGCACCACGGCAACGACTGGCCGTACTCGCGGAAGGTCATCGAGGACACGATGGGCCACATCCCGAACGACGAGAAGGCCAAGATCATCGGCGAGAACGCGACCCGCATCTGGCGCCTCGACGACTGACGGCCTGACCGGCTCGGTCGACAGGAGGTCGCCGGGCCGAGGACGAGTCCTTCGGGGTCCTCCCCGGGCGCGCTACCTTGCTGGTCGTCGGCCGTCGGCGGCGGCCGCAAAAGCGGAGGCGAGATGAGACTGCGCGCAGCTGGCGCGGCCGTGGGCGCGGCCGCCCTGCTCGGCGTGACCGCCCTGGTGGTGGGGTCCTGACCGGCCGGCGCCGCGCCGACCACCCTGTTCTCCTCGCCGACGGCGGGCTTGACTCCGAGCGCGGCCATGGTCCTGTCTCTTATACACATCTCCGAGCCCACGAGACAGGCAGAAATC
>CALEYV010000083.1 GCA_937927875.1 uncultured Actinomycetes bacterium | reverse complement strand
GGATCTTCGAGAACACGTAGTGGAAGTGGTCGCCCGGGTACTCGGGGATCTGGACACCGCCGGTGAGCACCGGCATCTCGGTCGACGCCGCGAAGTCGGCCGGGCCGAAGACGATGGTCTCGAGCCGGGGTGAGGCGGCGCAGATCTCCTCGACGTTGATGAGACCCTGCGCGGTCTCGATCTGGGGCTCGATGCCGACCCAGTTCTTGCGGCCGGTCGTCTCCTCGATCTGGGTGAGCAGGAGGTCGAGGGCCTGCACGTGGGCCGCCGACTGCACCTTCGGAAGCATGATCTCGTCGAGGCGCTCGGAGGCGTTCTCGACGACGTGCACGACGTCGCGGTAGGTCCACTTGGTATCCCACGCGTTCACGCGGACGCACAAGACGACGTCGCCCCAGTCCTGGTCGTTGATCGCCTTCACGACGTTGTCGCGGGCGGGCTCCTTCTCGAGCGGGGCCACCGAGTCCTCGAGGTCGAGGAACACCATGTCGGCGCCGAGGCCCGGCGCCTTGGCCAGCATCTTCGGGCTCGAGCCGGGCACCGACAGGCACGAGCGGCGGGGCAAGGTTCGGGAGCGCTCGGACATGGGCCAAACGGTACCCTCGCCGCGATGGCGAAAGCCTGCCCGACGCTGACGCTGCACGAGCTCGCCGACGGCGTGTTCGTCTGGCTCCAGCCCGGTGGCGAGACCGGCGTCAGCAACGCCGGCGTCGTCGTCGACGACGACGGCCTCACCGTGATCGACACCCTCATGGTGCGGTCCCAGTGGGAGCCGTTCGCGGCCGCGGTGCGCGGCCTCGGAGCGCCGGTGCGCCGGGTCGTGCTCTCCCACGCGCACATCGACCACGTCGGCGGCACGAAGGCGTTCCCGCACGCGGCCGTGTACGCGACCCGGCCGACGAGCGCGGTCCTCGACCAGGACCTGATGGTGGACGCCTACAAGGCGTTCATGCCGGCCTTCGCCGAGGAGTTCGACGACCTCGCCGAGACCGGGACCCGCCCCGTCACCCACGAGGTCGACGGGGCCGCCAACCTGACGCCTCGCGTCGAGCTGCTCCCGGCGGCCGGGCACACGCCCGGCGACCTGCTGGTCCTCGTGGCCGACGCCGACGTGTGCTTCACCGGGGACCTGTGCTTCTTCGAGGTGACGCCGCTCGGCTTCCAGGCCGACATCGCGGGCTGGGCCGACGTCCTCGACGCCATCGTCGAGCTCGCCGACACGCTCGTGCCCGGCCACGGGCCGGTCGGCGGGGAGGCCGAGGCCCGCGACCTGCAGGCGTACCTGCGGCACTGCGTCGCGGGAACCATCCCGCCCGGGCCGTGGGACCGGTGGGTCGAGCGGGCCGAGCGGGACCCGATCAACATCGAGCGGGCCGCGCTGCTGGCGGCGGGCCGGGACGAGATCCCGCCGTCGATGCTGCGCGCCAGCGGCATGAGCTGAGCCCGCCCCGGCGAGGGCGCGTCAGTGCACGTGGGCGCGGAAGAACTCGACGGTGCGCTGCCAGGCGGTGTCGGCGTGCTCGCCGTGGAACACCTCGGGTCGGCGGTGGTTGGCGAACGCGTGGTCGGTGTCGGGGTAGGTGAAGAACTCGACCGACTTGCCGAGCCCGCGCAGCTGCTCCTCGAGCGCCCGCACCGCGTCCGGGCTCGCGAAGTCGTCGTTCGCGGCGTAGTGGCCCTGCACCGGCGCCGTGAGCTTCGAGTAGTCGGGCTGGGCCTCCGACCACGGGATGATCCCGTAGAACGAGACGACGGCGGCGACCGCGTCGGGACGCAGCGTGCCGAGCCAGAGGGCGAGCCCCCCGCCCATGCAGAAGCCGACCGCGCCGACGCCCTTCGAGGAGACGGCGCCGCTGTCGAGGAGATGGTCGACCGCGCCGCCCATGTCCTTGGCCGCCTGCCCGATGTCCATCGCGAACATCTGCTTCCCGGCCTCGTCGTGCTCGCCGAGCGGGACGACCGTCCCGTGGTAGAGGTCGGGTGCCAGCGCGGTGAAGCCCTCGCCGGCGAACCGGTCGCAGACCTCGCGGATCTGCTCGTTCACGCCCCACCACTCCTGGATGACCAGGACCCCCGGCCCGGCTCCGGCGTCGGGCACGGCCAGGTAGCCGCTGGCCTGGGAGCCGTTGCTCGGAAACGTGACGGTGGTCCCGGCCATGGCGGCCCCCCTCGATCCGGCGTCCTCGCCCCGCCCGACGCGCACGCTACCTTCCGACCCCGCAGGGAGGACCGTGGCGAAGAACCCCGACCCGACGCTGAAGCTCTCGACCAGCGCTGGCGTGACCCGGACCGTCGACGACTGGACGACGATGTTCCACCTGTGCCTCGTCGTGCTGCCGGGGCGGCCCGAGGCGGCGGCGTGGATCCCGGTCGCCGAGCGGATCTTCGCCACCTTCGGTGACGCCGACTGCCGCTGCGCCTTCGTGGTGAACGGCAACGAGGAGGTGGCCCGCCGGCTGCTCGGCGACGTCGAGGAGCGGGTCATGACGTTCGTGGACCCGGACAGCGAGTTCGTGCGCAGCCTCGGCCTCGAGCGGCTGCCGGCGTTCGTCCACCTGCGCCAGGACACCGCGCTCGTGGCGTCGGCGGAGGGCTGGCACCCGCGCGAGTGGCAGCGGGTGGCCCGCCAGGTGGGCGCCGCGATGGCCTGGACGGTGCCCGAGGTGACCGGCCCCGACGACCCCCGGGCCACCCCGGGCTGGCCGGTTTCTGGCGCCTGACCTGGGAAAACGCGGGGGAGTTGACCCCGATCCTGGCGGAAGTGGCTCAGGTTGTCTATGGTGCGCGAAGCCCGGACGTCGTCGATGAGAACGACGTACGGGCGTTCTTGCAAGCAGAGCCCCCCGCCCCCGTTACAGAGCGAGCCTGCCGATGACGCGCTTCCGCCACCGTGCCCTCTTCCTCGCCCTGATCGTCGGGGCCGCCGCCGCGACGGTGTTCTCGTTCAACGCCGGCGCGTCCCCGCTGTCGGACCAGCAGGCGCAGGCGGCGTCGCTCGAGGCCCAGATCAACACCAACGCGGTGAAGCTCGACGCCCTGAACGAGCAGATCAAGGGCGCGCAGGCCCAGCTCGACCAGGCCACCGCCACCATCGCCGACGCCCAGGCCCGCATCGCGGTCGCCAAGGCCCAGGCCGATGGGCTCCAGAAGCTGGTGCAGCAGCGGGCAGTGGCGATCTACCAGAGCGCCGCCAACGGCTCCGACGCCGGGCTCTTCACCGTCGACCCGAGCGAGCTGGCGAGCAGTCAGAAGTACACCGCGGCCGCCAGCGGCAAGGACAACCTCCTCTTCGACCAGCTGCGGGAGGCGCGGACGCTGCTCGGCGCCCGCGAGCGGGACGCCCAGAACGCCAAGAGCGCGGCCGAGAAGCAGAAGGCGGCGCTCGAGGCGGCCGAGAGCAGCTTCGCCGCCACCAACGCCTCCTACAACGCGCTCCTGGGGCAGGTGAAGGGCAGCATCGCCACCCTGGTGGCCCAGGACCAGGCCCAGCGCGTCGCGCAGCAGGCGCCGAAGCCCCAGGCCGGCGCGGTCGCCTTCGACCCGAGCAAGATCCCAGCGGGGAGCGGCCGGGGCGGCGTGGCGGTCGGGTTCGCGCAGCAGCAGCTCGGCAAGCCGTACTGCTACGCGGGCTCCGGACCGAGCTGCTTCGACTGCTCCGGGCTCACCATGGCGGCGTGGGGCGCGGCGGGCGTCGGGCTCCCCCACAACTCCGAGGCCCAGGCCGGGATGCTGCCCCACGAGCCGATCGGCAGCATGATCCCGGGCGACATCGCCTACATGCCCGGGCACGTCGGCATCTACGTCGGCGGCGGCGCGGTCATCCATGCGCCCCATACCGGAGACGTCGTCCGCTACATCGACGCCAGCTACTTCTCCGAGGGCCTTCGAGTCTGACCTCGCGGCCCGACCCGGCGGTCGGGTCGGTCAACCGCATCGCGTCGCGCCGCCCCGGCCCTGCCGCAGGACCCGAACGGACCCGCGCGGCCCGATGCTGGCGGCCCCGGCGGGCCTCATCTAGGGTGCGAGCGCCCTGGACGTCGTCACGGAACCGATGACGTACGGGCTGCGCTGCAACGGGACCCGATGCGGAACAGGTCGCCGATGATGCGAGTCCAGCACCGAGGACGAGCGCTGGTCCTCGCCGCTGTCCTCGGCGCCGCCGGCGTCAGCACCTTCTCGGTTTCCCAGGGCGCCGCCCAGACCGGCGGGAGCCTGACCCAGCAGGCGACGCAGCTCGCATCGCAGATCACCACGACTGGCCAGCAGCTCGACGCCATCAACGAGCAGGTCAACGGCGCGCAGTACCGGTTGCAGCAGACCAGCGCCGTGATCGCCGATGACGAGGGTCGGATCGCCGCCGCTCGCGCCCGCGCCGACGCGCTGCTGGCCCTCGTGCAGAAGCGGGCCGTCTCCGTGTACCAGAGCGCGTTGAACGGCAACTCGACCTCGATCCTGAGCCTGGATCCCACCGAGCTCGCCAGCAGCCAGAAGTACACCCAGGCCGCCAGCGATCACGACAACACGCTGGTCGGCCAGCTGAACCTGGCGAGGGCCCAGCTCGCGGTCCGCGAGAAGGAGGCGCTGCAAGCTCAGCAGCAGGTGAAGAAGGAGCTCGCCGACCTTCAGGCCGCGCAGGCGGCCCTGCGCGCCAAGGCCGGTCAGCTGGCTTCGCTCAACTCCCAGGTCCAGGGCCAGCTGGTGCCGCTGGTCGCGGCGGCCAAGGCCGACCAGGAGAAGAAGAACGCGCCGCCGGCGGACGTCACGAAGCTTCCACCGCCTAGTGGCCGTGCGGGTGCCGCCGTCGCGTACGCCGAGGCTCAGCTCAACAAGTCGTACTGCAACGCCGGGACCGGCCCCACCTGCTTCGACTGCTCGGGCCTCACGATGATGGCGTGGGCGCAGGCCGGGGTGTCACTTCCGCACTTCTCGGGCGCGCAGTACAGCATGTTCCAGCCCGAGATCCCGATGAGCGCGCTGCAGCCCGGTGACCTGGTGTTCACCTCCAACCCCAGTGACCACGTCGGCATCTACGTAGGGGGCGGAACCGCGATTCACGCGACGAGCACGGCGAACAATCCGTTCGCCGTACGGGCCGAGGGAATCGGCTTCTTCTCACACGCGGTGCGACCCCACTAGGCCACCGGCCGCGCTGACGAACCGTACGATCGCGGCGTGACCGCGCTCGACCAGCCCCGCCTCACCGACTTCTCGCACGGGGCCGGCTGCGGCTGCAAGCTCTCGCCCGAGGACCTGCGGGCGGTCCTCGGGCTCATGCGCCAAGCCGGCGCCCCGGGCGACCCGAACCTCCTGGTCGGCTACGACACCGCGGACGACGCCGCCGTCTACCGACTGCGCGACGACCTGGCGATCGTGCTCACCACCGACTTCTTCACCCCGATCGTCGACGACCCCTACGACTGGGGTCGGATCGCGGCGACGAACGCACTCTCGGACGTGTACGCGATGGGCGGCGTGCCGCTACTGGCGCTCAACCTGGTGGCGTGGCCCCGCGACGGGCTCGCGTTCGAGCTCCTGGCCCGGGTGCTCGACGGCGGCGCGGCCGTCGTCGCCGACGCGGGCGCCATCGTCGCCGGCGGCCACTCGATCGACGACCCGGAGCCGAAGTACGGCCTGGCCGTCGTCGGCACCGTCCACCCCGACCGGGTCCTGACCAACGCCGGCGCACGGGTGGGCGACGCGCTGGTCCTGACGAAGCCGATCGGGCTGGGCGTCGTGTCGACGGCCGTCAAGCGCGGCGTGGCCCCCGAGCTGCTCGTCGAGACCGCGATCGATGTCATGACGCGGCGGAATGCCGACGCGGCCGAGGCGGCCGCTGCGCTCGGCTCGGCGGTGCACGCCGCCACCGACGTCACCGGCTTCGGTCTGCTCGGGCACCTGCGCGAGCTGCTCGCGGCGTCCGGCGTCGCCGCCACCATCGACGCGGCGGCCGTCCCGGTGCTCCCGGGCGTCCGCTCGCTCCTGGCAGCCGGCATGGTGGCCGGCGGCACGAAGCGCAACCGAGACTTCGTGAGTGACGCGGCCCCCGTCGACTGGGGAGCGCTGCCCGAGGTCGAGCAGCTGCTGCTCGCCGACGCCCAGACCTCAGGCGGGCTGCTGCTCGCGGTCGCCGCCGACCGGGTCACGGACCTCGGGGCGGAGCTCGATCGCCGGGGCGCGCTCGCAGCATCCCAGGTCGGCACCGTCGTGGACGGGCCGGCGGGGGCGATCGGCGTCCGCTGAGCGCTATGGGATGACGAGCATCCCGAGCTCGGCCTCGAGCTGGGGACGCGGCTTGGCGCCGAGGGCGGCGCGCTCGAGCCGGCCGTTGCGGAACAGGCCGATCATCGGGATGCTTTGCACCTCGTACTGGCGGGCGATCGCCGGCTCGTCGTCGATGTTGACCTTCACCACCTTGTAGGAGCCCTGGCGCATCGCCGCGATCTGCTCGACGATCGGCGAGACCATCCGGCACGGCTCGCACCACGGCGCCCAGAAGTCGACGATCACCGGCTCGTCGGCGCGCAGCACCTCGGACTCCCAGCTCGCGGTCGTCACCGGCTTCACGAGCGGCGGTGGCGGCGGCTCCGGCATCGGCTCGTTCGGCCGCTCGCCGGCCACGACCGCGTCCAGCCACGCCTTCACGGCCTGGATGCTCTCGAGCGCGACGGCGTGGCCCATCGGGTACTCGCCGAAGACGGTCGGGACGCCGTGCTCGATGAGGGTCTGGGCGAGGGCTCGCCCGCGCTCGATCGGGATCAGCGGGTCCTCGGTGCCGTGCTGCACGATCACCGGGAGGGCCCGGGCCGCGTCCCAGTCGTACTCGACGCCCTCCATCTCGGGCAGGTAGGCGCTGAGCGCCACCACGCCGGCCGGGTGCGGGCGGTCGCTGCGCCGCAACCCGAGCGCGACGGCGAGGCCCCCGCCCTGCGAGAACCCGCCGACGATCGCCTCGGCCCGGTCCTTGCCGTGCTCCTCGCAGACCTGATCGAGCAGCGCATCGAGCTGGTTCAGGGAATCGAGGAACGTGGCGTCGGCGGTCGGGCCGCCGGCGATCGCGGCGAGGTCGTACCAGGCGAAGCCGGGCGGCGCCGCCACCGGACCTCGGGGCAGCACGGTCAGGAACCGACCTTCGGGGTCGAGGTACGGGAGGAGGCCGCCGAGGTCGCGCTCGTCGGCGCCGTAGCCGTGCACGAGCAGCATCACCCGGGCCGCGGTCGGCGGCCCGACGACGTTGTGGACGAGGCTCATCGCTCCCTCGGAATTCGTCGATCCGGTCGGGGTCGATGATGGCACGCTCGACCGATGGTCCTGACCGTGCCCGACCTGCACGACGACGTCGTGGCGCTCCGGCCGCCGACGCCGAGCGACGTCGGGGCGATCACCGCCGCCGTCCAGGACCCTGAGATCCCGCGGTTCACGCACGTGCCCGCCCCCTACACCGCGGTCGACGCGGTGGCCTTCGTCGGCAAGGCAGCCAGCTCCTGGCGCGACGGGACCGACGCCAGCTTCCTCGTGGTCGACCGGACCTCCGGCGTGTTGCTCGGCTCGGTCGGGCTGCAGAAGCTCGATGCGGTCGCCGGTGAGGCTCACGTCGGCTACTGGGTGGACGCGGCGGCGCGCCGACGGGGCGTCGCGACCCGAGCGTTGCGGCTCGTCACCGCGTGGGCGTTCGAGACCCTGGGGCTGGAACGCTTGCAGGCGCAGGTGTTCACCGACAACCCGTGGTCGCAGCGAGTCCTCGAGCAGGCGGGGTTCCGGCGGGTGCGGGATGCACCGGCCGCGGTCGAGCACGCGGCGGGGCCCCGTCCTGCGTTCGTCTACTCGCGGTCCCGGGACGCCGCGGACTGAGCGCTCAGAAGAGGATGTTGAGCTCCTCGACGACCCGTCGCCCGAGCGCCTCGTCGCCTTCGATCGTCACGGGCCCGGCGAGCGCGGCCGCGGGGTCGAGGCGCCCGGTGGCGAGCCGGGCGAACGTCTCGCCGTCCGTGCGGATGGTCACCGTCGGCTGGGCCGGCGGCTGGTCGAGGAACCGGGCTCGGCCCTCGACGACCACCCCATAGGTTCCGCCGAGCGGGGAGCCGAGGTCGACGACGACGGTGGTGCCGTCGGGCGGCGCCACCTTCTTGCCCACCACGAACGGCAGCGCGCCGGTGAGCCGGCCCATCGCCATCTCCGCGACCGGCCCGTCGAGATGACCGGGCCGGTTGACGGCTCGGCGCATGTCCTGCTCGTGGACCCAGGCGTCGAAGATGCGGAACGGCAGCAAGTCGCGAACCGTGCCCGGTCCCACCGGGGTGAACGAGTCGGCACCGAAGTCGTCGGCGCCGAAGCCGCGCAGCTGCGCGAGCCGCTCGGCGGTGACCTCCTGGAACTCGGCGAGCGCGTCCGAGCCGGAGTAGCCGCGCCGGGAGTCGACGAACCGCTCGTTCGTTCGGCCGACGTCGTTCTTCACGTGCGGCAACCCATCCGGGACCGTGTGGTCGGGCGCCGGACGACCGAGCAGCATCCACTCCAGGGCGGTGACGTGGACGAGGTTGTCCTGGACCGTCCAGCCCGGCACGTCGGTCGGCGTCTTCCACTCCCCTTCGTTCAGCGTGCCGCCGAGCGTGCCGAGCGACGTCCAGACATATCCGAGCTGGTCGACGAGGACCTGATCGGAGGCCATCTCAAAGCTCCTCTCTGGGGTGGGCAGGATGGTCGCGCGTCTCGACCTGGGTCACGACGTGGTCGGGGCCCATCGTGATCACGAGGTCCGCGTCGCGACGGCTCGGCGCGATGTGCTGACGCAGGTTCACGAGGTTCACGCTCCGCCACACCCCGTCCGCGAGCGCGCCGACGGCCGCCTCGTCGAGCCCGGCGAAGATCGGGGACGAGTAGAAGGAGGCGGGGTCGTCCCGACCGGCGGCCCACAGGCTGAGGAGACGGGCCCGGTACCACGACTCGAGCAGTGCCTCGTCGACGTCGACGTACACCCCGACGTCGAGCAGGTCGGAGGCGGCCGCGAGGACGTTGACGCCCTCGACGATCAGCACGTCGGCCGCCGAGACCTCCCGGTCGCCGTCGACGTCGTAGGTGAGATGGGAGTAGCACGGCACCCGCTGCGGCAACCGGCCCTCCCGGGCGGCGCTCAGGAAGCCGCGCAGGGCGGCGACGTCGTAGGACTCGGGGAAGCCCTTGCGCTCGACGAGCCCACGCTCCCGGAGCACCGAGTTGGGAAACAGGAAGCCGTCGGTCGAGACCACGTCGGCGCGCCCGTCGAGGTCGTCCCGCACCGCCTCGGCGAGGACCGTCTTGCCGGCCGCGACCGCGCCCGCGATCCCGACCACGGCCGGCGCCGAGGTTGGAACGCGCGCCTCCACCAGAGTGCGTACGGCCGCGACCGCTTGGTTCATCCGCGCATGTGGGCGGACAGGTCGCCGATCAGGTCGGGACGGATCACCCGCTCGACGAACCGCCATCGCCCGTCGACCCGGGCCAAGCGGTCCTCGTAGCGGCCGCTGAGGATGGGCCCGAGCCCGGCACCGGGGCGGGCCGCCAGGACCGTGAACACGCACTGGCTGGTCGCGGTTCCGGCACCGGCGTCGACCGAGACTTCGTGGTTCGACAGCACGTGCTTCGTGCGCGGCGTGCCGTCCTCGTACAGGATCACGGGGTCGTACATGCGCCGCACCGCGTCGCGGCCGACCAGCTCGCCGCTCCAAGCCCCCCGCACCACCGCGTCCTCGAACAGCGCGGCCACCCCGTCGAGGTCGCCGGCGTCCAGGCGCTCGGCGTACGCGACGACGAGCGCACGGACCGCCTCGGCGTCGGACGACACGGCGTCATCATGCCGCGTCGCGCCGCGTCCGGTTCCCGCCGTTGCGGCGGCCCGATAGTTTGCGGGGGTGGCGTGGCGCGCAGTCATCTTCGATCTCGGCGGCGTGGTGCTGCCGTCGCCACTGCAGACGTTCCGTGCCTACGAGGCCCGGCACGGCCTCCCCCACCGGTTCCTCAGCGAGGTCGTCCTCGACGGCGGTGACGAAGGCGCCTGGTCGCGGTTCGAGCGCGGCGAGCTCGACGGAGCCGGCTTCGTCGCCGCCTTCGGCGCCGAGTGCACCAGCGCAGGCGGACAGGTCGACGTGGCCGAGCTCCTGACCGAGATCGCGAAGGGCGGCCGCCCCTTTCCGGTCATGCTCCAGGCGCTCCGGCGGATCCGCGCCCAGGGCCTGCGAACCGCCGCCCTCACGAACAACTGGGCCCTCGACGACAAGGTGAACATGGGTGATCGCCACCCTGACCTCGGGACCCTGTTCGATGTCATCGTCGAATCGGCGGTCGAGGGCATCCGCAAGCCCGACCCGCGCATCTACGAGCTCGTCTGCTCTCGTCTCGACGTGCGCCCCGACGAGTCGGTGTTCCTCGACGACCTGGGCGTGAACCTCAAGCCGGCCCGCGCGCTTGGCATGGCGACGATCAAGGTCGGCGAGCCCGATGCCGCGCTCGCCGAGCTCGCCGTCCTGCTCGGGTTCCCGCTCTCGGGCGACGGCGAGCGCACGAACCCGCCCTCCGCCGGCTGATGGAGCTCGTGCTCGTCCGCCACGCGGAGCCGGTGCGCGTGGAAGCGGGAAGCGTCGATGGGCCCGCCGATCCCGGCCTCAGCCCCGCCGGCCGCCGCCAAGCCGAGCGCCTGGCCGCCTGGCTGGCCGCCGAGTCGCCCGACGCCCTGCTCACGAGTCCGCTGCGCCGCGCCACCGAGACGGCGGCGCCGCTGGCCGCGGCGCTGGCGGTCGAGCCGGAGATCGTGGACGGCGTCGCCGAGTACGACGCCGCGGCCGGGCACTACATCCCGATCGAGGAGCTGCGCGCGACGAAGGACGAGCGCTGGTACGCCACGATCGAGGGCCGGTGGGCCGACGTCGGCGGCGTCGACCCGGCGGCGTTCCAGCGTCAGGTCGTGCCCGGGCTCGAGCGCGTGATCGCGCGCTTCCCCGGCCAGCGGGTGGTCGTCGTGACCCACGGCGGCGTCATCAACGTGTACCTCGCCCACGTGCTCGGCATCGATCAGCTGCTCTGGTTCCATCCCGAGTACACGTCGGTGAGCCGCGTCCAGGCGGCCAGAACCGGGGAGCGCAGCGTCGCCACCCTCAACGAGACCGCGCATCTGTTCGCGCGCCGAGAGCCGAATCAGGAGGCAGCCCCGTGACCGTGCGTACCGAGACCGACGGCCCCGTCCGGGTCGTCACCATCGACCGTCCCGAGGTCCGCAACGCCGTCGACGCCCCGACCGCGGCCGCGCTCGCGGACGCCTTCCGCGCCTTCGACGCCGACGACACGGTGGCGGTCGCCATCCTCACCGGCGCCGGTGGCGTGTTCTGCGCCGGCGCCGACCTGAAGGCGATGGGCGGGGGCGCCACCAACCGGGTGACCGCGGACGGCGACGGCCCGATGGGGCCGACCCGCCTCCGCACGACGAAGCCGGTCCTGGCCGCCGTCGAGGGCTACGCGGTCGCGGGCGGACTCGAGCTGGCCTGCTGGTGCGACCTCCGGGTGGCGGCACGCGACGCGGTGTTCGGCGTCTTCTGCCGCCGCTGGGGCGTGCCGCTCATCGACGGCGGCACCGTCCGGCTCCCGCGGCTGATCGGCTTGAGCCGAGCCCTCGACCTCATCCTCACCGGGCGCGGCGTGGCCGGCGACGAGGCACTCGCCCTCGGGCTCGCCAACCGCCTGACCGAGCCCGGCGGGGCGCTCGAGGCGGCCCGCGCCCTTGCCCACGAGCTCGCGGCGCTCCCCCAGACGTGCCTCCGCAACGACCGCCAGTCCGCCTACGACCAGGAGGGCCTCACGCTCGAGGAGGCGATGCGCGTCGAGTACGAGCTCGGGGTCGCGACCCTGTCCTCGTCCGACTTCGCGGCCGGCGTGGCCCGCTTCGTGGGCGGGGAGGGACGCCACGGCGTGCCGGCGCCGTCGTAGATTGGAACCGGTTCCAACGCGGGTGAAGGCGAGGTCCTAGGTGGCACCAGAGGGCAAGCGCACGGTGGCCGACATCATGAGCCACCCCGTCGTCACCGCCACCGCCCACGAGACCGTCTCGAGCGCCGCCCTGCGGATGCGCGAGGAAGGCGTCGGCTCGGTCGTCGTCGTCGATGCCGACCGGGCGATCGGCATCCTCACCGAGCGCGACCTCGTCCGGCTGGCCGGCGCGGGCGCCGACGCCTCGGCACTCGTCAGCGACTGGATGACCGCCGACCCCGACAGCGTCGCCCCCGACGCCGAGGCCGTCGCCGCCTTCGCAAGGCTCGCCGAGCACGGCTACCGCCATATCCCCGTCGTCGACGACGGCCGCCTGGTCGGGATCGTCTCGATGCGCGACCTCATGCGCATCGCCCAGATCCAGCCTGCCGAGTCGCTCGCGCACGAGGTGCCCCGAGGCCTCGAGGGGGTCGTCGTCGCCGAGACCGAGATCGGCGACGTCCGCGGGCTGGAGGGCTTCTACCACTACCGGCAGTACAACGCGGTCGAGCTCGCGGAGACCCGCAGCCTCGAGGACGTCTGGTACCTGCTGTTCCAGGGCGAGCTGCCCACGCGCGAGCAGCGGCCCGCATTCGACGAAGAGGTTCGGCCGCTGCGCGAGATCCCGTCCGAGCTGCGACGCGTCCTGCCCGAGCTTACCGCCGTCGCGCACGACGCGCCGCCGCTCGACCTGCTGCGCACGGTGGTGTCCCTGCTCGGTGCCGAGCTCGGGTTCCGCCCGTCGCTCGACCTGTCCCACGAGGACCTCCGGGCCGAGGCGCTGCGGGTGTGCGCGGTCGTGCCGACGCTGCTCTGCGCGCTGCACCGGCTCCAGCACGACGAGCCGATCATCGACCCCGACCCCGCGCTGCCCTACGCCGCCAACTACCTCTACATGATGCTCGGGAAGGTCCCGACTCCCGAGCACGCGCGCGCGGTCGAGCAGTACCTGATCTCGACCATCGACCACGGGTTCAACGCCTCCACCTTCACCGCCCGCGTCATCACCTCGACCGGCGCCGACCTCGGCGCCGCGGTCGTGGGGGCGATCGGCGCGCTGTCAGGCCCGCTGCACGGCGGGGCGCCCAGCCGGGCGCTGCAGATGCTCGACGAGATCGGGACGATCGAGAACGCCGACGCCTGGATCCGGGCCGCCGTCGAGCGGGGCGACAGACTCATGGGCTTCGGACATCGCGTCTACAAGACCGACGACCCCCGCTCGGTGATGCTGCGCAGCGTCGCGGAGCGCCTCGGCGGCCCCAAGCTGGAGTTCGCCAAGCGAGTCGAGCAGCTGGCGGTCGAGATCCTCGCCGAGCTCAAGCCAGGCCGGAAGCTGTACACCAACGTCG
>CALEYV010000082.1 GCA_937927875.1 uncultured Actinomycetes bacterium | reverse complement strand
CACATCCAGTACACGCGCAACATGGTGACCGGCGCCTCGACCGCCGACCTCGCGCTCGTGCTCGTCGACGCCCGCAAGGGCGTGCTCGAGCAGTCCCGGCGCCACGCGGTGATCGCATCGCTGCTGCAGGTGAAGCACCTGGTGCTCTGCGTGAACAAGATGGACCTGGTCGACTTCGACGAGGACACCTTCGACGAGATCTGCGCCGAGTTCACCGAGTTCGCGGCCAAGCTCGAGATCGACGACCTCACGTTCATCCCCGTGTCGGCGCTCCACGGCGACAACGTGGTGGCGCACTCGCCGAGCACCCCGTGGTACGAGGGGCCGACGCTGCTGCACCACCTCGAGCACGTCTACATCGGGTCGGACCGCAACCTCATCGACGCCCGGTTCCCGATCCAGTACGTGATCCGGCCCATCACCCACGACCACCACGACTACCGGGGGTACGCGGGCCAGGTCGCGAGCGGCATGTTCCGCCCCGGCGACGAGGTCCTCGTGTTGCCGAGCGGGTTCACGACCACCATCGCCTCCATCGACCAGTTCGGGGGCCCGGTCGAGGAGGCGATCCCGCCGCAGTCGGTGAGCATCCGCCTCGCCGACCACCTCGACGCCGGGCGCGGCGACCTGCTGTGCCGGCCGCACAACGCCCCTACCGTCACCCAGGACGTCGACGCCATGGTCTGCTGGTTCAGCGAGCGGCCGCTGCGGGAGGGCATGGTCCTCGGCGTCAAGCACACCACCCGCGCCGCGCGCGCCCGGGTCCAGCGTCTCCACTACCGGCTCGACGTGAACACGCTCCACCGCGACGAGGGTCACCAGGCGCTGGCCCTGAACGACGTCGGTCGCGTCAGCCTCCGGTGCACCGTGCCGCTGTTCGTCGACGAGTACCGGCGCAACCGGGTCACGGGCTCGTTCATCCTCATCGACGAGGCGACCTTCGAGACGGTGGGCGCCGGGATGGTGCTCGGCGCCTCGTCGGCGTGAGCGGCCCGCCGGTCAGCCCCGACGTCGTCTGGCAGGAGGGCGAGGTCCGGCGCGCCGAGCGCTGGCGGGCGGCGGGGGTGCAGGGCGCGACGGTGTGGCTCACCGGGCTGCCCGGCTCCGGCAAGTCGACGCTCGCCGACGCGCTGCTGGCCGCGCTCACGAGCCGGGCTGTGCTCGCCTACTCGCTCGACGGCGACAACCTGCGCCACGGCCTGAACGGCGACCTCGGGTTCTCGCCCGCGGACCGGGCCGAGAACGTCCGCCGGGTCGCCGAGGTGGCGCGCCTGTGCGCCGACGCCGGCGTCGTCGTCGCGGTGCCGGTCATCAGCCCCTACCGGGCCGGCCGCGCCCACGCTCGGGCCATCCACGAGGCGAGCGGCCTCGTGTTCCTCGAGGTGTTCGTCGACGCGCCGCTCTCGGTCTGCGAGGCCCGGGACCCGAAGGGCCTCTATCGGCGGGCGAGGGCCGGCGAGCTGCGCGGGCTCACCGGCGTCGACGGTCCCTACGAGCCGCCCGCCGACCCCGACCTGCTCCTCGCCACCGCCGAGCTCACCCCGGCCGACGCGGCCGCCCGCATCGTGGCGGCGCTGGCCGCCCGGGGGGTCGTGGCATGATCGGCCCCATCGAAGAGGAGCCGATGAGCACCGAGATCGAGGTCGCCGAGCCCGGCGCCGTCCCGACCCTGCTCGAGCGCGAGCTCGGCCTCGAGCACCAGCTGCTGGTGTCGTCGGTGAAGCTGTCCCTCATCGCGATCCCGATCTGCGTCGCCATCTGGCTCGGCATGGTGTCGATCGCGCTGGCCATGGCCGGCAGCGGCAACTTCGTCGTCGTGCTCCCGATGGCGGGCGGCATCGGGATCATCGCGGGCGTGTTCTTCGGGGTGTGGGCCGCCTTCCTCGGCAAGGCCCACGACCTGGAGGAGCTGGACCGGGCCGTCAACCGGCCACCGGCCTAGATCCCGTTCAGCCGCCGAAGTCCTCGGTGGCCCACACCTGCCCGTTGGCGTAGGCGACGCCGATCCCGACCGACGTGAACGACGGCGACAGCATGTTCGCCCGGTGGTCGGGGGAGTTCCACCACGCGGTGTTCATGTCGGCCGCGGTCATGGTCCACGGGCCCATCAGGATGTTCTCGCCCAGCGTGTGGTAGCCGCCGTAGCCGGGGGAGCGCAGCACCGCCCCGAGGTCGCGGTGGGAGAAGCTGTTGGTCGACGCCAGGTAGCTGCTCCAGCCCTGGGCCAGGCAGGTCAGCTGCCCGTTGGCGGCCAGCGGCGGCAGCCCGTTCGAGGTCCGGGCCCCGTTGAGGTCGACGAGGACCTGCTGGCTGAGGGCGTCCATGCCGCAGGACGCCGAGCCGACGCCCGGCCCGCCGGGGGCGCAGGCGGCGCCGAGGACCGCCAGCGCCAGCGTGGCGGCGAGGATCCCCAGCCACCTGCGCACCTTGCCCACAGCTGCTCCTCCCGCGCGTGTCCTGCGGAAGGGATCGGAGGGCCGGGCGGCGACCTTGAGCGCGGAGCGTGGCCGGGCCGGCCCCGCCGACCACGCTGGGGAGCGCGCCTACGAGGGGCGGAGCAGGGCCTGGAACCGTTCGTAGAGGCCGTCGACACCCGAGCCGTGGAGGGTCATCCCGCCGTCGATGACCAGGTTCTGGCCGGTGATGAAGCGGGCCTGGTGCGAGCAGAGGAACACCACCACGTCGGCGATGTCCTCGGGGGTGCCGATCCGGGCCAGCGGCGTCTTGGCCTCCATGTGGGGGACCGTCCAGTCGAAGCCGCTCAGGAGGACGTCGGTGAGGCCGGTGTGGATCATCCCGGGCGAGACCGCGTTCACCCGCACCGTCGGCGCGTACTCGAGCGCGGCGGTGGCGGTGAGGGCGGCCACCGCGGCCTTGGCCGCCGCGTAGGGGGCCTCGCCGGCGGCGGGTCGCGTGCCGCTGATCGACGCCGTGCTCACGACCGCGCCGCCGCCGCTCTCGACGATGAGCGGCGCGCCGGCCCGCAAGCCGTGGAAGACCCCGCCGAGGTTCAGCGCCACGATGCGATCCCACTCGTCGACCGCCCACTCGTGGACGCCGGCCATGTTCGAGCCGCCCGCGTTGTTGAAGAGCAGCGTCAGGCCGCCGAGCGTCTCGGCGGCGTCCCGGATCGCTCGCTCGACCGCGCCGGCGTCGGTCACGTCGACGGCGAACGGGTGGCCGTCGATCTCCTTCGCCGTCGCCGCGGCGCCGTCACCGTTCAGGTCGAGGACCGCCACCGCCGCGCCCTCGCGGGCCATGGCCCGGCACGTGGCCCGGCCGATGCCAGAGGCGCCACCGGTGACGACCGCCCGCTGTCCGTCGAGCGCTCCCATCTGCTTCTCCCTCGTCGTGGGCCGGCGCCAGCCTCGCTGCGCCCGGCGCGTGCCGCGGTGGCCCTAGCAGGGCGCCGAGCGGGGCGCCGGTGGCCCGAGCTCGTTCTGGTTGGCGATCGTCGCGTGCAGCTGCGCCGAGACGACGGGCCCGCCGCCCGAGCTACTGACGCCGCCGGAGCCGGACCCGGTGGGCGCGGAGAGCGTGCCGCCGTTGACCGACGGGTTGTCGCCGATGCCGCTGCCCCCCAGCTGGGTGATCATCGGGCTGGCCTCCGGCTCCTTCAGGAAGAGCACCGCCTGGCCCTGCTGGTCGGGGCCCTCGGCGGACGGGATGGTCTCGAACTGCACGTGCTTGGTGTCGCTCGGGCTCACGCCGAGGAAGCTGTCGACCAGCGTCAGGACGTCGCTGCGGGAGAGCCCGGTGTCGATGGTCAGGTTCTCGAGGACCCGGTTGACGATGGCGTTGGCGGTGAAGGGGTTCGACCGGGCCTTGGAGGTCGCCAGCGTGCCGAGCCGGCGGACGAAGTCCTGCTGACGGGCGATGCGGTCGATGTCCGGCACCGCGTCGGCCGACAGCCACGTCTGACGGGGCTGGCTGTAATAGGAGAGGGTTCGTGACCGGACGAACTGCAGCGCGTCGTAGCCGGTGAACCGCTTGCAGCCCGCCAACGGCGAGTAGAAGCCCGACTTGTCGTCTCGGGCCGGGTAGGGCAGGTAGACGGGCACGACGCCGATGGCATCGACGACGCCTCGGAAGCTCTTGTAGTCGACCTGCACGTAGTGGTTGATGCTGATCCCGAAGTCGGCCTTCATCGTGTCGATCACCCGCTGCGGCCCGCCGTTGTTGGCCACGTTGATCTTCGCCAGGTCCTGCTGGCCCGCCACGTGGACCCACAGGTCGCGCGGGAATGAGACGACCAGCGCATGCTTGCGCCCCGGGTCGACGCGAACGACCCACATTGTGTCGGAGAGCATGTCCAGCGCCGCGCTGTCGGCGCCCAGGACGAGGAAGTTCTCGGGGCCGGCCGCAGAGCTCGCGGTGTGGACGTGCACGCGCTTCGCCGACGCCAACTTCACATCGATGACGTAGTTGACCGCAACGACGGCAGCGATCATCGTCGCAGTAGCGATCGTCAGCGCGATGAGCATCCTGCCGCCGAACGCGCGAGCAGCCCCGCGTCGACGCATCGAGGTCAGGATAGGAAACCGGTCTCACCGTGGCTGGACAGGCACGCGGCGGCGCGGAGCATGCCGCGCGCGAGCGGGCGGCAGCGACGGTCGATGGATCCGGTACGACCCCGGGCTTGGTCGACCCGCCTCGGCGGAGGTCTTTACCTCTCTAGTTGTTCATACTAACATACGAGCATGGGTCAGGAGCATGACGTGGACCTGGCGTTGATGGCCCCCGAGACCGCCCGGGCGGTCGCGGCGACGATGCAGGCCCTCGCGACGCCAAGCCGGGTCCGGATCCTGAGTCGGCTGGCTGCCGGGCCGTGCTCGGTCGGCGAGCTGGCGGAGGACCTGCAGCTCGAGCAGTCCGCGGTGTCGCAGCAGCTCCGGCTTCTCCGTCATCTGAACCTCGTGGTCGGGGACCGTCGAGGCCGCCATGTCGTCTACGCGCTGCACGACGACCACGTCGGCGACTTGCTGGCGGAGGCCGTGAGCCACGCCCAGCACCTGCGGCTCGGGCTCGCGGCATCGATTCCCGCCGACACCGTGCCGGCATGAGCGCGACGCCGGCGCTGCTGGCCGCGGCCGCGGGGGTGGCAATCGGGCACGCGGTGCTCCCTGACCACTGGGTGCCCCTCGCCGTGCTCGGCCGGACGCAGCGCTACTCGCTGGGCCGGGTGACGAGGCTGGCGGCCCTCGCCGGCGTCGCGCACGTCCTCACGTCGCTGCTCGTGGGCGGCGTCGTGATCGCGGTCGGTCTTCAGTTCCGATCGGCGGTCGAAGGGGCCCAGAACCTCGTCGTCGGCTGCGCCCTGATCGCCACCGGTGTCGCGTTCGCGGCTTTCGAGCTCGCGACGCGGCACCGGCCCGCCCACGAACGCGGCCACGACCACGGCCACGGGCCGGCGGCCGCCGCCCACGTCGGGTCGCCGGAACCCGGTCCCGGCGGCTTGCGCCGGGTCGCGGCCGTGATGGTGCCGTTCGGTGCGGCCGCGTCACCGGATCTCACGATCCTGCCCGTGTTCCTCGCCGCCACCGCCGTCGGCGCGGCGGCCGCGGTCGGGACGCTGATCACCTTCTCGCTTGTCACGATCTCGGCCATCGTGGCCCTGACCGCGTCGGCGTCGATCGGGGGGCGGCAGGTCGAGACGGGCTGGCTGGATCGCTGGGGCAACGCGACGACCGCGCTGGTGCTGATCGCCGTCGGCGGTCTCGTGCTCACCGGGGTCATCTGACCGACCCACTTCGCTCGGACCTCGCGCCGAACGGCGCCAGTGCCGTTCCATCACCGTCGCGCCCGACCAAGATGGGCGGTCGACCCGGGGAGCCGATCGCCGCCATGTGGAGGGCCACACTCAAGGGGATCGCGGGACGGAAGGTCCGCCTGGCCCTCACCGCGCTCGCGGTCGTGCTGGGGGTGGCGTTCGTCAGCGGCACCTACGTGCTGACCGACACGCTGAATCGATCGTTCCACGGCGTCTTCGGCCAGACCCTCGCCGGCGTCGATCTCGTCGTCCGCCGAGCGCAGCCCTTCGGAGGCGGCGGCACCGCCGACCGCCAGCGCTTCCCGGAGGCGACCGTCGCCCAGACCCGCGGCGTCCCTGGCGTCGCCGACGCCCAGGGCTTCGTCGAGGGCTACGCCCAGTTCGTCGACCGGGCCGGCCACGCGATCCAGATCACCGGCGCGCCGACCATCGGCATCGCCTGGGCCCAATCCGGCTCGCACGGCCCGTTGGGACTCGTCGCCGACGGTGACCGTGGCAGCCGGGTGCCAACCGCTCCCGGGGATGTCGCGATGGACGTGGGGACGGCGCGACGCAACGCGTTCCACGTCGGGGACCACGTGGACGTGCTGCTCCAAGGACCGAAGCAGCGGTTTCGGATCGTGGGGCTGTTCGCGGTCGGCAGCCGACGCGACCTGGGCCCGGTCACCTTCGCGGCGTTCGACCTCCGCACCGCCCAGCGCGTGTTCGGCGCGGTCGGGCAGCTCGACGCCATCAACGTCACCGTCACGCACGGCACGAGCCGCAACGCGGTCCGAGACCGCATCGCGGCCGCGCTGGGACCGGAGTACACGGTCGACTCGGCGGCGCAGGTCGCCCAGGACCGGGGGCAGCTCGTCCTCAACTTCCTCGACCTGCTCACGCAGCTGCTGCTCGGGTTCGCGGCGATCGGCATGGTCGTCGCCGCCTTCATCATCTTCAACACGTTCACGATCCTCGTGACCCAGCGCACACGCGAGCTCGGCCTCCTCCGCGCCATGGGTGCCAGCGGGACCCAGGTCGTGGCGTCGGTGGTTGCCGAGGCGACGGTCCTCGGGGTCGGGGGCGCCGCGGTCGGGATCGGCGTCGGCTATGGCCTCGCCGGGCTCCTCTTGTCGCTGGCGGACCAGTTCGGCCTCGAAGTCCCGAGCGAGCCGCTCGTGCTCGAGCCGCGAACCCTCCTCGCGGCCGCCGCGGTCGGGATCGGCGTGACGCTCGCTGCGTCGCTGTGGCCCGCCATCCGGGCCGCGCGCACGCCGCCGGTCGCGGCCACCGCCGACCTCCCGGCACGGCCGCCCCGACCGCTCCGGGTCCGCGCGCTCCTCGGCATCGTCGTGGCCGGCGCGGGCGTTCCGGCGCTGATCATCGGGTTCGACCGGACCAAGTACCCGTCCGACGTGCTGCGAGAGATCTGGTGGGTGGCGCTCGGCGCCGTGCTCGTGCTCGTGGGCACGCTGCTACTGCTCGCCGCGCTGGCCACGCCGCTGGCCGCGCTTCTCGGACGGGCGTTGCGCTCGGCCGGCGTCGCCGGCCACCTCGCCCGCGGCAACGCGATGCGCAACCCCCGGCGCACGGCCGCCACCGCGTCCGCGCTCGTCATCGGGCTCGCGCTCGTCGGGCTGGTAGCGATCTTCGGCGACTCGGCGAAGGCCTCGGTGCGGCGCGCCGTCAGCGACGGGATCCGGGCCGACGTGGTCCTGAAGGCCCAGCAGTTCGCGATGTTCTCGCCCGAGGTGGCGCAGCGGGTCGCCCAGCTGCCACCAGTGGCCGGCGTCACCGCGTTCCGGTTCGGCAACGTGCGGGTGCCGGTCGGGGGGAACCAGGAGACCGTCGCCGGCGCCGCGCCGTCGCACCTCGCGCAGGTCCTCGACCTCCGGCTCCGCGCCGGGAGCATCGGCGCGATGGGCAACGACGGGGTGCTCGTGGCGCAGGACTCGAGCCGGCAGTACGGGCTCCACGTCGGCAGCCAGGTCGACGTCCAGTTCCCGCAGGGCATCGAGATCCTCCGGGTGGCGGGCATCTACGACCAGCGCGACTTCACCGGCGGGTTCCCGGTCGGCTTCATCGTGGCCCTGCCCGCCTATGAGCAGGGGTTCGGCTCCAAGGTCCTCGACACGCTCGTCTACGTGCGCGCCCGCCCGGGGCAGGCGACCGCCGCGATCGCGCTCGTGCGGCGGACGCTCGCCTCCGGCTTCCCCAACATCAACGTGTTCACCCGGCGCCAGTACCAGGCCGACCAGGAGCAGCTCGTCAACCGCTTCCTGGCCGTCGCAGTCGCGCTGCTGATGCTCTCCGAGATCATCGCCGTGCTCGGGATCGTCAACACGCTGGCGCTGTCGGTCTTCGAGCGGACCCACGAGCTCGGACTGCTCCGGGTGGTCGGGATGTCCCGGCGCCAGCTCCGCCGCATGATTCGCGCCGAATCGGTCATCGTCGCCACGATCGGCGGCGTGGTCGGAACCGCTCTCGGCCTGTTTTGGGGTTGGGTCTTCACGCGAGCGCTTCGCCCCCAGGGCGTCACCGTCCTCAGCTTCCCCGTGATTCAGCTCGTGGTCCTGATCGCACTCGCTGTCGCGGCCGGCGTCGTGGCCGCGCTTCCGCCCGCGTGGCGGGCGGCCCGCCTCGACGCCCTCGACGCCATCGCCACCGAGTAGGGACTGCTCGCCGGCGAACGCGCGGCGCGACCGCTCGCGCGTGGCCACCGGCTGAACGAACGGCTGCGGCGCGGATCTGGGAGCGCGTGCAAGCTCCTGAGGAAGCGACGTA
>CALEYV010000081.1 GCA_937927875.1 uncultured Actinomycetes bacterium | reverse complement strand
TACACGCGTAAGATCGTCGGCAGCGTCAGATGTGTATAAGAGACAGACGCCGAACCGAGCGCGACTACGGGATGGTCGGCAGCGGCGCGCTCGGCGTGACGAACTGCGGCCCGTAGTTGTAGATGCTGAGCGGCGGCGGGTTGGAGATGCCGGGGAACTGGTTCGTGTTGTAGACGACGACCGGCGTCCCGGTGGGGCTGAGCGTGTACGCGCCGTACGAGGCCAGCCCGGACCCGTCGGGGACGCCGGAACCCGGAGTCGGCGGCGTGATCGCGACATTCTCGTTCCATGTCCACGGCCCTTCCGGGTGCAGGGCGGTGAACACCGACACGGTGCCGCTGAAGATCTCGGCCGGCTTGGCCGTAGCCAGGTAGCCACCTTGGTAGGGGACGACCCACATCTCCGCCGACGGGCCCTGCCCGGTCCCGAGCTGGGGCAGGAGCGCGGGCATGTTGTTCACGGCCAGCGGGACCGCCTTCGTCGGGTCCGACTGCCACTGAGCTCCGGTGCCGGGGTCACCCCAGAACTGGTAGGTGCCGGTGAGCAGCTGGCCCTGCTGGACCCGGGCGACGTACTGGTCGCGGTTGTTGTCACGGCCGTAGAGATAGAGGTAGCCGTCCGGGGCGACCAGGACCGTGGCGCCGTAGGGCCGGTCGACACTGGTCGGGATCGGCATCGGCTGCACGCTCTGGAGCGTCAGGCTCGGCAGGGAGAACGTCGCCACCTGCATGTCGACGGGCTGGAAGCTGAGGGAGCCGCCGCTGCCCCGGAGGATGTGCCAGAGGATCACGCGCAGCGTGGAGGCGTTCTCGACCACGCCCGCCGCCGGCCAGTACCACTCGTTCGCCGACGGGCCCGGGATGAGGCTGCTCCGGGCGTGGGGCGCGCCGCCCATGAGCGGCCTGAGGCACGGCCCGTTCTGCACCACGAAGCTGTTGTTGACCAGCGGGTCAGAGGCGTCGACGATGCCCGCTGCGTTCGACGTCCCGATGAACGTGTCGCCGAACATGTACACGCGGCGCCCGTCGGGCAGGTCGACCGGCACCGCGCCGTCGGCCGCCACCCACTCGGTGTACGTGTGGCGTAGGCCGAGGAACGCGGCCTGGTACTCGGATGGCGTCGTCGGCGTGCTCGACCCGCAGTACTGCGACACCGGCGTCGGCAGCGGGGGAGGGAGGGGGAAGCAGGCGGCGCCGAGGATCGCGACCGCCGCGACACCGACCGCCAGCCGCGCCCGGCCGCGGAAGCGGCTCACCGCGGGCACCGGAGATCGGCGACGCGCCTGCACGCCGTCGAGCCTCGGCTCATGGTTGCCCTCTCGTTCGGCCGCCAGTGGTGCCCGCCCGCGTTCGCCCGGACCCCTTGGTTACGGCGTGGCCCCACTCGCGGTTGAGCACCGGTCGAGCAATACGGTAGTGAGCCTCGGCGCGCAACCGGCGGCGTCTCCTGTTCCTCCGCCCGTCGCCGCCCGTTCAGGGACCGCGCGGGGCCATTTGTACAATTCGCGCCGCTCGGCGGCGACGATGCGACGCCCCGGGGACCGCCGGACCCGCCGAGAGAGGGGAACGCGTGGGGGGACAACGCCCGGCTGGGCGCGCCATCGGGCGTCGGCACGCGGTCCTCGGCGCGGCCGCGGTGGTGCTCGGGCTGCTGGCGGTCGACCAGGTGCACCTGCTGCTGGCCCACAGCCGGCACTGGATGAACGAGGACCATGCGCTGCTGTGGCTCGGCGGGCGCGACCTCGGGTCGCTGCGCTTCTTCCAGCCGAACTTCTACGGCCAGTCGTACTTCACGATGTTCGGCGCCATCCCCACCGAGATCCTCCGCCGGCTCGGTGTCGCGCTGCCCACCGCCGGCGCGGCGTCGAGCGCGCTGCTGGCGATCGCCAGCTGGCTGCTGCTGGCGGCCGCGGCCTGGCGGCGCGGCCACCGGGTGGTGGCGGTGCTGGCCGTCGCGGCCCCGGTCGTGCTCTCCACCGACTCGCTGCTCGCCGCCTCGTCGGCCGGCGGCCGGGACGCCGGCTCCTTCCTCGCCTGCGCCGGCACCGCGCTGCTCCTCTGGTCGCCCCGCTCGTACCGCCACGTGCTCGGCTTCACGGTCCTGGCCGGCCTCGGGGTCGCCTTCGACTTCGGCTCCGCGCTGCTCGTGGTGCCGGCGGCCGCGTTCGCGCTGCTCGCCAACCGCTCGAACCGGCGGGTGCTCGTCGCCGGCGCGCTCGGCCTCGCCGCGCCGGCGGCCTGGCTGGTCGGGACCTTCCTCTTCTACCGGGCCCACCCCGACTACGACTTCTACAAGGCCGGTAGCTTCGTCCCGAAGGCGCACGCCTTCACGACCGCGGTCAGTCACGTCTCGCGCTACCTGGCGCCCGCCGAGCCCGAGGTGGCCCGCTGGTACGTCGTGCCGCTCGTCGGCATGGTCGTCCTCACCGTCCTGCTCCTGCGCACCCGGCGGGTGCGGTACGCGGTGCCGCCGCTGATCGCCGTCGTCGGGTTCCTGTACGCGCTGTCGACGAACAAGATCACCTTCGCCGTCGACGCCGTGTACCTGTGGCACGGCCGGTTCTTCCTCGAGCTGCCGTTCCTCCTCTGGTTCCTCGTGTACCTGCTCGCCGAATCGGGGACCGTCCGCGTCACCGACCGGCGGGCCCTGGTCGCCCTCGGCGCGGTGACGATGGCCGTGGTCGCCACCTTCGCGGTGCGCACGGCGACGTTCGACCACCGGATGGCCAACGTGGTCCGGCTGTCGCAGCGGGACGCCTTTGCCGGGGTCGTGTCGGTGACCGGCGTGACGCAGCGCTGCGACGCGCTCGCCGCCGCCGCCCCCAAGGCCGGCACCGACCTGGTCGTGTTCCGGATCGACGTCCGCCTGCCGTACGCGTGCGAGGCGCTCCACTACGGGGAGCTGCACACCCTGTACCCGCGCTTCGAGCGGCGCACGTGGCGGCTCCACGACGAGGACCGGCGGCGGCGGACCCGGATCATCGTCGGCGACGCCGACCAGGCCTGGTGCGACCAGATCCGCGAGACCGTCCCCGACTGCGCGCCGCTCCCCGGCGTCCCGGGCGCGGTGACGGTCGGGTTCCCGGCCCAGCCCGTGGTCGAGTTCTGGCGCCACCTCGGCGAGCCGGTCCGCGCGTTCGACCGGCCCTGACCCCGCCCACCGCCCTACAGATGCGGCGGCCGGGCGTCGACATCTCGGTGTGCGGCGTGTTCGAGGGTCGCGGGGGGCCGCCCGATGACGCCGGGCCCGCTGCCCTTGTCGTTGCTGGCGCTCCCCGTCGCCGCGCTGTCGCTCCTCGCCGCTCCGCGCCGACGGACGTGGCGGGCCGGCGCGGAGCACTCGCGGTGGTTCTGGAGCGCGTGGGTGCTCATCGCGACCGTGGTCGGGCTGGCGGGCTGGGCCCGGTTGGCCGGGGCCGGTGGCATCGCGTGGCTGGCGATCTGGTGCGGCGTCGGCTCGGCCCAGCCGTCCATGATCGCTGACCTCGTGGACGTGCGGCGCCTGGGCCGTCGTCGTCGGGCTCACGGGCGCCGGCGGCCGGTCTTGGAGGGCGGGCCGCGGCCCATCCACTGGCGGGCGCCCGCGACCGCCGACGGGCCCGCCTGGGTCCCGCAGGCGCAAGCCAGCTAGCGACCCCCGTCCTCTCACCCGGGCCCGGCGGCAAACCGTTCGCGGGGCTGGGCCGTAGTCCTGTGGGACACCACACCATGCGGGAGGAAAGCACCGTGAGGAAAGGACTCATTGCCGTCGGCGGCCTCGGCCTGAGCGTCGTGCTGGCGGCGTGCGGCGGGGGGTCGTCGGGCAACGTCTCGTCGAGCAGCTCGAAGAAGGCCGCCGCGACGACGACCGCCCCTGCGGCGCCGGCGACGGTCAGCGTCGCGAACTCGAGCCTCGGGATGATCCTCGTGGCGTCGAACGGTCGCACGCTCTACGAGCTCGACAAGGACACGGCGACGATGGCGACGTGCACCGGCGGGTGCACGAGTCTCTGGCCACCGCTCACCGCGACCGGCATGCCGACCGCGGGCTCGGGGGTCGACGCCACGAAGCTCACGATCCTGAACGGCGCCAACGGGATGCAGGTCGTCTACAACGGGCACCCGCTCTACATGTTCGCCATGGACAACGCGGCCGGCGACGTGAAGGGCCAGGGCTTCGCCGGCAACATCTGGCACGTGGTCTCGCCGACCGGGATGGTGGTCACCACCCCGACGACAATGGCCGGGTCCAGCTCGAGCAGCGGCTCCGGCGGCAACTCGGGTGGCAGCTCCGGCGGGAGCTCCCGCTCCGGCTACGGGTACTGATCCCACGAGCGACGCGGCTCCCGCACGTCCCTTCGGGGGTGGGCGGGAGCCGTCGCGCGCCACGACATCCGGATGACGGTGCAGCCGACGGAGCAGGTCGCGTGACTGCCGCCGCACTGGGCGACGGCCGCACTAGCGTCGCCCGCGCATGACATCGCACCGCAACCGCGACGACCTCGCGCGAGGCCGCCCGGGCACCGGGTGGCGGCGTCTCGTCGTCGCCGCGTGCGGCGCGCTGCTGGTGACCGGCGGCGTGGCCCCCGCCGGTGCGTCGACGGCCCGGGTCGCCCCGCACTCGGCCGGCTGCAGCCAGCCGAGCGTGCCCGGGGTGACGACGGAGAGCGTGCCGGTCGGCGGATCGACGCGCACGTACCGGCTCGCGGTGCCGCCCGGGAAGGGCCCGTTCGGGCTCATCCTGAACTTCCACGGCCTCGGGTCCAACGCCATCCAGCAGGCCGTCTACAGCCAGCTCGAGGACAAGGGGCCGAAGCACGGCTTCGTCGTCGCGACGCCCGAGGGCACCCAGCCCATCGGGTTCTGGAACATCGTCCCCCAGACGCTGGCGACGCCGGACGACGTCGCCTACGCGAGCACGCTCATCGACCACCTCGAGGCGACGCGCTGCATCGACCCGACCCGGGTCGATTCGACCGGGATCTCGAACGGGGCCGGCATGACCGCGCTGCTCGCCTGTCGCATCCCGAGCCGGCTCGCCGCCATCGCGCCGGTGGCGGGCCTGAACCTGGTCGCCCCGTGCCCGAAGGGCCCGCCGCTCCCGGTCCTGGACTTCCACGGCACGAGCGACCCGATCGTCCCGTACGGCGGAGGTGGCCTCGGCAGCGGGCTCGCCAGCCTCGGCGCGTCACTCGGGATCCACGTGTACCCGGAGCCGGACGAGGTCGCGGCCTGGGCCGCCCGCGACCACTGCGTGCGGACGCCGATCCACCGCATGCTCACCCCCGAGGTCGAGCGCGCCACCTACCGCGGCTGCACCGCCGGCACCGACGTCGTGCTCTACAGCATCGTCGGCGGCGGCCACACCTGGCCCGGCAGCCTCGACATCCCGGCCCTGGGGCGGACGACCCAGGACATCAACGCCGCCGACGTGATCCTGGCCTTCTTCGCGCACCACACCCGCCCCGGCGCGCGCTGAGCGCCGGCTCGACCCGGGCTAGCCGACCCAGACCGTCTTGACGTTGCAGAAGGCCCGGATGCCCTGGGCCGAGAGCTCCCGGCCGTAGCCGGAGGCCTTCACGCCGCCGAAGGGGAGCTCGGGGAACGACGTCGTCATCCCGTTCACGAACACCGCGCCGGCCTCGACGTCCCGGACGCACCGCGCCTGCTCGTCGGGGTCGTTGGTCCAGACGTTCGAGCCGAGCCCGAACTCGGTGTCGTTGGCCAGCCGGATCGCCTCGTCGAGGCTCGGCACCCGGTAGAGCGCCGCCACCGGCCCGAACACCTCCTCGTGGTAGATGCGCATGGCGGGCGTGATGTCGGTGACCACGGTGGGCGGGTAGTACCAGCCCGGGCCGGGCGGCCGCTCGCCGCCGCAGCGCACGACCGCGCCCCGCTCGACGGCGTCGCCGACGAGCGCCTCGACGTCGTCGCGGCCCTGCTCGGTGGCGAGGGGGCCGATGTCGGTGGCCGGGTCCATCGGGTCACCGACCCGCTGGGCGGCCATCGCGGCCACGAACCGCGTCTCAAACTCGTCGGCGACGGCCTCGTGCACGATGAAGCGCTTGGCGGAGATGCAGCTCTGGCCGTTGTTGAGGCAGCGGGAGGTCGTCGCGACCTGCGCCGCCCGGTCGAGGTCGGCCGACGGCAGCACGAGGAAGGCGTCGCTGCCGCCGAGCTCGAGCACGGTGGGCTTGATCTCGGCGCCGGCCACCGACGCCACCGCCCGCCCGGCCGGGGCGCTGCCGGTCAGCGTGGCCGCCACGACGCGCGGGTCGCGTAGCACCCGCTCCACCGGGCCGGCCCCGATGAGCAGCGCCTGGAACGCGCCGGCCGGGAACCCGGCCTCGATGAACAGGTCCTGCAGGTAGAGCGCGGTCTGGGGGACGTTCGACGCGTGCTTGAGCAGCCCGACGTTGCCGGCCATGAGGGCCGGCGCCGCGAACCGCATGACCTGCCAGAGCGGGAAGTTCCACGGCATGATCGCCAGCACCGCGCCCAGCGGCTGGTAGGTGGTGTAGGCGCGCGACGCGCCGACCGCCGACGCGTCGGCCGGCTCGTCGGCGAGGAACCCCGCCGCGTGGTCGGCGTAGAAGCGGCAGGCGGTGGCGCACTTCTGGGCCTCGGCCTTGGCCGCGACGAGCGTCTTGCCCATCTCGCTCGTCATGAGTCGCCCCACCTCCTCGAGGTCGCGCTCGAGGAGGTCGGCCGCGGCCCGCATCCACGTCGCGCGCTCGGCGAAGGTCGTGTGCCGGTAGGTCCGGGCCGCGTCCGCGGCGGCGGCGAGCCGCGTCTCGAGCTCGGCGTCCGAGAGGGGCTCGAAGGTCTTGACCGTCTCGCCGGTGGCGGGGTTGATCACGGCGATGGCCATGGCGGCTCCTCGGTCGGTGCTCGGTCCGGCTGCTCCCATCCTGCCCCGCGTGGGCGGCGCCCCCGCCGGCCCGGCTAAGCCGGGAACCGGTACAGGCGCTGGGTGTTGCCGGCCAGGATCAGCTGGCGCTCCTCGGCCGGCACGCCGGAGAAGGCGGACTGGATGCTCCGCCAGGACGAGGGCCAGTCGGCGCTGATGTGCGGGTAGTCGCTCGACCAGAGGAGCCGCTCGACGCCGACGTCGTGGCGGTTCCGGATGCCGAAGGTGTCGGTCATGAACCCGAAGTGGAAGTGGCGCTCGATGTACTCGCTCGGCGGGGCGGCGAGGCCGAAGCGGGTCATCGGCTCCAAGCGGTGGAAGTTGTTGTCGATCTGCTCCTTCGCGTACGGGACCCACCCGAAGTCGACCTCGGCGAACACCACGTCGAGCTCGGGGAACCGGTCGAACACGCCGGCGAAGATGAGCTCGATCATCCGGTTGGGGGCGTCGAAGAAGCGGCCGTAGCCGGGCAGCTGGGCGGTGTGCGCGGCCGGCATCGTGGTGGACAGGCTGACGTGGATGGCGAGCGGGACGCGCTGCTCGGCGAGCCGGCCCCAGACCTTGTCGTCGCTCGGGTCGATGGTGAGCGTGCCGTTCGGGTAGCAGCCCATGACGACACCCCGCACGCCCGGCCGCTCGAGAACCCGGTCGAGCTCGGCGACCGCGGCCTCGGCTCCCCAGTTCGGGAGCAGGGCCAGGCCGCCGAACCGGTCCGGCGCGAACTCGACGAACTCGGAGAGCCAATCGTTGTAGGCGCGCATCATCGCGGCCCGGTAGTCGGGGTCCGGGTTGGCGACGATCGCCTGGGAGAGGCGCGGGGTGGGGTAGAGCATCTCGGCGTCGACCCCGTCTCGCTCCATCTCGGTGACGCGCGCCGACGGGTCGTACCCGCCGGGGCGGAGGTCCTCGAAGCGGACCCAGCGCCGCATCGCCTCCGGCTCCAGCCCCGCGCAGGCGTTCATCCCGAAGTTGATCGGGTCGGCGACCCCCTCGAGGACCCAGGCGTCGCCCTCCTCGAAGCGCTCGATGCGCGGGGCGCGGTCTCGCATCGCGGCCGGGACCCGGCTCGTCCAGAGGTCGGGCGGCTCGTTCACGTGGCTGTCGGCCGAGATCAGCCGGTAGCGGCCCGCGGCGCCCGTCATGTCGTCCACCTGGTCACGTCGGGGCTCGATCGTAGTGGTCGCTTCCTAGACTCCAGCCGCCTGCTTCCACCGCGGAACGAAAGCGGATGACCATGGCCCCGCGTCCCCCGAGCACGTTCGTGGTGAGCATCACGCCGTTCACCGCCGACGGCGCGCTCGACGAGGACGGCCTGCGCGCCCACCTGCGCCGGATGCGCGACGCCGGCGTCGGCGTGTACCTGGCCGGGAGCGGCAGCGGCGAGGGCTACACGCTCGACGACCGGGAGACGAGCCGGGTCCTCGAGATCGGCGTCGACGAGCTGCGCGGGCACGTCCCGGTGCGGGCCATGGGCGTCGAGCCCCGCACCTCGGCCGAGATGGTGGCGCGGGCCCGTCGGGCCGAGGAGCTGGGCGTCGACGCGGTACAGCTGTACTCGCTCGATCCCGGGCACGGGAACCGGCCCTCGCCTCGCGAGCTCGAGCGGTACCTGTACGACGTGCTGGCGGCGACCTCGCGTCCGGTGGTGCTCTCCACGCACGAGAGCGTCGGCTACCTGCTGCCGGTCGAGCTCATCGCCTCGGTGGTCGGCGACGAGCGGGTCGTCGGCGTGAACTGCTCGACGAACGACGTCAACTACCTCGTCCGCGTCGTCGAGGCCGTCGACGGGCGGGCCGACGTGCACGTGGGCGGGCCGATGCACGCCCTCACCTGCCTCGCGCTGGGTGGGCAGGGGTTCCTCAGCTCCGACGCGAACCTCGCGCCGCAGCTCTGCGCCTCGGTGATCGACCGGTGGCAGGCCTCGGACCGGGCCGGCCTGGAGCAGGCCTTCGAGACGCTGCTGCGCCTCTACACCACGACCCGTGCGCTCGGGGGGCTCACCGCGACGAAGACCGCGCTCGAGCTGCTCGGCCGGCCCGGCGGCCCGCCGCGTCCACCGCGGCTGCCGGCCGACGGCGCCGCCCGGGCGCAGGTGCAGCAGCGAATCGTCGACGCGTTCGGCGGACCGGACAGCCCCACGCTGCGCTGATCGATCGCAAGCACGCGTGCGCGGCAGTTCGCGTGCGTCACCGCGGCCTCGTCGCGTATCATGTCGCGGTGATTTGCGTGGCGCGCCATGGCGGCGCCCGGCCCGAGGAGGTGAGGCGGATGCGACGACGAAGCGAACCTCCGAGTCCCAGTCGTCGATCAACCCGCTCCGGGCCTCCGCGCCACTAGCGAACACGTCGCGGTCCGCCCGGATGGCGCGGGCTCTCGCCCGCCCGCACCCCGGAGGACCTCATGGCCCGACGTCCATCCTTCCCAAGCCCGACTGCGCTGCGGCGCCGCCGCGACCGGCGGGCCGAGCGTCTCCTCGCCAACCGGGCCGTCGCGAACGCGCTGGTGTCGCTGGCGGGCCTCGTCGGGCGCCCGGTCCGGATCAGCGGCGGCTCCGAGGTGGGCCGGCTCGCTGACCTCGTGGCCCGCTGGGACGGCCAGCCGTACCCGCCGATCACCGGCGCCGTCCTACGAGTCGGGCGGCGGCTCGCCTACGTGCCGGCGGAGCAGATCGCCGACGTGAACCGGGCCGGCATCGAGCTCCGGTCGGCGCGCTTCTCCCTGCGCGAATTCGACCGCCGCCCGGGCGAGGTGCTCCTCGCCGGCGACGTGCTGGACCACCAGCTCGTCGACGTCGACGGGGTCCGGGTCGTGCGCGCGTCCGACCTCTACCTGGCCCGAGTCGTCGACGGGTGGCGGCTGGTCGGCGTCGACGTCGGCTACCAGTCGCTCCTGCGCCGGCTCGGGCCGACCCGCTGGCGGGCCCGACCGACCCCGGACCGCGTCATCGACTGGGCCGCCATCCAGCCCTTCGGCGTCGACCCGGGACCGATCCGGCTCCGGCGTGAGAACCGCGAGCTGTCGCGTCTGCACCCGAGCGAGCTGGCCGACATCCTCGAGGAGCTCGGCCGCACCGAGCGCCACGAGCTGCTCGACACTCTCGAGCCCGACTCGGCCGCCGACGTCCTCGAGGAGATGGAGCCCGACGAGCTCCGGACGCTGCTGCGCGACCTCCCGCCGGCGCGGGTCGCCCAGCTGCTGGGCGCGATGGAGCCCGACGAGGCCGCCGACGCCCTGCGCGACCTCGACGACGACGAGCTCCACGAGGTCTTCTCGGCCATGACACCGGCCGTCGCGAGCCAGCTGCGACCCCTCCTCGCCTTCCCCGAGAGCACAGCGGGCGGGCTCATGACGACCCGGCTCCTCGTCGCCCGCTGCGACGACCGCGTCGCCGACGTTCAGGCCGAGGTCAGCCGCGCCGACGACCGCCACGACCTCGCCGCCGTCGTCGCGGTCGACGACGACGGCCGGGTCATCGACGACATCCCCGTCGTCGACCTGCTCGTCGCCGACCCCGACCAGCGCGTCGAGGAGCTGGTCTCGGAGACGGAGCCGATCACGGTCCTGGCGACCGCGCCCTTCTCCGACGTCGTCGACCGGCTCATCGACAGCCGGCACACCTCGGTGCTCGTCGTCGACGACGACCAGCGCCCGATGGGCCGGATCCTCGCCGACGACGTCATCGACGCCCTCGTCCCGACCCGCGGTCGCCACCGCCTCCATGTCCGTCACTCATGATCCAGCCCTTCACCCGCCTGGTCGGCCGGCGCCGGCGCCGCGTCGTCGCGCTGCTGGCCATCCTCGGCCCGGGGGTGATCGCGGCCAACGCAGGCAACGACGCGGGCGGGATCGCGACCTACGCGTCGGCGGGCGCGCAGTTCGCCTACCGCACCCTCTTCCTGATGGTGCTCGTGACGGTGGCGCTGGTCGTCGTGCAGGAGATGTCGGCCCGCCTCGGCGCGTACTCGGGTGAGGGCCTCGTCTCGCTGATCCGGGAGCAGTTCTCGCTCCGGATCGCCAGCTTCGCCGTCGTCTGCCTCGTCGTCGCCAACCTCGGGCTGGTCGTCTCGGAGTTCGCCGGCATCGGCGCCGGCTTCGAACTGTTCGGCGTCTCCCGCTACCTCGCGGTGCCGATCGCGGCCGTCGTCATCTGGGCGGTGGTGGTGCTCGGCACCTACCGGTACGCGGAGCGGGTGTTCCTGCTGCTGTCGGTCGCGTTCCTCGCCTACCCGGTGGCGCTGATCCTCGGGTCGCCGGACTGGGGCCAGGTCGCCTCGAACACCGTGCTGCCGCACTTCGTGGCCAGCCACGGCTTCCTGGTGCTGGCGGTGGCGCTGGTGGGCACGACGATCACGCCGTACATGCAGCTGTACCAGGCGGCGGCGGTCGTCGACCGGGGCATCGGGCCCGACGACTACCCGCGGGAGCGACTCGACAGCGTCGGCGGGGCGATCTTCGCCAACCTGATCAGCGTCTGCATCATCATCGCCACCGCGGCCGCCATCGGCGGCCACGGTCCGCTCGCGTCGGCCGACCAGGCCGCCCGCGCCCTCGAGCCGGTGGCCGGCAGCGGCGCGTTCGCGCTGTTCGCGGTCGGGCTGCTCGGCGCGTCGGCGCTGGCGGCGGCGGTGGTGCCGCTGTCGACCGCCTACGGGCTGACCGAGGCGGTCGGCGCCGAGCGCTCGGTCTCGCGGCGCATCTCGGAGGCGCCGCTATTCGTCGGCCTCTTCACGGTCCAGGTCGCGGTCGGCGCCGCGGTGGCGCTGATCCCGGGGAACCTCATCAAGCTCCTCATCAACACCCAGATCCTGAACGGCGTGATCACGCCCATCATCCTGGCGTTCATCCTCGTGCTCGCGAACCGCCGCTCCGTGCTCGGCGACGCCGTCAACTCGCCCCGCTTCCGCGCCGTCGCCACCGTGTCCGTCGTCGGCGTCAGCGCCCTCGCGCTCACCGTGGTGGCCCAGACCGTGCTCGGCTGGCTCGGTGTCGGCTGACCCGGGGTAGTGTCGCTCGTCATCCGCACGGCCGCCGCGTCAGCGCGCGCCCGGCCGCGCTGAGCCACCGAGTCGACAACCGACGAGCGAGGGCCCGGTGACGCTGAGCATCAGCGTGGGCGCCCACGAGGCCGCCCACGCCCCGCGCCGCCGACGGGGTCGGCACCGGTGACGGCCCGCCGGTTCCCCCGGGGTGCGGTGGCGAGCCCGCACTACCTGGCCTCGGCCAGTGGCCTGGCGGTCCTGGCCCGGGGCGGCAACGCCCTCGACGCCGCGATCGCCACCAACCTCACCCTCGGGGTCGTGGCGCCGTACCTGTGCGGCTTTGGCGGCGACGTGTTCGCGGTCGTCTGGGACGGCCGCCTCCATGGCTACCTCGGCTCGGGCCGCTCGGGCGCCGAGGCGACGCGCGACGGCGTCGCCGAGCGCGCCGGCACGACCTACATGCCGTTCATCGGCCCGGACTCGGTGACGGTGCCCGGCGCGGTGGCGGGCTGGTTCGACCTGCTCGGCGAGTGGGGGAGCCTCGACTTCGCGACGCTGGCCGCCGACGCGATCACGTACGCGCGTGACGGCTTCCCGGTCACCGCCGAGGCGGCGCCCATCTTCGCCGAGGCGGCCCGCCTCTACCGGTCCCAGCCCTGGTTCGAGGCGTGGCGGCGCGTCTACGCCGACGTCACCGCCGGCACCTGGCTGCGCCAGCCGCCCCTGGCCCGCACGATCGAGCGCATGGCCCAGGACGGCCCCGACGCCTACTACCGGGGCCCGATCGGGGAGGCGATCGTGGCCACGCTGAGCGAGCACGGCGCCGACCACCGGCCCCGCGACTTCGCCGCCCACGCCGGCGAGTGGGTGGCGCCGCTGCGGGCGCCGTTCCGCGACGTCGAGGTCGTCGAGCTCCCGCCGCCGACCCAGGGCGTGGCGGCGCTCGAGGCGCTGCGGATCCTCGACGCCTGCCCCCGGCCCGATCCGGGCGCCGCCCGCGAGCACCTCCTCATCGAGGCGCTCAAGCAGGCGCTGGCCGACCGGGACACGTTCGTCACCGATCCCGCGTTCATGCCGAACGCGGCCGCCGACCTGCTCCGCGACTCGCACGTGGCGTCCCGGCGGGCCGCCATCCGCGCCGACACCGCCGCCCACCCCGAGGTCGGCTCGCTCCAGCGGGGCGGCACCGCCTACCTGTGCGCGGCCGACGCCGACGGCCTGCTGGTCAGCCTCATCCAGTCGAACTTCCTCTCCTTCGGGTCCGGGATCCACATCGCGGAGTGGGGGATCAACCTCAACAACCGCGGCTCCTCCTTCTCCTTGGACGCGGACCGGGCCAACGCGTTCGAGGCCGGGAAGCGGCCCATGCACACGCTGATCCCGGCCCTCTCGCTCCGGGACGGTGAGCCGTGGCTCGTGTTCGGCAGCATGGGCGGCGACGCCCAGGCCGCGGTCCACGTCCAGCTGCTGACCCACCTCGTGGACGACGGCGCCGATCCGGCCGACGCGCTCCGGGCGCCCCGGTGGCGGGTCGACCCGGGGACCTGGACCGTGCACGCCGAGTCGCGCTTCGCGCCCGACGTGCTCGACGGGCTGCGATCCCGCGGCCACCGGGTGCTCGTCGAGCTCCCGTACGACTCGCGGTTCGGGCACGCGCACGTCATCCGGCTGGAGCGACCCGGATATGCCGCGGCGGCCGACCCGCGCTCGGAGGGCGCGGCGCTTGGGCGCTGAGTGTCAGGAGCTCGATCTCGTCGGGCAGCCCGAAGGTCGCAGTGCGAACGGAGAGTGTCTCCGACCCTCCGGCGCTATTAGTGGGTGCTGACTCCGAGGAGTGCGCCGACGCCGAAGGTGATCGCGGCCGCCACCGTCGCGGCGGTGAGTTGGCGGAGCGCGGTGCGCACTTTTCCCCGCCCGGTGAATGACCCAATCGCTGCACCAAGGCTCGCGGCCGCGACGACCCCTACCACGATCGACCCGACGATGGCGGGCGTGCCGGTGAGGAAGAACCACGGCAGAAGGGGAATGATCGCCCCCGCCGAGAAAGACAGGAATGACGCGACGGCGGCCTGATTGGCGGAGCCGCCTCGATCGGGATCGACGCCGAGCT
>CALEYV010000080.1 GCA_937927875.1 uncultured Actinomycetes bacterium | reverse complement strand
AGGGTCTCCACCCACTCCACCGAGTTGTAGGCGTAGATGCCGACGTGGTCGCCGGGGTCGATGCCCTGGGCCGCGAGGTGGTGGGCGAGGCGGTTCGCCCGGGCCTCGGTCTCGGCGTAGGTGCGCCGCTTGCCCTCCGCGACCACGTACTCGCGGTCCCCGAAGTGGTCGGCGGCGTGCTCGAAGAGGTCGGCGAGGTTGAACTCCATCGGCCCGACTCTACGAGGCGGCCTGACGGGCCGTCAGACCCGGATGCGGCGTGGCACCACGCGCGACCGGTGTGCTTCACTGACGCCGCCGTCAGCACCGAGGCCGCGAGGGAGCAACCCGTGGACCGCACGCCCGTGATCGTCGGGACGGGCCTGTCCGACTACCCGAAGGCGCCGCACCTGGACGGGGTTCAGCACCACGTGCAGGCGTTCCAGCGCGCCCTCGCCGACTGCGGCATCGACAAGGCCGAGATCGACGGCTACGTGAGCGCGGGCGGCGGCGGGATCATGGTCGACGACGCCGTCACGATGGCCGAGTACCTGCGCATCGACCACCGCTACGTCGACGGCACCATGACCGGTGGCTCGTCCTTCGAGTTCCACGTCCAGCACCTGGCGGCGGCCATCCGCGAAGGCCTCTGCGACGTCGCGCTCATCACCTACGGGTCGGACCAGCTCAGTCGCATGGGCCGCCGGCTCGGCACCGGCGGGTTCCAGCGCCCCGGCTCCCGGGTCGCGGGGCCGATCCAGTACGAGGCCGCGTACGGCAACTCGCTCGTCGGCGCCTACGCCATGCACGCGGCCCGGCATTCGCACGAGTACGGGACCACCCCCGAGCAGCTGGCCGAGATCGCGGTCGGTGTGCGCGAGTACGCGATGCTGAACACGCACGCGATCTACCGGGACCCGATCACCGTCGACGACGTCGTGAACAGCCGGATGATCGCCGACCCGCTGCACAAGCTCGACTGCTGCGCCATCACCGACGGTGGCGGGGCCGTCATCATGACCACCGCCGACCGGGCGAAGGACCTCCGCCAGCCGCCCGTCTACGTGCTCGGCGCCGCCGGCGGCGAGACGCACTGGAACGTCAGCCAGTCGCCCGACTTCACGAGCTGCGCGGGCGCCACCGCCGGCCCCGCCGCGTTCGGTCGCGCCGGGCTCGGGCCCGACGACGTCGACATGCTGATGTTCTACGACTCGTTCACGATCACCTGCCTCATCCTGCTGGAGAGCATCGGCTTCGTCGGCAAGGGCGAGGGCGGCCCGTTCGTGGCCGAGGGCAACCTGAAGCGGGGCGGCAAGTGGCCCCTGAACACCGACGGCGGTGGCCTGTCGTCGAACCACCCCGGGATGCGCGGCATCTTCCTGCTCATCGAGGCGGCCCGGCAGCTGCGGGGCCAGGCCGGCGAGGCCCAGGTGCCGGACTGCCAGGTCGCGCTCTGCGCGGGCTCGGGCGGCTGGCTCAGCTGCATCGGCGTCGCCATCCTCGGCGCCGAGCATCCGTGATCCCGCAACTGGGGAGAGGAGCGCGGTGGGCGAGGTCGTGACACCGGACGGGGAGTGGCAGCGGCCGCTCCCCGCCACCGACGAGGTCAACGCCGCTTACTGGTCGGCGGCCGCCGAGGGACGACTCCTGATCCAGGAGTGCGCCGAGTGCGGCCAGCGCCAGTTCTACCCCCGCGCCCTGTGCACCCACTGCGGCGGCGAGCCGCGCTGGCTCGAGTGCACCGGCCGGGGCACGGTGCACACGTTCACCGTGGTTCGCCAGATGGGGATGCGCCCGTTCCGCGACGACCTGCCGTACGTCGTGGCGATGGTGGAGCTCGAAGAGGGGCCGATGATGATGGGCAACGTCACCGGCTGCGACCCCGACTCGGTGCGCATCGGCCTGCCCGTCGAGGCCTACTTCGTGCGGGCGGCCGAGGACGTCGGCGTCCCGATGTGGCGGCCGGCGGCCTGACGACCGGCGGCCGTCAGCGGGGCCGGCTGCCGTCCTTCGGGGCGATGAACACGATCGACGCCTCGGCCAGGAGCTCGCCGTCGCACGACGACGACGCGTTGACCCAGATCTTGCGGCCCTCGGTGCGATCGACGTGGGCCTCGTAGTCGATGCGGCGCAGCAGCGGCGTCGGCCGCAGCATCTTCACCGTCAGCGTCCCGGTGTAGCCAGCCTGCCCGGACGCGACCTGCGCCGCGCCCATGAGGTCGTCGAAGGCGGCCGCGACGAAGCCGCCGTGCACGTGCCCGATCGGGCCCTCGTAGGCGGGGGAGTAGACGGCTGACCCGCGGGTCCCCTCGTCGGTGACCGTCCACTGCACGGGCGGGGCGAGCGGGTTGCTGCGGCCGCTGATCCCGCTGCGCTCGAGCAGCGTCCCCTGGGGGCCGGTCTGGGCGCCGAGCCCGCCGTGGGCGAGCAGGCTGGGCAGAGGGGCGAGCCGGTCGCCGAGCGCGCGTGCCTGCTCGGTGGCGGTGTCGACGGCGTCGGGGTCGACGGTCGCGCTGTCGAGGTGCGCGACGAGCTCGATGACGCGCTTGACCTCGCGCACGAGTCGGTGCTTGCGCGCCCGCCGGTCGTCCTCCGGCGGATCGAGCGCGACGTAGGTGCTGCGGGCGTCGGGCGGGAGAGGCACCGGCGCAGACTAGGAGTTGGGCCGCGGCGCCCGCGGTCCGGGCACGCCGCGGAACTCGTAGGGCTGCGCGCCGCGACCGGCGACGATCGTGTACACCAGCCCCGCCTGCTCGGCGGCCAGCAGCGCCAGGACCGCGTCGGCGACCTCGGCCGGGTCGAGCATGGGCCGGCCACTGGCCGCGATCCGCGCCTGGTGCTCGGGCGCGAGCAGACCGGTGTGCACGCCGCCCGGGCACAGCGCGTGGAGCCGCACCCCGCGGGCCGCCAGCTGCGGCGCCGCGCTGCGCACGAAGCCGACGACCGCGTGCTTCGTGGCGGCGTACATCGGGTCGTCCTCGTAGGGACCGAGGCCGGCGAGCGACGCGGTCGCCACGATGGCGCCGCCGTCCGCCGTCATGAGGGGCGCCAGCGCGCGCACGCCGAGCAGCACCCCGTCGAGGTTCACGCCCCGGACCCGCTCGAGTCGCGCCCGCGGCACGTCGAGGAACTCGGTCGGGACCGGGGCGGTGAGCACGCCCGCGTTCAGGAGCGCGGCCGTCAGCCGCCGCTCGTCGCTCGCGAGCCGACCGGCCAGCTCGTCCCAGGCGGCGGGGTCGCTGACGTCGAGATGCGCGTAGGCCCCGCCGATCTCGGCCGCGACCAGCTGGCCGGCGTGGTCGGCGACGTCGCAGCAGACGACGTGGGCGCCGTCTCGGGCCAGCCGGCGGGCCGTTGCGGCGCCGATGCCGGAGGCCGCGCCGGTGACGACCGCGACCACTGATCCGGGCATCAGGTGCCGTCACGCGGGTCGGCGAGCTGCACGACCCGGATGGCCGGCGCGTGTCGACGGAGGGCGTCGAGCAGCAGCCGGTCGAGCAGTGGCCTCGGCACGACGCACTCGGCGCACTCGGCCGACTCCAGCTCGAGGCGCAGCGAGAGGGCGCCGGCCCGCTCGTCCCAGGACTCCACGACGACCTGGGCGCCGTCCGGCCCGAGGAAGGCGGCGACGGCCTCCAGTCCGGCGTCGAGCCCCGGCGGGACCGCCGTCACGTCGTCTCCAGGCGGGGCCGGTTGCGGGCGAGGTGGGCACCGTTGTCGGAGAGCACGAGCTGGCCGGTCACACCGCGGCCGAGGTCGGAGGCGAGTGCGACGACGAGGCGAGCGAGGTCGTCGGGCTCGTTCATCCGACCGAGGGGGATCGAGGCGACGAGCGCGTCGACGTAGTCGTCGGTGAGCGCGGCCCGCACGGTCGGGGTCAGCGTGGTGCCGGGGGCGACGGCGACGACGCGGATGCCGTGGCGTCCCAGCTCGACCGCGAGGGTCTGGGTGAGGTGGTTGATCGCCGCCTTGGCGGCGCCGTAGGCGGCCAGCCCGAGCGCGGGGCGGGTGCTCTCGCCCGAGCTCACGTTCACGATGACGCCGTCCTCGGCGGGGGCCATCACCCCGGCCTCGGCGCGGCAGCAGGCGGCGGTCAGCAGCAGGTTCTGGGCCACGACCTCCTCGACGTACCGCTGGTCCTGGTCGACGAACGGCGCGGGCGCCAGCCCCGCCATGCTGCCGACGTTGTTGACGGCGACCGCGAGGCCGCCGAGCGCGGCCACCGCCTCCCGCACCATCGCCTCCGCCCCGCCGTCGCGGCGGAGGTCGACCTCCACGGCCACGGCGCGACGGCCGGTCGCCTGGATCTCGGCCGTCGCGGCGGCCAGCGCGTCGGCGTCGCGGTCCGCGAGCGCCACGTCGCAGCCGGCCCCGGCCAGCCAGCACGCGACCGCCCGGCCGATCCCGACGCCGGCGCCGGTCACGAGCGCGGGCCGGTCGGTCAGGCCGAGGTCGATCACGGCTCCAGGACCACCTTGATGGCACCGCCGGCGCGGTCGGCCGCGACCTGGAACGCCGCCGCGGCGTCCTCGAGCGGGAACCGGTGCGTGATCAGCGTCGACGCGATCTCCGGCGCCGCGGCCAGGAGCGCCGCCGCGTCGTCGAGGTCGCGACCGTCGCCGTGCGACCCGTAGGTGTACGACCAGCGGAACGCCAGCTCCTTCATGAGGGCCGGGATCCCCGGGATCGCGACCGGGCTCCAGTGGGTGCTCAGGAAGAGGACGAGGCCGCCCGGTCGGCACAGCGCCGCCGCCTGCTCGAGCGCGGCGTCGGTGCCGGCCGCCTCGACGACCACGTCGTACTCGCCGTCCTCGACCACCGACGCGCCGAGGCGCTCGCCCGCCGCGCGCTGGTGGTCGTGACGCGCCGCGAGGCCGACTTCCGTCACGCCGGCGCCGCGCGCGGCCGCCACCGCGGCGAGCCCGATCGTGCCGCCGCCGACGACGGCGAGGCGCGTCGCGGGGCCCGCGTCGGCGAGCCGCAGCCCGTGGACGGCGACCGCGAGCGGCTCGACGAGGCAGGCGTCGGTGACCGCCAGCCCGGCCGGGAGCGGCACCAGCCCCGGCTCGCCGACGAGCACCCGCTCCGCCATGCCGCCGTCGAGCGAGAGCCCGAGGAGGCGCTCGGTGCCGGTGCGGCACCGATGGCCGGCGCCGGCTCGGCACTGGTCGCACGTGCCGCAGGGCAGGCCGGGGTCGGCCGCGACGACGGTCCCGTCGTCCAGCCGGCCGGCCAGCTCGTGACCGAGCGTGACGGGGAGCGGCCCTCGTTCGAGCAGGTGCAGGTCGCTGCCGCAGATGCCGCTGGCGACGACCTCGACGAGCCGGCCCGGACCGGTGGGCTCGGGCGCGTCGACGACGACGACGCCGTCGGCGGTGGCCCGGACCGCCTTCACGCGCGGCCGGTGAGCAGCTCGAGGACGGCCTCGACCGCCTCGTCGGCCTTGGCCGTCACCGCGGCGGCGCCGATCCCGCCGAGCGGGTGCGGCACGACCGCGATGCGAGCCCCGGGCAGCCCGTACGCGTCGGCGGTCTGGTGCGCGAGCGCGACGAACGCGCTCGTCGCGACGACGACGGTGGGAACGCCCGCGGCTTCGAGCCGCACCAGGTCGTGGACACTCCACGACGTGCAGGAGCCTCAGTCGGCGGACCCGGTCACGACGACGTGGGCCGCCTCGAGCTGGCGGAGGATCTCGGGCTCGGCCGGCTCGGCCGCGGTCGCCTTCGCCGTGACGATCGACACCTCGGCGTTCGTGCGGGCGGCCAGCCGCTCCGCGACGCGGGTCAGCAGCAGCCGCGCGTTCGGCTTCCCGTTGTCCAGCACCGCGATGGACCGCCCGGTGAGCGTCGACAACGGGGGCGCGGGGTGGAGGGGGGCCGTCGCCACCGATCCCTCGGGGGAGAGGATCTCGAGGCTGCCCGTCACGCCTGCACCGGGACCGTGACGCTCTTGGTCATGCCCCAGCTCGGGATGACGCACGAGTGCTTGCCGGGGCCGCCGACGACGAGGACCCGCACGTTGTCGGGATGGTCGGTCATCGGGAGCAGCGCGTCGTCATCGTCGATGGCGGCGAGCCACGGCTGCCAGGCCACCGCGTCGAAGGCGCGGCGCAGCACCCCCCGGGGGAGGCGGGCCCGCTCGTAGAGGAAGGACTGCACGTCGGCTCGTGACCAGCCGTGGCCGGCGATCGTCGCCGCGTGCTCGGGGCAGAGCGCGACGAAGAACTCGCCCTGGGAGATGGGGGCGTTGTTGCTGCCGAGGGTGGCCATCACCGACGCCACCTTCGTCAGCAGCCGCGCCGGCTCGTCGCTCTCCATGTCGTGGGCGTTGTGCGGGTTCTCGCCGCACGCGACCGTCACCGCGCTGGCGGCGTCGACGCCCCGGCTGCGGTGGTAGGCGGGCCACGGGCTGGCGGCCGCCTGCTCGGCGACGCAGTACGTGTACTTGCTGGGCTGGCCCTGGGTCGACGCGTCGCCGGCGCCGGGGCGGGCGCCGCCGACGTGCAGCAGGACGAATCGCACCGCCCGGCCCACCGTCGCGTTGGCGCGGGTGCCGGGCCCGAAGGCGCCGACCCCGGCGTTGAACCCGAGGCGGTCCACCGCCTCGCCGTGGACGATCACGAGCGGCGCCACCGGATGGGTGGTCGCCTGCACGCCGCGCAGGTTCACCTCGGGATGGGTGAGCGCCTCGACCGCCGCCGCGACGACGGGCAGGACCGCCGGCGGGCAGCCGGCCAGCACCGCGTTCACCGCCACCGTGCGCATCGTCGCCGACCCGTCCCGGGGCGGGATGACGCCGAGCACCTGGTCGGGATCGGCGCCGGCGCCCTCGAGCATGGCGTCGACGCGCGCCCGGGTGGGCGCCACGACGGGCAGCCCGTCGCCCCAGCCCCGCGTCGCCAGCAGCTCGAGCAGCGCCTCCGGCGAGTCGTCGGCGAGCTCGACCACCTCGTCGGTGGGGGCGGTGAGAGCGTGATCGGGAAGTGCCATGATCCCTGCGGCGCGTGACACGCGCAG
>CALEYV010000079.1 GCA_937927875.1 uncultured Actinomycetes bacterium | reverse complement strand
ACCGGGTCGTCGGCGAGGACGGCGAAGTGCGCGAAGCGGGCCCGGATCGGCAGGCCGAGCCGCTCCGCGGTCGACCGCTCGGCGATGAGCATGGCGGACGCGCCGTCGCTCATCTGGGAGGAGTTGCCGGCCGTGATGTCGGGCGCCGGCTGATCGTCGGACTCCCACGCGGGCGGGAGCGCGGCGAGGACGGACCGGTCGGTGTTCCGACGGATCCCCTCGTCGGCGGTGAGGAGGTCCCCGGTCTCGACGCCGTCGGCGTCCCGGATCGGGACCGGCACGAGCTCGTCGGCGAACCATCCGGAGTCGGTGTTCGCGGCCGCCCGGCGGTGGCTCTCGACGGCGAACTCGTCCATCTCCTGTCGGGTGACCCCGAACTTGTCGGCCAGGACCTGGGCCACCCAGAACTGGATGCCGAGCACGCCGTTGCACACCTCGAGGAAGGCGGGGCTGAACGGGCCGATGCCGCCCCGGGCGTTGCTCGACATCGGGCTCCGCGTCATCGACTCGACGCCGCACGCGATGGCCAGGTCGTAGGCGCCCGCGATCACGCCTTGGGCCACGAAGTGGACGGCCTGCTGGGACGAGCCGCACTGCCGGTCGACACTGGTTGCCGGGACGTGCCACGGGAGGCCGGCCGCGACCCAGGCGTTGCGGGTGACGTTGCAGCCCTGCTCACCGGCCTGGGTCACGCACCCACCGACGACGTCGTCGACCAGACCGGGGTCGACGTCGTGGCGGTCGACGAGGCTCCGCAGCGTGTGCCCGAGCAGGTCGGTCGGGTGCCAGCCGGCAAGCGCGCCCTTGCGCTTCCCCACCGGCGTGCGGAGGGTGTCGACGATGACGGCTTCGCGTGCAGGCATGAGACTCGTTCCGTTCCGGGCCGGGTCAGCCTACGCTCCCGCGGCGTGCGGATCGCCGCCTTGCTGAAGCCCATCCCTCCGTTCGACGCCGCGCCGTCGGAGGTGGAGCGACGCTGGCTGGCCGGTGAGGGGCCGCTGGTCATGAACCCGTTCTGCCGGCGGGCGGTCGCGCAGGCGTGCGAGCTGGCCGCCGCGGTCGGCGACGGGACGGTGACCATCGTGACGGTCGGTCCTCCCGATGCGGCGGACCTCGTCCGCGGTGCGATGACGAGCGGCCATCAGACCGACGTCGTGTGCGACGGCCTCCTGCTCGCTGACGCGCACGCCGCCGGCGCGGACCCGCTCGTGACCGCGCGCGCGCTGGCCGACGCGCTCGGGCGCGACGGTGGCTTCGACCTCGTCCTCACCGGCCGGGCCGGCGTCGATCGGGACGCGGGCGTCGTCGGCCCCCAGGTTGCGGAGCTACTCGGGCTGCCGTTCGTGGGCGGCGCCCGGTACCTGAGCCTGCAGCGCGACACCCTGCACGTCCGCTGCGAGCTCGACGACGGCTGGGCCCAGGTCGACGTCGAGCTGCCCGCGGTCGTCTCGTGCGCGGAGCGGCTCATCGACCCCTGCCCGGGCGCGCCGGTCAGCGTCCCGACGCCGGCGCTGCGCACCGTCACGGTCGCCGGGCCGCCGGCCGGTCCGAGCCGGCGGGGGGCGGTGGCTCGCGCCGCGGCGGACCGGGCGGGCGTCCTGCTCTCGGGCAGCCCCGACGAGCAGATCGGCCGGGCCCGGTCGCTGCTGCGCGAGCGGGGTGCGCTCGCGGGTTCGGCGACCGACCGCGCGGTGCCGCCCACGGGGGGCGAGCGCGGCGCGGCGGTCGCGGTCGCGGTCGAGCCGGAGCGACCCGAGACGACCCGCGAGCTCCTCGGCGCGGCGGCCCGACTGGCGGCCGGCATCGACGGCCACGTCGTCGCGCTGACCGTCGAGGACGAAGCGCCCGAGACGCTCGCCTCGTGGGGCGCCGACACCGTCGTGCGCCTGGACGGGTCCGAGCTCGAGGAGGACGTGGCGGCCGGCGTCACGAGGTGGGCGCACCTCGTCGGGCCCCGAGTGGTGCTCGCGCCCGCGACCATGTGGGGGCGCGAGGTGGCGGGGCGCGCCGCCGCGCAGCTCGGGGCCGGGCTGCTGGCCAGCGCCGTCGCGCTCGAGTGGGCGGACGACGACGCGCTAGGGGCGGACGTCCCGATGCTCGGCGGTCAGCTCGTCGCCGAGGTGACGGGCGACGCCGCGCCCGTCCTCGTCACCGTCCGAACCGGCGCGCTCGGCCTCCCTCGCGCGCGCGCGACTGGTCCACCCGATGTCCGCGCGCTGAAGGTCGAGGCCCGATCCCGGGTTCGGGTCCGGTCCCGCACCCGGCACGACGATCTCGGCGCGCTCGCGCGCGCCGAGGCCGTCCTCGGGGTGGGCCTCGGCGTCGACCGGGAGGAGTACCTCGCCCTGTCCCCGCTCCTCGAGGCTCTCGGGGCCGAGCTGGCGGCGACGCGACCGGTCGTCGACCGGGGCTGGCTGCCGCACGCGCGCCAGGTCGGGCTGACCGGCCGCAGCATCGCCCCCCGCCTGTACGTCGCGATCGGCGTCCGGGGCGCCTTCGAGCACCTGATCGGCGTGTCCGGCGCCGGCTCGGTGCTGGCGATCCACCCCGACCGGTCGGCGCCGGTCTTCCACGCCGCCGACATCGGCGTCGTGGCCGACTGGCACGACGTGGTGCCCGGCTTGGCCGCCGCGCTCGCCGACGAGCGGTACCGGGGCTGACGATCAGGCCGACTGCTGCTGGGGCGGTCGCCAGAACGCGGCCAGGAACGCGGCCGTGCCGGCCACGTCGACGAGCGCGCTGATGAGCAGCGCGGTGCCGTTCTGGAACGGGAACGAGAACCCAAAGGCGTGGTCCAGCGACCACTGGCCCGGGCCGAGGGTGCCGAACGCGATCGCGAGCACCGCCAAGCCGGTCGTGTACTCCCAGCCCTCGCCGGGGCTGTTGCTGAAGAAGCCGTTCGTGCGGTGGTTCGTGATCGCGGCGACGAGGCAGATGGCGCCGAGCCCGCCGTAGGCGAACGGGGTCAGGAAGCCCACCAGCAGGGCCACGCCGGCCGCCACCTCGGTCAGGGTGACGTTCCAGGCGTGCAGCGGCCCGGGCTTGAGGCCGAGGCTCTCGAACCAGTTCGCCATCCCGGGCCCCGACCGGACGGCGCGGACGTGGCGCCAGCCGTGGGCGAAGATCATGCCGCCCAGCCACAGCCGGGCCAGCAGCAGCGCGAAGTCGGTGTAGTGGATGTCGGTCACGGGCCCCCCTCGTCGCTCGCCGGCGAGGCTACCGGCAGCGACCTAATGTGACACTGACGTCAGGTCGAAGGAGCGCCGCCATGCCGAACACCGAGGACCTCATCCTGGTCAGCGTCGATGACCACGTGGTCGAGCCGCCGACGCTCTTCGACGCCCACCTCCCCGACAAGTGGAAGCCGTACGCGCCGCGCAGCGTCCACAAGGACGACGGCACCGACGTCTGGGTGTACCAGGACGCTGAGATCCCCAACATCGGGCTCAACGCGGTCGCGGGCCGGCCGCCCGAGGAGTACAACATCGAGCCCACCTCGTACGACATGATCCGCACCGGCTGCTACGACATCCACGAGCGGATCAAGGACATGAACCGCAACGGGGTGCTCGGCTCGATGTGCTTCCCGAGCTTCGTGCAGTTCTGCGGCCAGCTGTTCTCACGCTCGAAGGACCTCGACGTCGGCCTGCAGCTGCTGCGCGCCTACAACGACTGGCACATCGACGAGTGGTGCGGCACCTACCCGGGCCGGTTCATCCCCCTCTCGATCCCGCCCATCTGGGACCCACAGCTGATGGCAGACGAGGTGCGCCGGGTGGCGAAGAAGGGCTGCCACGCGGTGACGTTCTCGGAGAACCCGTTCAAGCTCGGGTGGCCGCACATCTTCGGCGACCACTGGGACCCGTTCTTCGCCGCCTGCGAGGACGAGGGCACCATCATCTGCCTGCACATCGGCTCGTCGTCGACGACGCTCGAGATCGCGCCGGGCGCCCCGATGGACATCATGATCACGCTCACGCCGCTGAACACGATGCAGGCCGCCACCGACCTGCTCTGGTCGTCGGTCCTGCGCCGGTTCCCGAACCTGCAGTTCGCGCTGTCAGAGGGCGGGACGGGCTGGATCCCGTACTGGCTCGAGCGCGTCGACTACGTGTACCAGCAGCATCGGTTCTGGACCCACCAGGACTTCGGCGACAAGCTGCCGAGCCAGGTCGCGCTCGAGCACTTCACGTTCTGCTTCATCAGCGACCGCTCCGGCGTCGAGGACCGGGACCGGATCGGCCTCGACAACATCACCTGGGAGTGCGACTACCCGCACTCGGACTCGACGTGGCCGCACTCGCCGGAGGCGATCGCCAAGCAGCTCGAAGGGATTCCCGACGCCGAGATCGCCAAGATCACGCACGAGAACGCGATGCGCATCTTCCGGTTCGAGCCCTTCGCGCAGCGGCCGAAGGCGCAGGCGACGGTGGGGGCGCTTCGGGCCGAAGTCGCCGACTGACCTCGCCGGAACCGCCGGTCCCGGTTACGGCTCGGGCCGGGGCAGGTGTCGGAGCCGGGGCACGAGGCCGGCTCCGGCCAGCCGCCGCAGGGCCCGCTCCTCCTCGAGGTCGAGGACGACCGGCCGCCGGGGCTGGCGCCGCACCAGGAAGGTGACGACGCAGTCGTCGCAGACCTCGGTGCCCTGCATCACGCACTCGTCACAGTCGATCCGCATGCCGGGAGCGTCGCGTCCCGGTGTGACACCGCGGGCCGGACG
>CALEYV010000078.1 GCA_937927875.1 uncultured Actinomycetes bacterium | reverse complement strand
ACGTCGTTGAACATGGCCTGGCCGCAGTCGGTGGCGCAGCCCGAGAAGTTGATCTTGAACTTGCGGGGCAGCCGCTGGGCGAGCGGGTGGCGCAGGAAGAGGTCGGTGGTGGCGCGCGCCCACGGGGTGATGTCGAGCACCTCGTAGGGGCACGCGCCGGCGAGGTGGCAGCCGGCGACGTTGCGGACGGTGTCGCCGCACGCCTCCCGGCTCGTCAGGCCGGCCGCGGCGAGGTCGCGCAGCGCGTCGGCGACCCGCTCGAGGGGCACGAAGTGCAGCTGCACGTTCTGGCGGGTGGTGAGGTGGCCCCAGCCCCGCGAGTACTCGTCGGCGACGTGGCCGAGCATGTCGAGCTGGTCGGGGGTGATGCGACCGTGCGGGACCTTCACCCGCACCATCTGGTTGTGGCCGCCCTGGCGCTGGCCGTAGATGCCCTGGTTGAGGCGGAAGACCCGGAACGCCTCCTCGTCCATCTCGCCGGCGATGAACCGGCCGACCGCGGCCTCGAAGCGGTCGAGCTCGTCCGCGACGACGGGATCCAGGGGGCGGCGGCGAAGTTCGGCGACGTCGATCATGGCGAGACCTCGAGGCGAGGAGGGTGGTCGTCCGGGACGGACGCCCGGGGGCGGCGCGCGGGGCCGGTCAGGCGGCGCGGCTCGCCGAGCGGAGGCGACACATCTCGTCGCGCATCTCGTGGGGGGTACGGCCCATCGAGATGCTCGGAGCGCCCTTCGCTCGAATCACGATGCCCACCCTAGGGAATCCCGGGCCCAAAAACCAGCGGAACGGTCAAGAATTCGGGGCGGGCCGCCGGCCGGCCCCGGGGGGCGATTTGGGCCCGCCGGCCCGGGGAGGCGCCGGTACGCTCCGCCGCGGTGTCCGGCACCCGCCTCTCGCAGCTGTTCCTGCGCACCCTGCGGGACGACCCGGCCGACGCCGACACCGACGGCCACCGGCTGCTGGTCCGGGCCGGGTTCATCCGCCGGGTCGCAAGCGGCGTCTACGCCTGGCTGCCCCTCGGCCAGCGGGTGCTGGCCCGGACGGCCCAGATCGTCCGGGAGGAGATGGACCGGATCGGCGCCCAGGAGATCACGGTCCCGATCCTCCAGCCCCTCGAGCTGTGGGCCCGCTCGGGCCGGGACGCCGCCTACGGCCCCCTCATGTTCCGGCTGCAGGATCGCAAGGAGGCCCAGTTCGCCCTGTCGCCGACCGCCGAGGAGGTGGTCACGACCCTGGTGGCGGGCGAGTACTCGAGTTACCGGGACCTGCCGGTGACCCTGTACCAGATCAACTGGAAGTACCGGGACGAGCTGCGGCCCCGCTTCGGCCTGCTGCGGGCCCGCGAGTTCCTCATGAAGGACGGCTACTCGTTCCACGTCGACGTCGACGACCTGAAGCGCACGTACCAGGACATGTACGACGCCTACGACCGCATCTTCACCCGCTGCGGGCTCGTGTTCCGGGCCGTCGAGGCGGAGGCGGGGGAGATGGGCGGTGACACCAACCACGAGTTCATGGCCGTCGCCGCGGTCGGCGAGGACGACTTCGTGTGGTGCCCGAGCTGCGAGTACGCCGCCAACGTCGAGGCGGCCCGGCGCCGGCCGCCGACCCGCCACGAGGGGCTGGTCGACGCGCCCGAGATGGAGGTCGTCGACACGCCGGACATGCCGGGGATCGCGCCGGTCGCGGCCCACCTCGGCGTTCCCGAGTCGGCGCTGCTGAAGTGCATCGTGTTCGAGGTCGACGGCGCCGACGGGCCCGAGCTCGGCGCCGCGCTCGTCCCCGGCGACCGCGACGTCAGCGTGCACGCGCTGGCGCTTTCGCTGGCGCCGCACCCGGTGCGGCTCCTCACCGACGAGGACTTCGCCAAGCGCCCCGAGCTCACCCGCGGCTACCTCGGTCCCCACCACGCCGCGCTCGAGGTGGTCGTCGCCGACCCGTCGGTGGCGGCCGACCACCCGTGGGTGACCGGCGCCAACGCGGCCGACCGCCACGTCCGGCACGCGGTGCTCGGGCGCGACTTCGCGGTGGACGAGTGGGCGGACCTGGTCGCGGTGGCGCCCGGCGACGCCTGCCCGCGGTGCGGGTCGGCGCTGGCGATCGACCGGGGCATCGAGGTCGGCCACGTCTTCCAGCTCGGCACGAAGTACAGCGAGGCGCTCGACGCCCGCTACCAGGACGACGCCGGCGACCAGCACCCGATGGTGATGGGCTGCTACGGCGTCGGCGTGTCGCGGATCGTGGCCGCGGTCGCCGAGCAGCTCCACGACGACGACGGGCTGGCCTGGCCGGCCGCGCTGGCGCCGTTCCAGGTGCACCTGGTCGCGCTGCCGGGCCGGGGCGAGGCGGCGGAGCAGGTGAGCGCGGCGGCCGACCGGCTCTACGACGAGCTCACCGCGGCCGGCGTCGACGTGCTCTACGACGACCGGGACGCCAGCCCGGGGGTGAAGTTCGCCGACGCGGATCTCCTCGGCCTGCCGGTGCGGCTCACCGTCGGCGCCAAGGGCGTCGCCCGCGGGGTGGCCGAGGCGCGCCTGCGGGCCACCGGCGCCGAGCGCGAGCTGGCCCTCGACGCCGTCGTCGCCGTCCTCACCGACGCTCCTTCTTCCTAGGCCCCTCCGGGTCTTCCTTGGCCCCTCCGGGGCCGGCGCCGTGCGCCGGCGTCGCGTGGCAGGGTTCGGGCGTGCGCCTGCCGGTGTCGCCGCCCGTGTCCCCGATGCTCGCCACCCTGGCCCGGGCCCTGCCCGACGGCGAGGGCTACTCGTACGAGCCGAAGTGGGACGGCTTCCGCTGCATCGTGTTCCGCGACGGCGACGAGGTCGAGCTCGGCAGCCGCAACGAGCGACCCCTCAACCGCTACTTCCCGGAGATCCTCGACCCGCTGCGGGCCGCGCTGCCGACGCGGGCTGTCGTCGACGGCGAGCTCGTCATCGCGACGTCGCACGGCCTCGACTTCGACCTGCTGTCGCTGCGCATCCACCCCGCCGCGAGCCGGGTCGCCATGCTCGCCGAGGAGCACCCGGTGAGCTTCGTCGCCTTCGACGCGCTCTGCGACGGCGGCGAGGACCTGCGCGAGCACCCGTTCGCCGAGCGACGGGCCCGGCTGGAGCGGATCGTCGTCGACGCGGCGCCGGTGCACGTCACGCCGGCGACCACCGATCTCGCTACCGCCGAGCGCTGGTTCCACGACTTCGAGGGCGCCGGCCTCGACGGGGTGGTCGCCAAGGCCCTCGACGGCCCGTACCGGGAGGGCCAGCGGACCATGGTGAAGGTGAAGCACCTGCGCACCGCCGACTGCGTCGTCGCCGGGTTCCGCACCCACAAGGACGGGAAGGGCATCGGCTCCCTCCTCCTCGGGCTGTTCGACGACGCCGGCGACCTGCACCACGTCGGCGTGGCGAGCAGCTTCGCGGCGCCGCTGCGGGCCAAGCTGGCCTCGGAGGTGGAGCCGTACCGCAAGGACGCGCTCGCGAACCACCCGTGGCGGGAGTGGGGCGGCGCCGAGGGGGCCGCCACCCGCATGCCCGGCAGCCCGAGCCGCTGGAACGCCCAGAAGGACCTCTCGTGGGAGGCGCTGCGGCCCGAGCTGGTGGCCGAGGTCGCCTACGAGCACCTCCAAGGCGACCGGTTCCGCCACAACGCCCGGTTCCAGCGCTGGCGGCCCGACCGCGAGCCCCGCTCGTGCACCTACGAGCAGCTCGAGACCCCGGTCCCGGTCGAGCTGCGCGAGGTCTTCGGCGTGTAGAACGCGTTCCACCCCGCGATCGGCGCCGCGGAAGGGCCGGACGGCAAACACCAGGCGACGACCTGGTATCCTTTTGTCCGTACCGGTTGTTGGTGTGCGGCCTCGGGTCGCCGGCGAACGTGGCCGCGAGGCCACGTTTTTTCGTGAGGGAGAGGCGAGGGGAATGGCGGACGTGGACACGATCGCGGCTGCGGTCGAGCCCATCGTCGCCGCGCTCGGCCTCCAGCTCTACGACGTCGAGGCGACCGGCCCCGCGCGCGCCCGGACCCTCCGCGTCACCGTGGAGCGCCCGGGCGGCGTCGACCTCGACGCCATCGCGGCCGCCAGCCAGGCCCTCTCCCCGGTCCTCGACGGCGACGGCGCGGTGCAGGCCGCCCTGCCGGGGGCCTACACCCTCGAGGTGACGAGCCCCGGGCTCGAGCGGCGGCTGCGCACCCCGGCCCACTTCCGGGGCGCGGTGGGCCAGACGGTGTCGGTGAAGACCCAGACCGGCGGGGTCGCGCAGCGGCGCCGGGGCGTGCTGGTGGCGGCCGACGACGCCGGCATCGACGTCGGGTTCGACACCGGCGAGGAGCGCCTGCCCTACGACGCCGTCACCCAGGCCCGCACCGTGTTCGAGTGGGGCCCGCCGCCGAAGGGCGGCCGGCGCCCGCGGGAGGTGGCGCGGCGATGAACTCGGAGATGATGGAGGCGCTCGAGAACATCGAGCGCGAGAAGGGCATCTCGATCGAGA
>CALEYV010000077.1 GCA_937927875.1 uncultured Actinomycetes bacterium | reverse complement strand
CGGCAGCGTCAGATGTGTATAAGAGACAGGTGCTAGCGGGCCCATGGTCGACGGCGGTGCGGGGGGCGGCGGCGGCGGATCAGGTGTCTGCCTCGGCTGCGACATCGAACGCGCCGGCGTGAGGACTGGCGACGGGATCATCGTGATCTACTACGTCAGCTCCTACACCGCGTCGGTGGCCAGTGCGGGCAGCCGCTCTTCGTCGGCCGCTGCGGGATCGAGCCGCTGGCACCGCGGTTGAGGCGCAGAGTCGGGAGCTCGACCCGGCGAGCGACGGCCTACTCCTCGAGTGCCACTAGTCCGAAACCGGTCGCGCCGGCGGCGGCCGGCGGGGCACGGCTCTACAAGCGCTCGACGATCATCGCCATGCCCTGACCACCGCCGACGCACATCGTCTCGAGGCCGTAGCGGCCGCCGGTGTCCTCGAGACCGTTCAGCAGCGTCGCCATGATCCGGGCGCCGGTCATGCCGAACGGGTGCCCGAGCGCGATCGCGCCGCCGTGCACGTTCAGCTTCTCCCACGGCACCCCGAGCTGCTTCGCGGAGGGGATCACCTGGGCCGCGAACGCCTCGTTGATCTCGACGAGGTCGATCTGGTCGATCGTCATGCCGGCCCGGGCCAGCGCCTGCCGGCTGGCGCCGATCGGGCCGAGGCCCATGATCTCGGGGTCGACCGCGGTCACGCCCGACGAGACCACGCGGGCGAGCGGGGCGATCCCGAGCTCGTCGGCCCGGGTGTCGCTCATCACGATGGTTGCTGCCGCGCCGTCGTTCAGCGGGCACGCATTGCCGGCCGTCACCTTGCCGTCGGGCCGGAACGCCGGCTTGAGCTGCGACAGCTTCTCGAGCGTGGTGTCGGGGCGGGGCCCGTCGTCGTTGGTGACGAGGCTGCCGTCGGGCGTGGTGACCGGCGTGATCTCCCGTTCGAAGAACCCGTTCTTCTGCGCCTCGACCGCCCGCTGCTGGGAGCGGAGCGCGAACTCGTCCATCTCCTCGCGGCCGACGTTCTCCTGCTCGGCGACGTTCTCGGCCGTCTGGCCCATGGCGATGTAGACGTCGGGGAGGCCTTTCGCCGGCTGCCACGACGGCTGGCCGCCCTCGGCGCGCTTGGCGGTGCGGGCCTCGGCGTCGGCGAAGGCGTCGTCGTGCGTCCCCGGCAGGCCGTCCGACATGCCCTTATTGAACCGGCTCACCGTCTCGACGCCGCCGGCAACGAACACGTCGCCCTCGCCGGACCGGATGGCGTGCGCGGCCATGCGGATCGTCTGCAGCGACGACGAGCAGTAGCGGTTCACCGTCGTGCCCGGCGACCGGGGGATGCCGGCCAGGATGCTGACGACCCGCGCCACGTTGTATCCCGACTCGCCGGCCGGCTGGCCACAGCCCCAGATCACGTCCTCGACCGAGTCGGGCGGCAGGCCCGGCACCCGCTCGAGCGCCGCCTTCACGATGAGGGCCGACAGGTCGTCGGGGCGGCAGTCGACCAGCGACCCCTTGTTGGCCCGACCGATCGGGGTGCGGGTGGCGGCGACGATCACGGGTTCAGGCATGGCGGGCTCTCCTCGTTGCCTGGGATGCTCACGGTCTACATCCGGTGCCGGACCGGGAGCGAACGACGCGAGGGTACCGGCCCCGGAAACCAGCAACGGCGGGGGAGCGAGGAGCGGTGGTCGACGCCTACAAGCCGATCGATCAGTACGGCGTGATCGGGGACCTCCACACCGTCGCCCTGGTCGGCGTCGACGGGTCGATCGACTTCTGCTGCTTCCCGCGCTTCGACTCGCCGACCATCTTCGCCGCCCTTCTCGACCACGAGCACGGGGGACGATTCTCGATCCAGCCCACGCTCAAGGACGTCGAGTACAAGCAGCTCTACCTGCCCGACACCAACGTCCTCATCTCCCGCTTCCTCTCCGACGAGGGACTGTCGGAGGTGTCGGACTTCATGCCGGTCGCCTTCCACCCCCACGACCACCCGCGGGTCCTCGTGCGGCGCGTGAAGTGCGTCCGCCGGTCGGTCCGCTTCAACATGGTGTTCGACCCCCGGTTCGACTACGGACGGGCCGACCGGACGATCGAGCAGCGCGACGGCGAGGTCATCTTCGCCTCGAAGGGCAAGGACGGCACCGCGCTGCGGCTGCGCACCGACGTCCCGCTCACGATCGACCGCCGCGGCGCCGCGCGCGCCAGCTTCGAGCTGTCGGCGGGCGAGAAGTGCACCTTCGTCATGGAGGAGGTCGGGCCCGGGCTGGTCAGCCCGTCCGAGAACCCCGACTACGGGCCGACCGTATTCAAGGACACCGTGAACTTCTGGCGGAGCTGGCTCGGGCGCTCCAAATACTCGGGCCGCTGGCTCGAGATCGTCAACCGGTCGGCCCTGGTGCTGAAGCTGCTGGTGTCGCAGACCCACGGCTCGCTCGTCGCCGCGCCCACATTCGGGCTGCCGGAGGAGATCGGAGGCGTGCGGAACTGGGACTACCGGTACACGTGGATCCGCGACGCGTCCTTCACCGTCTTCGCGCTGATCCGTCTCGGCTACACCGAGGAGGCCGGCGCGTTCATGCGCTGGATCCACGACCGCTGCATGGAGCTGAACCCGGACGGGTCGCTGCAGATCATGTACGGCCTCGACGGCGAGAAGACGCTGACCGAGGAGGTCCTCACGAACTTCGAGGGCTACCGCGGCTCGGCCCCCGTCCGGATCGGCAACGGCGCCTACAGCCAGCTGCAGCTCGACATCTACGGCGAGCTCATGGACGCCGTCTACCTCTACAACAAGTACTGCGAGCTCGTCCCCCACGAGCTCTGGGTCAACCTGGTGCGCCTCGTCGACTGGGTGTGCGACCACTGGCAGCTGCCCGACGAGGGGGTCTGGGAGGTGCGCGGCGGGCAGCAGGAGTTCTTGTACTCGCGGCTCATGTGCTGGGTCGCGGTCGATCGGGGGCTGCGCCTCGCCGACCGCCGCTCCTTCCCCTGCCCCTACGACCGGTGGCGGAGCGTCCGCGACGCGATCTACCACGAGATCATGACCGCCTACTGGCACGAGGGGCGACGCGCCTTCGTGCAGGCGCTCGGCCTGGACACCACCGACGCCTCGGCGCTGCTCATGCCGATGGTGAAGTTCATCAGCCCCACCGACCCTCGCTTCCTCAGCACCCTGCGGGCGATGGAGGACGACATCATCGACGACTCGCTCGTGTACCGGTACAAGATCGGCACCGCGGCCCAGGACGGCCTCATGGGCGACGAGGGCACCTTCAACATGTGCTCGTTCTGGCTCGCGGAGGCGGTCGCGCGCTCCGGGGACGTCCAGCGGGGCCGCTTCCTCTTTGAGAAGACGCTCGGCTACGCGAACCACGTCGGGCTGTTCGCCGAGGAGCTCGGCCCCCGGGGCGAGCACCTCGGCAACTTCCCCCAGGCGTTCACCCACCTGGGGCTCATCAGCGCCGCCTACTCCATCGACCGCAAGCTCTCCGATTCGGGCTGGGTCGGCTGATCCCGGCGGCCCGGGTGTGCCCGCGGGCCGCGATGGGCACCATCGACCTACGATGCCGCCGACCGCGGTGCGGCAAGGGGGGAAGCATGCGGACATCGGTGCGGGGACTGGTGGCGATCCTGGCCGGCCTGCTCGGGGTGACGGCGCTCGGCGGGGTGCCGACCGCCAGCAGCGCCCCCGCCGGTCCCAAGCACGGCGGGACCATCACCTACGCCATCGAGGCCGAGACGGCCGGCGGCTTCTGCACGTCGGGCAACGCCCAGCTCGCCCCCGGCGGCATCGAGGTCGTGAGCGCCATCTACGACACGCTCACCACGCTGAACAGCAAGGGCCAGGCCGTGCCCTACCTGGCCAAGTCGGTGACGCCGAACGCCGACTACACGCAGTGGACGATCGTGCTTCGGCCCGGCATCAAGTTCCACGACGGCGAGCCGCTCGACGCGGCGGCCGTGAAGCTGAACCTCGACACCGCGCGCGGCGCCAACCCGAACGTCGGGGCGCCGCTCAGCACCTTCGTCGACCAGGACATCGCCGGCGTCTCGGTCGTTGACCCGCTCACGGTCATGGTCCAGATGCACACCCCGTGGCCCGAGTACCCGTACTACCTGTACGGCTCCGGCCGGGCCGGGATCGCGGCGCCGGCCCAGCTGGCCAGCACCGCGGTGTGCCCCACGAAGCTGATCGGCACCGGGCCCTTCGAGCTCGTCGAGTGGGTGCCGAACGACCACCTCACCGTGAAGCGGAACCCGAGCTACTGGCGGCCGGGCCTCCCGTACCTCGACGGGATCACGTTCAAGCCGGTGACCGAGGCCGCCAGCGAGCTGAACGGGCTGAACGGCGGCGACTTCAACGTGATCCAGACGTCGTCGACCGCCAACATCAACGCGCTGCGGGACCGCGCCAAGTCCGGCGGCGGGCCCGAGTTCGACACCGACAAGGGCGCCGACATCGGCTACGGCCTCCTGAACGTCAAGAAGCCGCCGTTCAACGACATCATCGCTCGCCAGGCGGTCGCCTACGCCGGGGACGCCAACGAGCTGAACGTCATCCGCAACAAGGGGATCGAGACCCTGGCCACCGGGCCGTTCGGACCCGGCACGCCGTACTACCTGTCCCGGTCCCAGGTGAACGCGGCCGGGCTCCCGCACCACGACCTGGCGAAGGCCAAGCAGCTGGAGAAGCAGTATGAGGCCGCGCACGGCCAGCCGATCTCGTTCGTGCTGCTGACCGTCAGCGACCCCGAGCTGCTGGCCCTCACCGAGCTGGTCAAGGAGCAGCAGTCGAAGGCCGGCATCAACGTCACCATCGAGCAGGTCGACCAGTCCACGCTCATCAACCGGGTCCTCGGCGGCGAGTACAACCAGGCCACGTTCCGGAACCAGCCCCAGGACGACCCGGACACCCAGTACGTGTGGTGGCACGGCGGCTCGCCGGTGAACTTCAGCGGCTTCAACGACCCGGTGATCAACCAGGACCTCGAGCAGGGCCGGGTCACGACCGACCCCGCCAAGCGGATCGCCATCTACAAGGACATGAACCGGCGCTTCGCCTCCCAGGTGTACGAGCTGTGGACCTGGTACACGCGCTGGGCGGTCGGCTACACGAACAACATCGGCGGGATCAGCGGCGTGCCGCTCCCCGACGGGCACGGCATGCCGTTCCCGCTCTTCGAAGGGGTACTGCCGGTCGTCGGCCTCTACAAGAAGTAGCCCATGACCGCCGAAGCGGGCTGCAGGCGGAGGGGACGCATGGGGTCATCGGCGCGGGGATTGGTCGGGGTCCTCGCCGCGCTGCTGGCGGTCGGCACGCTCGGCGGCGCGTCGGGCGCGGGCGCGGCGACGGGGCCGAAGCACGGCGGCTCGATCACGCTCGCGATCGAGGGCGAGACGACCGGCGGCTACTGCCTGCCCGCGGCCCAGCTGGCCGCGCCCGGGATCGAGGTCGCCAACGCGATCTACGACACCCTCGTCACCATCAACAACAAGGGCCAGCTCGTCCCGTACCTCGCCCAGGCCGTCACGCCGAACGCCGACTTCACCCAGTGGACGATTCGCCTCCGGCCCGGCGTCAAGTTCCAGAACGGCGAGACCCTCGACGCCAGCGCGCTGAAGCTCAACCTCGACACGTACCGGGGCGCCAACCCCAAGATCGGGGCGCCCCTCAACACCTTCGTGTTCAAGCCGGTCACGAGCGTCACCGTCACCGACCCGCTCACCGTCGTCGTCCAGATGAGCGCCCCGTGGCCGGCGTTCGAGGGCTACCTGTACGGCACCGGCCGGATGGGCATCGTGGCGCCGGCCCAGCTCGCGGACGCCAGCACCTGCGCGACGAACCTGATCGGGACCGGCCCGTTCAAGCTCGTCGAGTGGATCCCGAACGAGCACCTGGTCGTGCAGCGCAACCCGACCTACTGGCGGTCGGGGCTGCCCTACCTCGACAAGATCACGTTCATCCCGGCCCAGGACGCGCAGGCGGCGCTGAACGGGCTGAACTCGGGTGACTTCGACGTGATCCAGACCCGCAGCGAGCTGAACATCCTGGCCATGCGCGACAAGAAGCGGGCCGGCCAGCTCAACGAGGTCGACAGCGACCAGGGCTCGGAGGTCGGCTACGGGCTGCTGAACGTGGCCAAGCCGCCGTTCAACGACAAGCTGGCCCGGCTCGCGGTCGCGTACGCCGGCGACGCCAACGAGCTGAACCAGATCCGCAACAAGGGTCTCGAGACCATCGCCACCGGTCCCTTCGCGCCCGGGACGCCGTACTACCTGTCGCCGGCCCAGGCCCGGGCGTCCGGCTTCGCGCACCATGACCTGGCCAAGGCCAAGTCGTACGTGCGGCAGTGGTCGGCGGCCCACGGCGGCCAACAGCTGAGCTTCGAGCTCCTCACCGTGACCGACCCGACGCTGCTGGCCCTGACCGAGCTCGTGAAGGAGGAGGACGCCCGAGCCGGGATCAACGTCACGATCAAGCAGGTCGACCTGTCGACGATCATCAACCTGGCCCTGGCCGGGACGTTCCAGCAGGCGACGTGGGAGAACAACCCCCAGGGGGACCCGGACGGCCTGTACGTCTGGTTCCACAGCGGGTCACCGGTGAACTTCAGCGGCATCAAGGACCCCGTGATCGACCAGGACCTCGAGCAGGGCCGGGTGACGCTCGACCCCGCCAAGCGAGTGCAGATCTACCGGGATCTCAACCGGCGCTTCGCCTCCGAGGTCTACGAGCTGTGGACCTGGTACCAGCACTACGGCGTCGGCACCCAGAAGAACATCGGCGGCCTGAGCGGCGTGCCGCTCCCCGACGGCCACGGCCTCCCGTTCGCGCTCTACGCCGGCTTCGTGCCGACGGTGGGCCTCTACAAGACGTAGCGGCTCAGCTCGACGGCGGCACCGAGGCGACGAGCTCGTCGCTGACCTCCCAGAGGCGGCGGGCGGCGACGTCGTCGGCCCCGACCCGCGACGTCGAGGCGGGCCGACAGCGGGCGAAGTACTGGCCGGTCACGTCGGCGACCTCGGGACTCGACGCCACGTAGATGGAGGTGCGCGCACCCCGCTTCGGGCTCAGCGCGAACGGGCGGGCCAGCGTCATCACGATGTCGCCGACCCGGCCGCCGTCACCGTCTCGGGCGAGCCGGCTGGCGACGAAGCCGGGGTGCAGCGAGTTCGCGGTCACGTCGGTGTCAGCGAGGCGTCGAGCGAGCTCGCGGGCGAAGTACACGTTGGCGAGCTTCGAGCGGTTGTACGCGCCGATCGGCGAGTACGAGCGCTCGGCCTGCAGGTCGTCGAAGTCGAGGCCGGCGCGCGCGCTCTTGTGGGCGTGGGACGCCACCACCACGACCCGGGCCGGCGGGCTGGCCCGCAGCTGGTCGAGCAGCAGCGAGGTGAGCAGGAAGTGGCCGAGGTGGTTCACGCCGAACGTCGTCTCGAACCCGTCCTCGGTGACCGTGCGCTGGAGCTGGACGAGGCCGGCGTTGTTCACGAGCACGTCGAGGCGCTCGTACCGGCGGCCGACGTCCCCCGCGCACCGGCGGATCGACGCGAACGACGCCAGGTCGAGCGGGACGACGTCGACGTCGGCGTCGGGCACGCGATCGCGGATCTCGGCCGCCGCCACGGCGCCCTTCGCCTCGTCCCGGGCCGTGATGGCGACCCGGGCGCCGCCCTTCGCCAGCCCGACCGCGGTCTCCTTGCCGATGCCGGCGTTCCCGCCCGTGATCAGGACGGTGGGGCGTTCGGGCGGCGTCATGTCGGCACCGGCCCGTCAGTCCTCGGTCGAGATGGCCTGCTCGGGGCAGTTCTTCTCGCCGCTGCGGGCCTGGTCCTCGAGCCCGGGCGGGACCTCCTCGACCAGCAGCACGCAGTGGCCGGCGTCGTCGGCCCCGAAGACGTCGGGGGCGAGGCTGTAGCACCGGCCGTGGCCGGTGCAGGCGGCCAGGTTCACCCGCACTCGCATCGTCGGGCAGCGTAACGGCGCTCCCGGTTTCGGCCGCTCGGGGCGGGCGTCGGCCGGCCCGCCCCCTGTGGCGAGCCGGCCCGAGGCCGGGCGAGATTTCTCGGGCCCCGGGTGAAATCGCCCTCGGGCGCCGCCGTTGTGTTCGATGCATTGCCTGTCCAGTCGTCCATATAGCCCCACCAGATCCGAGCCGCGGTCGGTGGCGCCGCCTGCCCCATCCCTGCCCCCGGCGTCACCGGCCCCGGCCGGCTCTGTGGAGTATTCGACGGACCCGTGTGAAACCGGCCACACTGATAGGCCGTGGGTCCGGTCGAATCGGACGAGTTGTCTCCGGCGTCCTCCTCGGAGTCGCTTGACGAACGCGCCCTGGTCGCCCAAGCGCGATCGGACCCGGCTGCGTTCGGCGCCCTCTACCGTCGCTACGTCGAGCGGATCTACGGCTTCGCCTACCGGCGCACCTGGAGCCCGGAGGCGGCCGAGGACGTCACCGCCGCCACCTTCGAGCGGGCGCTGCGGCACATCGAGCGCTTCGACGCCGGCGGGGCCGGCTTCGGCCCGTGGCTGTTCCGGATCGCGGCCAACGAGCTGGTGGACCACTACCGCCGCGAGGGCCGCACGCGCAGCGATCGGGGCCAGCGCGGCTTGCACGTGCTCGCCGGCCACCCGGTCGAGGACGACGTCGAGCCGATCGAGCGTGAGCACGAGGTGCGCGAGATGATCGACGCCCTCGGCACGCTGCGCCCCCGCTACCAGGAGGCGCTGACCCTCCGGTACCTGTCCGGCATGTCGGCCGACGAGGCCGCCGAGGCGATGGGCTGCTCGAAGCCGGTCCTCGCCGTCACCCTGCACCGGGCGCTCGGCGCGCTGCGCCGGGCCGTCGAGGACCGCGTCGTCCCGGAGCCCGAGGTCAGCTGATGACGACGCGACGGGCCGTGCGCGAGCGCCTGCTCTGGATCGGCCAGCGGCCGGTCGCGGCACCGTCGACCGACTTCGTGCGCGGGCTCGAGCGCCAGCTGCTCGACACGGTCGCCGCCGGCGACTCGGTGACGGCGGCGGCGCCGGCGGACGTGAAGGAGCGGCTGGCCTGGCTGGGCGAGCAGCCGGTCGACGGGCCGTCCCCCGAGTTCGTGGCCGGGCTCGAGCAGCGCCTGGTCGGCCAGCGAGCCCCGGTCAGCAACCTGGTGCTGCTGCCGGCGCGGCGCCGCACCATGGCTCGGGTCGTCGCCGCGGCCGCGGCGGCGGTCGTGCTCGTGGTCGGCAGCGCGGCGCTCCTCGGCGCCTTCTCCAGCAGCCGGGGTTCGCTGCAGCTCGGCAAGGCGGTGAACACCACCGTGGTGCTGCCGAACGGGCAGCGCGTCCCGGGCCGGCTCGGCCTCAACCTGCCGAACGGCGCCGTGGTCTCGACGGGAGCGAACGGGCGGGCCACGGCCGGCTCGGTCGACATCGGCCCCGGCATCCAGGCCACCGTCGACAACAACCGGCTCCGCCTCACCCCGACCGCGCCGCCCCAGGCGCAGCAGGTCGCGCCGCCGGTCAACGTGCCGAGCGCGCCGACGCTGCCGTCGCTGCCGTCGATCCCGACCACGCTGCCGCACCTGCCGTAGCCGGAGGTCCTCACCAGGCCAGGCGGACCCGCACCGGCCGGTGATCGGAGCCCCAGGAGTCGAGCACCTCAGGGTCGGATGCCACGACGTCGCCTGGGCGGACGAGCACGTGGTCGAGCTGGCTGTGCGGCAGCCGGGCCGGCCAGGTCCGTCCCGTGACGGTGCGCTGCCAGCCCCCGCCGAGCAGCGCCACCGCCGGCAGGCCCCAGAAGTTGCAGTCGCCGGCGACGACCGTCGGCGTCCCGGGCGGGGGAAGCAGCCGTCCGAGCCGTCGCAGCTGCTGGACCGGGCCGTGCGGGAGCCGCGACGTGAGGTGCACGCCGACGATGCGCAGCGGGGTGCCGTCCCCGTCGAGCTCGATCTGCGGCAGTCGCCGCAGCGGCGCCGGGTCCTTGAAGGTGGGGCCGACGGTGAGGTGAGGCAGCGGGCGAGCCGGGGCGCGGGTGAGCAGGGCGACGCCCGACGTGCCCTCCCCGTTGGGGTCGTGATGGGGCCAGCGGGTCTGGCGGGTCGCCCGCCCGGTGACGGCGTGGTGGAGGTGGTAGCCGTGCTCGGCGGCGAACTCGTCGACGACACCGGGCCGGCCGTCGGGTCGCCACACCTCCTGGATGACCATGACGTCGGCGCTCATGGCGCGGAGGGCACCGGCGAGGTCGTAGGGGACGATCTCGTCGCGGCGGTTGCAGAGCCCGTAGTGCGTGTTGAAGCTGACGAGGGTGATGGCCGCCATCGGGCGGAGAACCTAGATGGCGGGTTCCTCGGTGGGGCCGTCGGCCGGGAGTCGCACGACGAGACGGGCCCCGCCGATGGGCGCGTCGTCGATGGCCACCGCGCCGCCGTGCCGCTCGGCGATCGACCGGACCATCGCCAGCCCGAGGCCGGCGCCACCGCCGGCCCGGCCGCGGCCCTCGTCGAGCCGGGTGAAGCGGTCGAAGACCCGCGCCCGGTCCGCCGGCGGGATTCCCGGCCCGTCGTCGTCGACGACCAGCCACACCGACCCGTCGCCGGTGCCGACCGAGGCCGCCACCTGGCCGCGGGCGTGGCTGCTCGCGTTGTCGAGCAGGTTGCGGACCAGGCGCTGGAGCTGGCGCCGGTCGCCGACCACGCGGCCGCCGGAGACCCGCGACGTGTCGATCGGGACCGGCCGCACCCGGTTCGCCTCCTCCAGCACCAGGTCATCGAGGTCGACGTCGGCCGGTTCGGGGGTCGCCTCCTCGACGCGGGCCAGCTCGAGCAGCTCGCTGACCGCGTCCTCGAGCCGGTCGTCCTCATCGAGGACCCGGCGCGCCACCTGGGGCCAGTCGGCCTCGTCGCCGCGCCGCAGCGCCACCTCGAGCTGGGCCCGGATGGCGGCGACCGGGCTTCGCAGCTCGTGGGACGCGTCCGACACGAACTGGCGCTGGCGGACCGAGGACTCCTCAAGCCGGTCCAGCATCTCGTTCATGGTGCGGGCGAGGCGCCCCACCTCGTCGCCGGCGTCCGGCTCGGGGACGCGCCGGTGGATGGTCGAGCCGGTGATCGCCGCCGCCTCGGCCCGGATCGCCTCGACCGGGTGCAGGGCGCGCCCGGCGAGGTACCAGGCCAGCAGCGCGGTGGCGGCGACGAGCGCCGGGACGCCGAGCAGCAGCGCGTCGGTGACGCTGTGCACGGTGCGGTTCACCTCGCCCACCGACCGCTGGGCGATGAGCGTGACCTGGCCCTGCTGGGTCGCGACCCGGGCCTGGGCCCGCACCGAGTCGCTGGCCGGGGGCGGCGCCGGCCGCAGCCCGGGGAAGGCGCGCCGCTGGTCGAGGTTGAAGAGCTGGCCGTCCGGGCCCTGGACCAGGATGCTCGGCGGGCCACCGGCCCCGGGGTCGGTCGGGAGGTTCACCTGGTCGGGAGCGCGCCCGGCCGCCAGCTGGCGGGCGATCATCGACAGCTCGTCGTTGTTGGTGCGGCGGATCTCGCTCAGCAGGTTGGCGTGGACCGCGCGCACGAGCCCGAACGAGGCCGCGCTGAGCCCGATCGCGACGAGGCCGGCGGCGGCGAACGTGATGCGCACGCGCACCGAGCCGAACCAGTGGCGCGCCAGCGCACCGGGCCTCATCTCAGCCCGCGCCGACGAGGTGGTACCCGGCGCCGCGCACGGTGCGGATGAGGTTCGAGCCGAACGGCTGGTCGATCTTGCGACGCAGGTAGCCGACGTACACCTCGACGACGTTCGGGTCCCCGGCGAAGTCGATGCCCCACACGTGGTCGAGGATCTCGGCCTTCGAGGCGACCGTCTCGCCGCGCCGCATCAGGTACTCGAGGACCGCGAACTCACGGGTGGTGAGCCGGATGTCCTCCCCGTCGCGGGTCAGCTTGCGGCTGCCCGGGTCGAGTCGCAGCGGGCCGAGCTCGAGCACGGCCGGGCGGGGCGGCGCGCCGCGGCGGAACAGCGCCCGCAGCCGGGCCAGCAGCACCACGAACGAGAACGGCTTGGAGAGGAAGTCGTCGGCGCCGGTGTCGAGCGCCTCCGCCTCGTCCCACTCGCCGTCCTTCGCGGTGAGGATGAGGATCGGCGTCCACACGCCCTCGTCGCGGAGGGTCTTGCAGACCCGGTAGCCGTTCATGCCCGGCAGCAGGACGTCGAGGACGATGGCGTCGTAGGAGCCCTCGCGGGCCCGCCACAGGCCGTCGAGCCCGTCGTGCACGGTGTCGACGTCGAAGCCCTCGGCCTGCAGGCCCTCGGCGATGGCGTCGGCGAGGTGCACCTCGTCCTCGACGATCAGCACCCGCATGGCCGCGAATTGTGCCCGCTCGAATCGGCCCGGTTGGGCCGAGCCTGAGAACGCGCTCAGGAAGGCGGGCCGACGAGCTCCCACAGGTTGCCGGCCGGGTCCTTGGCGAACACCTGCCGGCGCCCGTCGTTGGTGATCGAGAAGGGCTCCTGGCCGCGGGCCTCGACCTTGGCGACGACGGCGTCGAGGTCGTCGCCGAGGTGGATGGCGGTGTGGGCCCGCGCCGAGGGGTGGTGCTCGGGATCGACGGTGAGGTGCACCTGGGTGCCGTCGTCGGCCTCGAACCAGTAGACGGTGCCGAGCCGGGCGATGTCGGGTCCGGGCTCGACGTGGCGGTAGCCGAGGATGTCGACGAGCCACTCGGTCTCGGCGTCGACGCCGCCCTCGGGGACGCACAGGTTGACGTGGTCGAGCCGCACGACGTGCGAGCCTACTGGCATGGCGGAATCGCCGATCCCCGTCACCGGTGACCCCGACGCCGACCGGCTGCTGGCCGAGAACCCGATGGCGTTGCTCATCGGCATGCTGCTCGACCAGCAGGTGCCGATGGAGTGGGCGTTCAAGGGCCCGGCGACGCTGCGCGACCGTCTCGGGGCCCTCGACGCGCAGACCATCGCCGAGCTGGGCCCGGACCGGCTCGACGCGGTGTTCCGCGCCAAGCCGGCCCTGCACCGCTACCCGGGCTCGATGGCGAAGCGCACCTCCGCGCTGGCCCAGGTGATCGTCGACGAGTACGGCGGCGACGCGGCCGCCATCTGGCGCGACGCCACGAGTGGCACCGACCTGTTCGAGCGCGTCCGCGCGCTGCCCGGCTTCGGTGACGAGAAGACGAAGATCTTCGTGGCGCTGCTCGCCAAGCGGCTCGGCGTGCGCCCCGCCGGGTGGGAGGCCGCGACGGCGCCGTTCTCGGACACCAACCCGCGCTCGGTGGCCGACATCGACTCCGCCGAGACGCTGGCCCGGGTCCGGGACTGGAAGCGCACCCAGAAGGCCAGGGGCAAGGGAAAGGCCGACTGATCAGGTATATTGGGTGCTCGACGGGCACCGACGGTGCCAGTCGGGTCTTCCTCGTTTCCTCCGGACGGTCCGGGTCGTGCCTCGAGGACGACCCGCCGCCTCACCACGCGGCGACCGAACCGAACCGTTGAGCAAAGCGAGCACTTCCCCATGACCAGTCCCACCACCTTCGAGGCGCTTGGCGTCTCGCGGGATCTCGTCGCGGCCCTGGCCGAGCAGAACATCGTCGAGCCGTTCCCGATCCAGGTCCTCACCATCGCCGACGCCCTCGCCGGGCGTGATGTCTGCGGCAAGGCCAAGACCGGGTCCGGCAAGACGCTGGCTTTCGGCCTGCCCATCATCGAGCGGGTCCAGGAGGCCAGCCCCCGCTGCCCGACCGGCCTCGTCCTCGTCCCTACCCGCGAGCTCGCCAACCAGGTGTTCGGCGTGCTCGAGCCGCTGGCCGCCCGGCGCGGCCACCGCGTCGCCGCCGTGTACGGGGGCGTCGGGTTCGAAGGCCAGATCGCGGCGCTGCGGGGCGGCGTCACGATCGTCGTCGGCACCCCCGGCCGGCTGATCGACCTCCTCGAGCGCGGCGAGCTGAAGCTCAGCGCAGTGCAGGCCCTCGTCCTCGACGAGGCCGACCGCATGCTCGACATGGGGTTCCTGCCCCAGGTCCAGAAGATCCTCTACCGCCTCGAGTCCGAGCCCCAGACCATGCTCTTCTCGGCCACCCTCGACGGCGCGATCCGGCGCCTCGTCGACCGCTACATGCGCGACCCGGTGTTCTATGAGGTTGCCTCCGCCGAGCCGACCGTCGACGAGATGGACCACCGGTTCCTGCTCGTCCACCAGCTCGACAAGGCCAAGGTCGCGGCCGCGATCACCCGCGGCGTGCAGCGCACCCTCGTGTTCTCCCGCACCAAGCGGGGCGCGGACCGGCTCGTCTCCGAGCTCCGTCGCGAGGGCGTGAAGGCGGCGCCGATCCACGGTGACCTCCGCCAGGCCATGCGTGAGCGCGCGCTCGCCGACTTCAGTGCCGGCAAGATCCCCGTCCTGGTCGCGACCGACGTCGCGGCGCGGGGCTTGCATATCGACGGCGTCGACATCGTGCTGCACTACGACCCGCCCGAGGACCACAAGGCGTACCTGCACCGGTCCGGACGCACCGCCCGGGCCGGCGAGACCGGGGTCGCGGTGACGCTGCTCCTCTGGAACCAGGAGAACGAGGTGCGCGCGGTTCGGCGGCCCCTCGGCATCACGACGCCGTTCGTCGAGGTGTTCTCGAACGACCCCCGCCTCGCCGACGTGCGCACGATCACCGACGACGAGGCCACCGTCCCGGTCTGACGGCCCAATCGAAGCGGATCCTCGGGACCCGCCGTGCGAGGATGGGGCCGTGAGCCGCATCTCGCGCAAGGTCGGCGCCATCGCCGAATCGGCGACGCTGGCCGTCGACGCCAAGGCCAAGGCCCTGCGCGCGGCGGGGGAGCCCGTCATCGGGTTCGGCGCCGGCGAGCCCGACTTCCCGACACCGCCGCACATCGTCGAGGCCGCGGTCGCGGCCTGCGCCGACCCCCGCAACCATCACTACACGCCAACCGGCGGCCTGCCCGAGCTGCGCGCCGCGATCGCCGCCAAGACCGGCCGCGACTCCGGGCTGGCCTGCGAGGCCAGCCAGGTGCTGGTGACCAACGGCGCCAAGCAGGCGGTCGCGGAGGCGTTCCAGGTCCTCCTCGACCCCGGCGACGAGGTGCTGGTGCCCGCCCCCTACTGGACGACCTACCCGGAGGCGATCGCGCTCGCCGACGGCGCCCCGGTCGCGATCCCGACCACGGACGGGGACGGCTTCCGGGTCACCGTCGAGATGCTCGAGGCCGCGCGCACGCCTCGCACGAAGGCGCTGCTCTTCGTCTCGCCGAACAACCCGACCGGCGTCGTCTACCGACCCGACGAGGTCGAGGCGATCGGCCGCTGGGCGCTCGAAGCCGGCCTGTGGGTCGTCACCGACGAGATCTACGAGCACCTCACCTTCGGCGACCACCGGTTCCGGTCGATCGCGGTGGCGGTGCCCGAGCTGGCCGACCAGTGCATCGTCATCAACGGCGTCGCGAAGACCTACGCCATGACCGGCTGGCGGGTCGGGTGGATGATCGCGCCGCCCGACGTGGCGGCCGCCGCCATCAACCTGCAGTCGCACACGACGTCGAACGTCGCCAACGTGTCCCAGCGCGCCGCGCTCGCCGCCGTGTCCGGCGACCTCGAGGCCGTCGGCGTGATGCGCGAGGCGTTCGAGCGCCGGGGCCGGACGATGCACGAGCTGCTGGCGGCGATTCCCGGCGTGCGGTGCCTTCCGCCCGAGGGCGCCTTCTACTGCTTCCCGTCCTTCGTCGAGCTGCTGGGCCGGGACCTCGGCGGGCGAACGGCGGCGACGAGCCTCGAGCTGTGCGAGCTGGCGCTCGACGAAGCGCGGGTCGCGCTCGTGCCGGGCGAGGCGTTCGGCGCGCCCGGCTACGCCCGGCTGTCCTTCGCGCTGTCTGACGAGGACCTCGTCGAGGGCGTCGAGCGCCTCACCAAGCTGCTGCGCTGACCGGCGCCGGCTCGGCGGCCTCGTCGACGAGGATCCGCTCGAGGTCCCGCAGCTCGCGCCGCATGCTGTGCCGGAGGTAGGCGGCGATCCCGGTCCGCAGCGGCCGGTAGTACCACGGGAGCCGGTACGACTCGTAGTGGACGACGAGGCACTCGTCGTCACTGACCTCCTCGACGACGAAGCCCCCCGAGATGGTCGATCCCTTGCCCGGCTTCGGCGCGTTCTTGCTGTGGAAGCCCCTGTCGTTGAGCTCGTAGAAGAACTCGCCCCGCCACGGCAGCCCGGCGAAGTGCCCGCGCACGGTGTACGAGCCGACGGTGGGTGACTCCTTCGTCACGCGGACCGAGTCGGCCTTGACCTCGGTGCGCTCGATGTTCTGGATCTCCCACACCGCGGCTCGGGCCTGCGCCGGCGGCACCGGGATGAACCGCCGGCTGACCACCGTCACTTGGTTCGGCATCGCGACCCTCCGGATCCGGGTGACGTTGCTAGCGCTTCCCGAGCGCCCGCCGCACCGCGTCGAGGCGGCTGGGGACGATGGACCACCAGACCCACCTTCCTTGCTTCTCGCCGGTGATCAGTCCCGCCTCGGCCAGCACCCGGGTGTGGTGGCTGACCGTGGGCTGGCTCTTGCCGAGCGGCCCGGTGAGGTCGCAGGCGCAGATCCTCCCCGCGTCGGCGATGAGGCTCAGCAGCCGCAGCCGTACCGGGTCGGCGAGGGCGGCGAAGGCCTGCGCGAGGTCGGCGGCCTGGGTCTCGTCGAGCGGCGCCGCGAGCACGGACGCGCAGCAGCCGGGTGGATCCTCGACGAGCGCTGCCGCCTTCCGTGCCATCGGATCTCCCCGGACTCGGGATTGACAAGGATCGATACATCCGCGACGATCGATACATCGACCATCGCCAATGTATCAGGAGCCGAGTTCCATGTCCCGCGTCCAGCTCGCCCTCAACGTCGATGACCTCGACACCGCCATCGCCTTCTACAGCCGGCTCTTCGACACCGCGCCGGCCAAGGTGCGGCCCGGCTACGCCAACTTCGCGGTCGCCGAGCCACCGCTCAAGCTCATCCTCCTCGAGGGGCTCGGCGACCCGGGGACGCTGAACCACCTCGGCGTCGAGGTCGAGACGACCGACGACGTCACGGCGACCGACCAGCGTCTCCGCGGTGAGGGTCTCGCGACCGCGGTCGAGGAGAACGTCGCCTGCTGCTACGCGCGCCAGGACAAGGTCTGGGTCGACGACCCGGCCGGGACGCCCTGGGAGATCTACACCGTGCTCGGCGACGTCGAGCACCCGATCGGCGAGCTGCGCGACGTCGAGCCCGACCCCGCCGCCGCGCTCGGCTGCGGGACGAGCGACCAGGCGTGCTGCTGACGCGACGCGAGCTGCTCGCCGAGTTCCTCGGCACGGCGCTGCTCGTCGTCGCGGTCGTCGGCTCGGGGATCGCCGCCGCCCGCTTGAGCCGCGGCGACCTGGGTCTCGAGCTGTTCGAGAACGCAGCCGCCACCGCGGCGGCGCTGGTCGCGATCATCCTGGCCCTCGGCCCGGTCTCCGGGGCGCACCTGAACCCGGTCATCACCGGCATCGAGCGCGCGCTGGGCGGGATCACGACCCGGGTCGCGGCCGGCTACTGGGCGGCCCAGGTCGCGGGCGGGGTCGTCGGCGCCATCGTGGCGAACCTGATGTTCAGCCTGCGCGCCGTCGAGTGGTCGCGCCACGTCCGTACCGGGAGCGGGCTGTGGCTCGCCGAGGCGGTGGCGACCTTCGGGCTGGTGCTCGTGGTCTTCGGGCTGGCCCGGTCCGGCCGATCGGCGATGGCGCCCGTCGCGGTGGGCGCGTACATCGGCGGCGGCTACTTCTTCACCGCGTCGACGAGCTTCGCGAACCCGGCCGTCACGATCGCCCGCATGTTCTCGAACACCTTTGCCGGGATCGCGCCCGGGTCGGTGCCGGCGTTCCTCGGGTTCCAGGTCCTCGGGGGTGCGGTCGCGGTCGCGGCGCTCCGCATCCTCTACCCGGCGGCCGGCGCCGCGGCCGCCGAAGTCGTGGTGCCGCATCCAACCGAGGAGGCTGCGTGATGGCCGACGACCGTGCCGCGCGGGACCTGCAGTACCACCTGGGCGTGGTGGAGCGAACCGTGAAGCGGGAGTTCGAGGGAGTGTTCTCGCCCGAGACCGTCGAGCGATACCTGCGCGAGAGCAGAGACGCCTTCCGGGCGTCGAAGGTCCAGCAGTTCGTGCCGGTGATGGTGGAGCGCTTCGCGCGCGAGCGCCTCCGGGCCCTGGCCCAGGCGCAGGGCAGGATCGAGAAGGAGACGCCGGAGGTCCTGTTCGTGTGCGTGCACAACGCGGGACGGTCCCAGATGGCGGCCGCGCTCCTCGATCGGCGGGCCGGGGGACGCGTCCACGTGCGCTCCGCCGGCAGTGACCCCGTCGACCAGATCAACCCCGCCGTGGTCGAGGCCCTCGCCGAGATCGGCCTCGACGTCACGAGGGAGTTCCCCAAGCCCCTCACGAACGAGGTGGTCCAGGCCGCCGATGTGGTCATCACGATGGGCTGCGGCGACGCGTGCCCGATCTATCCCGGCAAGCGATACCTCGACTGGGACCTGGACGATCCTGCCGGGCGCCCCCTCGAAGCGGTGCGCGTGATCCGCGACGAGATCGACCGCCGGGTGACGGCGCTCGTCGACGAGCTGGTCGCCGAGCACGCCTGACCGGCCGGCTCGGGACCGCGAACATGCGTCGGTCGCGTGGGTCGCCACCGCTACCGTGGCCGCGTGACCCATCGAGTGCTCGTGACCGAAGCGCTGGCGCCCGCCGGCGTGCAGGCCATGCGGGCGAGCGGCCTCGAGGTTGAGGAGCGACTCGGACTGACGCCCGCCGAGCTGCTGGAGGCGGTCCCGGGCGCGGCCGCGCTCGTCATCCGCAGCGCGACCCAGGTCGACGCGGCGGTCCTCGAAGCCGGGCGCGACCTCGTCGTCGTCGGCCGGGCCGGAATCGGCCTCGACAACGTCGACGTCGAGGCGGCGACGCAACGCGGGGTGATGGTCGTGAACGCCCCGCAATCGAACGTGCTGTCGGCCGCCGAGCACAGCATCGCCCTGCTGCTCGCCCAGGCCCGCAACATCCCGCAGGCCGACGCCGACCTCAAGGCCGGGGCGTGGAACCGGGCCCGCTGGGAGGGCGTCGAACTCCACGGCAAGAGCCTCGGAATCGTCGGGCTGGGGCGGGTCGGGGTACTCGTCGCTCAGCGCGCGCACGCGTTCGGGATGCAGCTGCTCGCCTACGACCCCTTCGTGAGCGTCGAACGGGCGCGCCAACTCGGCGTGACGCTCGTGGCGGACCTCGGCGATCTGCTGCGCCAGGCCGACTTCCTGACCATCCACCTGCCGAAGACGCCGGACACGATCGGGCTCGTCGACGCCGAGCTCCTGGCCCACGCCAAGCCGACGCTTCGGATCGTGAACACGGCCCGGGGCGGCATCGTCGACGAAGCCGCGCTCGCCGACGCGCTGCGCGAGGGTCGTATCGCCGGCGCCGCGCTCGACGTCTTCACGACCGAGCCGACGACCCAGTCACCGCTGTTCGAGCTCGAGAACGTCGTCGTCACGCCGCACCTCGGGGCGTCCACCGCCGAGGCCCAGGACAAGGCGGGCCAGACCATCGCCGAGCAGGTCGTCCTGGCCCTCCGCGGCGAGTTCGTGCCGTACGCAGTGAACGTGGCGGCCAAGGAGGCCAGCGCGACGGTGCAGCCGTTCCTCCCGCTCGCGGAGCGGCTCGGCGCCCTGTTCACCGCCCTCGCCGGCGGCGTCGTCGACGCCCTCGAGGTCTCCTACGAGGGCGAGATCGCCGACTACGACTGCCGGGTCCTCACGCTCGCGATCCTGAAGGGAGCCCTGCAGCGCGTTGTCGACGAGCCGGTCTCGTTCGTCAACGCACCCCAGCTCGCCGAGAGCCGCGGCCTGTCGGTCCGGGAGACGACTGCGTCCGCCGCCGTCGACTACGTCAACCTCGTGACGCTGCGAGGCCGACGCGGGGATGACGCGATCCATGTGGCCGGGACCCTGTTCGGCAAGCGGGCCGCGCCCCGGATCGTGGGGATCGACGACCACAGCGTCGACGTCCCGCCCGCCAAGCACATGGTCGTGGTCCGCAACGTCGACGAGCCCGGCCTCATCGGCGCGGTCGGAACGATCCTCGGCGAGGCGCGCGTCAATATCGCCGACATGGACGTCGGCACCAACGCCGAGGGCGCGCCCGCGCTCATGGCGATCGCCACGGCGACTCCGGTGCCGCGCGAGGTCGTCGAGCGGCTGCGGGCCGAGCCCGGCGTGCTCGACGCCCGGGCGCTTGACCTCGAGTAGGCGTCGTCGCTCAGCGCTGGGCCCGGCGCAGCCCGTCCGACTCGGCGGCCGCCCCGTCCCGGTAGCAGCGGTCGGGCACCGTGCGCTGGTAGCTGGCGCCGCCGGGCTCGTGGAAGATCCCGCTCCGGAGCTTCGCTTTCACCGGGTGTGAGCTGGGGCAGGCCTGATCCACCGGATCCACCCAGGCTTCGTTCTCACTCGCCGGCGGCGCGGCGCGGGGTTGGGGCGGGAACGGGAACGGCTGGGCCTCCCAGCCGGTGTCGTGCGGCCGCCGGTTCGTGTCGAGCGCCCGCCACAGCGCGTACGCGCCGGCGGCGAGCACGCCGAGCCCGACCACCCGCCAGAGACCCCGGTGCCGCATCAACGCGGATGTTCCCACGTCAACTGACTTGTAATCGGCTTCGACGGCGGTCATCATGGATGTGATGACCGAGCAGCACGCTTCGATCTGCCACCAGGGCCTGCTCCTTACCTAGCGGCGAGCACCCCCGTGCTCGCGGACGCCTCCTCGTGCCTTCGGGCCGAGGAGGTTTTTCGTGGAAAGGGCACCCCAAGAAGGAGCCAGCGATGAGCGACCACCTGAAGATCTTCGACACCACGCTGCGGGACGGCGAGCAGTCGCCGGGGATCTCGCTCGACGTGGCCGAGAAGCTCGAGATCGCCGAGCAGCTGGCCCGCCTCGGGGTCGACGTCATCGAGGCCGGCTTCCCGATCGCCAGCCCCGGCGACTTCGAGGCCGTCGAGGCGATCGCCAAGGGCGTCCGGGGACCGGTGATCACGGCCCTCTCGCGCACCGGGTTCCAGGACATCGACCGGGCGTGGGAGGCGGTCCAGCACGCCGAGCGGCCCCGGATCCACGTGTTCATCGCGACCTCGCTCATCCACATGAAGAAGAAGCTGCGGATGACCGAGGACCAGGTCCGGGACGAGGTCGTCGCCGGCGTCGGCCGGGCCCGCTCCTACTGCGAGGACGTCGAGTTCTCGCCCGAGGACGGCAGCCGCTCGGACGTGGACTTCATGTGCGATGTCCTGCAGCTGGCGGTCGACAACGGCGCCACGACCCTGAACATCCCCGACACCGTCGGCTACGGCGTCCCCGAGGAATTCGGGCAGCTCATCGCCCACATCCTCGCCACCGTGCGGGGTGATTACATCGTCTCGACGCACTGCCACAACGACCTTGGCCTCGCGGTCGCCAACTCGCTGGCCGGCGTGCAGGCGGGCGCGCGCCAGGTCGAGTGCGCGATCAACGGCCTGGGGGAGCGGGCCGGCAACGCGGCGCTGGAGGAGATCGTGATGGCGGTGAAGACCCGCCCCGACTACTTCGGCAACGTCGAGACCGGCGTGCGGACCGAGGAGCTGGCCCGCACGTCGCGGGTCGTGTCCCGGCTGACCGGCTACCCCGTCCAGTACAACAAGGCGGTCGTCGGCCGGAACGCGTTCGCCCACGAGTCGGGCATCCACCAGCACGGGGTGCTCGAGGACCGTGAGACCTACGAGATCATCGACGCCTCCACGGTCGGGCAGGAGGCGGCCCAGATCGTGCTCGGCAAGCACTCGGGCCGGCACGCGTTCGGCGACACCCTCGAGAAGATGGGCTTGCGGCTGCAGGGCGACGCCCTGAACCAGGCCTTCGTCCGGTTCAAGGAGCTGGCCGACCGCAAGGTCGAGCTGACCGAGGCCGACCTCGAGGCGATCGTCGCCGAGGAGCTCGGCACCAGCGCCGTCCACCGCTACGGGATCGTCAGCCTCGACGTGCACGGCGGCACCCAGACCACCCCAGTGGCCAAGGTCGTGCTGACCGACGGGACGAAGAAGGTCGACGCCGAGGCGGAGGGCAACGGCATGATCGACGCCGCCATCGCGGCCATCGGCAAGGGCACCGGCGTCACCGGGACGCTCGTCGACTTCAAGGTCGCGTCGGTCACCGGCGGCGGCGACGCCCTCGGCGACGTCGTCATCCAGCTGGAGGCGGACGGCCGCAAGGCCTCGGGACGCGGCGTGGCGACCGACGTGGTGGAGGCCTCGGCCCGGGCCTACCTGAACGCGGTGAACAAGCTGGTGCGGATGCGCGACCAGCAGCCGCGCGAGCGCACCGTCGGCCCATGACCGTCAACCTCTGGTCGGAGGCGAGCCACGCCCGCGACTACCTGGAGCGCCGACCGTCGATCCCACACCGCGAGGAGGGCTTCGGCGTGCTGCTCGAGTTCCTGCCACCGACACCCCGTCGCGTGCTCGACCTCGGGACCGGCGACGGCTACCTCATGGCGTTGATCCGCGACGTCCATCCCGGCGTGAACGGACTCGCGGTCGACTTCTCGGCCGAGATGCTGGGGCGGGCCCGAGCCCGGTTCGCGGACGAGTCAGCGGTCAGCGTGGCCGAGCACAACTTCAACGAGCCGCTCCCCGACGCCTGGGGGCGCTTCGACGTCGTCGTGTCGTCCTTTGCCATCCACCACGTCGACCACGCCCGCAAGCGGGCCCTCTACGGCGAGGTGCACGACCGGCTCGAGCCGGGCGGCGTGTTCTGCAACCTCGAGCACGTCGACTCGGCGACGCCGGAGCTGCACGAGGCGTTCCTCGACGCGATTGCCAGTCCCAGGGACGACCCGTCCAACCAGCTCCTCGACGTGGAGACGCAGCTCCGGTGGCTGCGCGAGCTCGGCTTCGAGCAGGTCGACTGCCACTGGAAGTGGCGGGAGCTGGCGCTGCTGGCCGGGGTGAAGCCGAGCTGACGCCGACGCCGAGGTCTGGCCGGCGGGCCGGGGCCGACGCGTGAGCGACCGACCGGGCTGGCCCGCGGCGCTGATCCACCGACGCCCTGGCCGACGAAGGACTGGAGCCGGGCAGCGTGGGGGCGCGCTCGACGCTGGGAACATGCCCGGCGCTGGGAAGAGGGGGATCCAGTGACGGTTGCGATCTTTGGGCTTCTGGTGTTCCTCGCCGCGATGAACGGGGCCAACGACGTCTCCAAGGGCATCGCGACCCTTGCTGGCGCGGGGGTCACCCGTTATCGGACGGCGATCGCCTGGGGAACGGTCACGACGCTCGGCGGCTGCCTGCTTTCGTTGACCGTCGCCGCCAAGCTGACGGCCCTGTTCTCGAAGGGGATCGTGAGCCATCCGCCGACGAACGCGTTCACGCTCGCGGTGCTCGTGGGAGCCGGCGCCTGGGTGGCCATCGCCACCCTGACGCGCCTGCCGGTCTCGACGACGCAGGCGATCATCGGCGCGCTCGTGGGCGCCGGGCTCCTCCTCGGCGCCGGCAGCGTTCATTGGGGAGCGCTGCCTGAAAAGGTCGTCGTCCCGACCTTGCTCGCGATCGCGCTCGCCTACGGAGCGTCCCTCGTGCTGAACCTGCTTCCGGAGCGACTGCCCGAGTGCATCTGTATCGAGGCCTCGCATCTCACGGAGCCCACCGTTACGTCGGACGGTGCGCTGGCGTTCACCGGCGCGTCTGACGTCGGCGGGCTCAGGTGGGAGACCGGGACGGTCGAGGATTGCCGGATCCACGGCCGCGGTGGTCGCCGTGCACGCGTCACCGTGAACGGGTTGCACTGGCTCTCGAGCGGAGCCACCGGTTTCGCGCGGGGTCTCAACGACGCGCCGAAGATCGTCGCCGTGGGAGCTTTCGCGCTCGTGCCCGCCGGGATGAGCGCCCAGCAGGTGCTCTTCGTGGTGGCGGTGGCGATGGCGGCCGGCTCGGTCGTGGCGGGAAGCCGGGTCGCGCACCGCCTCGGTGACGACGTGGTCACGCTCACCCACGTCGAGGGGGCGAAGGCCAACGTCGTGACCGCGGCCCTGGTTGGTCTCTCGGCCGGATACGGGGTGCCGCTGTCCACGACCCAGGTCTCGGCGAGCGCGATCGCGGGGGCAGCCGGAGTCCACCCCTCGCGCCTGCACCGGCGGACGCTGCGGGACTTCGTCCTGGCCTGGACCGTGACGCCGTTCGTGGCGGCCCTGGTTGCCGCCGTTGTCTATGCCCTCGTGTGACGGGGGCAGTTGCTGCGGGCGGTGAACGGAATCATGCCTTCTCGGCGACGAGCAGCGAGTAGCCGGCGATCCCGTCCCGCACCGCCCGGTCGGCGGACGCGACCCGGTCCAGGGCGGTGTCGAAGTCGACGTTCTCGAGCGCGGCCACCTTCGCCATCCGAAAGGCGCGCAGCCGGCCGTCGATCTGGGTGATCATCTCGGCGAGCGCGTCGTCGTGGGGCTCGGTGCGGGTCACCCGCAGTCCGGCCGCGTCGAGGAGCGCCACGTACTCGGCGACCGGTCGGGCGTCGGCCATGCACGCGACCCACCCGGCCAGGCTCTGCAGCTCGGCGTCGAGGCGGGCCGGGTCGAGCGCGACGTCGGTGATCCCGACCCGGCCGCCCGGCTTCAGCACCCGGGCCATCTCGGCCGCCGCGGTGGGCTTGTCGGGGAAGGTGCAGAACGCGCACTCGCAGACGACCGCGTCGACCGACGCGTCTGGCAGCGGGATCCGCTCCGCGTCCCCGAGGTGGAAGCGCACCTGCTCGGCGAGGCCCCGCTCGGCGGCCAGCGCGTTCGCCTTCTCCACCGCCTGGTCGCCCAGGTCGACGCCGTCGACCTCGACCCCGAACTCGGAGGCGAGCAGGAAGGCGGTGGCGCCGGGGCCGCTGGCGACGTCGAGGACCCGCTCGCCGGCCCGGAGGTCGAGCGCGGTGGCGAGGCCCCGGGTCAGGGCGAGCCCGCCGGGGTGGTAGCTCTCGCCGAGGATGAGCGCGACCGCGTCCTGCTGGTAGGCGGTCGCGCAGCAGACCTTGACGTCGGCCGCCGACGGCTCCGACCCCGTCACCGCAGGGCCTGGCCCACGTTCGTGGCGTTGGCCGGGGTGTGCCCGTTGCCGTCCCGCTCGAGGGTCTTCGACCCGTACCGGGTGGTGAGCAGCACCGGCTGGAGGTCGGCCGCGTTCGGCACGATCGTCGGCACCGACACGCCGCTCAGCTGCTCCCGCACCTCCTCGCGGTAGCCGACCGAGTTGTAGGCGCAGAACGGGATGAGCCGCCCGTCGGGCGTGATCTCCTCGACGCAGCACTTCATGAGCTGCTTGACGTTCAGCGTGTACGGGTCCTGGAAGTCCTGGATGACGATCATGAAGGCAGTGTCGGTCACCGTCTTCAGCGCCTCCGGCAGGTCGATGCCGCACACCGCGCACTCGAGCTGCTCCTGGGTCATCTCGGTGCCCGGCGTGGCGGTGGCGCTCCACAGCTTCTCGAGGGCCTGGCGGATGTCCAGGTCCGGCATGACCCGGTTGCTCACGTAGTCGAGGTAGTCCTCGATCTTGATGAGGCGCGGGATGGGCACCACGTTCTCGCCGTCGATGAGCAGGTAGGTGATGCTGCGACAGGTCGGGAAGCAGCACGGCACCGGGAAGAAGTCCGACACCCGGAACCACTCCGGGACCTGGTCGGCCAGCCCGTGGACGATCTCGGCGTTCGTGAGCCGCTCCATGGGGTCGAACTCGAGGTGCCGCCCCGAGTGGGTGACGGGCTGGAACGCGACCGACCGGACCGCGGGGTGCTGCACGCCGAACCGGACGATGTCGCCGAGCTCGTGGTCGTTCAGGCCCTGCTCGACGGCGGCGACCAAGGTCACGGTGAGGCCGAACTCGGCGCAGTGGTCGAGGGCGGCCTGCTTGGCCTTGCGCAGGTCCCGGCCCCGGATCTCGGTGTGGGTGCGCTCGTTGAAGCCGTCGAACTGCATGTAGATGTTGGGCCGGCGGTCGAAGCTGGCCAGCTTCTCGACGAACTTGCGGTCGTGCGCGAGCTTGATGCCGTTGGTGTTCAGGTTGACGGTCTTGACGCCCTTGTCCATCGCCAGCTGGATGAAGTCGAGGATCCGCGGGTGGATGGTGGGCTCCCCGCCCGAGTACATGACGACCTCGGGCTCGCCCTCCGAGCGAACGAACGCGTCGAGCGCGGTGGAGCACTGCTCCATCGTGAGCGAGAACCCGTCCGGCTGGTGGCCCGAGTCGGCGAAGCAGATCGGGCAGTCGAGGTTGCAGTTGGTGTTGACCTCGATGATCCCGAGGCAGGCGTGCTGCTTGTGGTCGGGGCAGAGCCCGCAGTCGAGCGGGCAGCCGTCGACGACCTCGGTCTGGGTCTCGAGCGGGATGGTGCCGGGCTTGTTGAACTTCATCGAGTCGAAGTACATCTGCGCGTCGCCGTAGAGCAGCGCCTCGAACTTCCCGTGCTCCTTGCAGCGCTTGCGCATGAAGACCCGGTTGTCCTTGACGTTGACCTCGGCGTCGATCACGGTCTTGCACACCGGGCAGATGCTCTTCGTGTACTCGAGGAACACCTCGTCGCGGTCGACCTTCTGCCGCGGCGGATTCGTGATCGTCATCGCGACGCCCCCCTCAGTTCGGTCCAGCCCGGAAGTCGGCACACTCTATTGAGGTGTTCGTCGCCGCCCCCGGCTTGGATGCCGGGTCAGGGGCCGGTCTGGCCGTCGCCGGGGTTGGGGGGACGCCCGCGGCTCGGGGTTCAGGAGCGCCCAAAAGGTGCCGATGAAACCTCCCTAGGGTCCCAGCACGGGAGGGTGGCCGTGGACGTACTGGCAGTAGGGGCGCATCCCGACGACGTCGAGCTCGGGTGCGGCGCCACGCTGCTCCGCCACGTCGCGCAGGGGGACCGGGTCACGATCCTCGTGCTCACCACCGGCCAGCGGGGCCAGGTCGATGGGATGAGCCGCCCGGCCGAGCAGGAGGCCGCCGCGGCCCAGCTCGGGGCCGAGCTGCGCTGGGCCGACTTCCAGGACGGCTCGGTGCCCGACGGGCCCGAGACCGTCACCGTCATCGACGAGGCGATCGCGGCCACCGGCGCCGAGGTCCTCTACACCCACGCCTCGAACGACACCCACCAGGACCACCGGTCCACCGCCATCGCCAGCCTGGCCGCGGCCCGGCGGCTGCCGACGGTGCTGCAGTACGAGACGCCGTCGACCCAGGCCTTCGAGCCCACGATCTACGTCGACGTCGCCGCCACCGTCGACGAGAAGCTGGCCGTCATGCGCTCCCACCTCTCCCAGGTGCTGCGCCAGGGCCCGGTCGACCTCGAGGCGCTCGAGGCCCAGGCCCGGTTCCGGGGCTTCCAGGGTCGGGTTCGCTACGCGGAGGCGTTCGAGGCGGCCCGGCTGAACTGGGACCTGGCCGGCGCCGCGCCGGCGGCCGTGCGGCGGCTCGCGTTCGCCGCTACTGGCTGACCGACGGCAGCCACCCCGCCCGGCCGGCCTCGTGCCGGGCGATCTCGGCGTCGTGGCTGAGGGTCAGCCCGATGTCGTCGAGGCCGTGCAGCAGCCGGTGGTGGGTGTGGTCGTCGAGCTCGAACGGTTCGTCGAGGTCGAGGGCCGGGACGGCCACCCGCCGGTCCACGACGTCGACCACCACCTCGAGGGTCGGGTCGTCCTCGATCGCGTCGAGCATCCGCCGGACGACCGGCTCCGGCAGCACCACCGGCACCAGCCCGCTCTTCAGCGCGTTGTTGCGGAAGATGTCGCCGAACCGCGGCGCGATGACCGCCTCGAAGCCGTAGTCCTGCAGCGCCCACACCGCGTGCTCCCGCGACGACCCGGTCCCGAAGTTCGGGCCCGCGACCAGGATGCGCACGTCGTCGTGCTGGAAGTGGGCCCGGTTCAGGACGAAGTCGCTGCTCTCCCGCCACTCCGAGAACAGCCCCTCGGCGAAGCCGGTGCGCTCGACGCGCTTCAGCCAGTCGCTCGGGATGATCTGGTCGGTGTCGATGTCGGAGCGGTCGAGCGGCACGGCCCGGCCGACGATTTCCCGCACGGCCTCCACGGCTACCGCAGCTCCTCGGGGGTGGCGAAGTGGCCCGCGACCGCGGTCGCGGCCGCCACCGCCGGCGACACCAGGTGGGTGCGGCCGCCCTTGCCCTGGCGGCCCTCGAAGTTGCGGTTCGACGTCGACGCGCACCGCTCGCCCGGCTCGAGCTTGTCGGGGTTCATGGCCAGGCACATCGAGCAGCCCGGCTCGCGCCACTCGAAGCCGGCGGCGCGGAACACGTCGTCGAGGCCCTCCGCCTCGGCCTCGGCCTTCACGCGCTGGGAGCCCGGCACGACGAGGGCGCGGAGCCCGGCCCGGACCGCCCGGCCGTCGAGCACCGCGGCGGCGGCGCGCAGGTCCTCGATCCGGCTGTTCGTGCACGACCCGATGAACACGGTGTCGACGCCGATCGAGCGCATCGGCGTCCCGGCCTCCAGACCCATGTAGCGCAGCGCCAGCCGGGCCGCCTCGCGGGCGTGCGGCTCCTCGAAGGAGTCGGGGTCGGGCACCGCGTCGTCGATCGTCACCGTCTGGCCCGGGTTGGTCCCCCACGACACCGAGGGCCGCAGCGCGACCGCGTCGAGCGTGACCTCCCGGTCGAAGGTGGCGTCGGGGTCGGTGGCGAGCGAGCGCCAGTCGTCGAGCGCCTGCTCCCACGCCGCGCCGGTCGGCGCGTGCGGCCGGCCCTCGAGGTAGGCGAAGGTCGTGTCGTCGGGCGCGACCAGGCCGGCCCGGGCCCCGGCCTCGATCGACATGTTGCACACCGTCATGCGGCCCTCCATCGACAGGCCGCGGATCGCCGAGCCCCGGTACTCGATGATCGAGCCGATCCCGCCGGCGGTGCCGATGCGGGCGATGATCGACAGCACGACGTCCTTCGCCGTCACCCCGGCCGGCAGGTCTCCCTCGACGGTCACCGCCATCGTGCCGGGCCGGGCCTGGGGCAGCGTCTGGGTCGCGAGCACGTGCTCGACCTCGCTGGTGCCGATCCCGAAGGCCAGCGCCCCGAACGCGCCGTGCGTCGACGTGTGGCTGTCGCCGCACACGATCGTCATGCCGGGCAGCGTGAGGCCCTGCTCGGGCCCGATGATGTGGACGATGCCCTGCCCGGGGTCGCCCATGGCGTGGAGCCGGATCCCGAACTCCTCGCAGTTCTGGGCCAGCACCTCGATCTGACGGGCCGAGACGGGATCGGCGATGGGCCGGTCCACGTCCACCGTCGGCACGTTGTGGTCCATCGTCGCCAGCGACAGGTCGGGGCGGCGGACCGTCCTCCCGTTCAGGCGCAGCCCGTCGAACGCCTGCGGCGACGTGACCTCGTGGACGAGGTGCAGGTCGATGTAGAGGAGGTCGGGCTCGCCGGGGGCGGCGTGGACCACGTGCCGATCCCAGACCTTCTCCGACAGCGTGGGCATGCGCTCCTCCGGGCCCCAGTCTGCCAGCACCGATTCTCGGCTCCGCTCGACAATCGCCAGCCAGGCTTCACTTCGGCGAAACCCAAGCGAAATACAGGCGACCTAGCGTCTCGTCCCGACATGGAGGACGTGGCGCTCGTCCGCTGGCCCGACGACGCCGACCGATTGGCGGCGCTGCGGGCCGCCGGCGCGCCGCGGCTGCTGCTCGTCGCCCCCGACGCCGCGCCGCCCGCGGTCGTCGACCCGCTCGAGGACTGGGTGCGCCTGCCCGCCGACGACGCCGAGCTGGCGGCCCGGCTCGCCACTCTGCGCGCCCGCGGCGGCGCCGGCGCCCCGGCCCCCGACCTCGACACCGACGGGCTCCTCCACTACCGCGACCGGTGGGTCGCGCTGTCCCCGGTCGAGCAGGCCCTGGCCGGAGCCCTCACCGAGCGCTTCGGCGCCGTCGTCGGCCGTGACGCCCTGTCGAAGCGGGCCTGGCCCGACGGCACGCCGACCCGCAACGCGCTCGACGTGCACATCCTGCGGTTCCGACGTCGCATCGCCCCGCTCGGCCTCGAGCTCCGCACCGTGCGGGCCCGCGGCTACCTCCTCCAAGGCTTCGCCGCCACCGACACCGCGTAACGCCCGCGTCCCGGCCCGGCGCCCGCGCGACGCTGGCTCGATGCGCGTCGGCGTCGACACCGGCGGCACGTTCACCGACCTGGTCGCCGAGGACGGCCGGGTGGTGAAGGTGTCCTCGACCCCCGACGCGCCGGCGCGCGCCGTGCACGACGCCGTCCGAGCGGTCGAGCGCCGCCCCCGCCTCCTGGCCCACGGCACGACGGTGGCCACGAACGCGCTCCTGGAAGGGCGCGGGGGACGGGTGGCGCTGCTCACCACCCGCGGCTTCGCCGACGTGCTCGAGATCGCTCGCCAGACCCGGCCCTCGCTCTACGACCCGCACGTCGACCGGCCACCGCCGCTCGTCGCCCGGGACCTTCGGCTCGAGGTCGACGGTCGCCTCGACGGGCACGGTCGGGAGCTGACGCCGCTCGACCCGACGTCCATCCCCGCCGTGCCGGCCGACGTCGACACCGTCGCGGTCTGCCTACTGCACGCCGACCTCGACCCCGCCCACGAGCAGGCCGCGGCCGCGACGCTGCGCGACCGCGGGCTCGACGTGACCTGCTCGCACCAGGTGTCGCCCGAGTTCCGCGAGTACGAGCGGACCGTCACCACCGTCGCGAACGCGCTGCTGCGCCCGGTCTGCCGCGCCTACCTGCGGGAGCTCGACGGGTTGGCCGACGAGGTCCTCGTGATGACCTCCGGGGGCGGGCTGCTTCCGGCCCCGGAGGCGGCCGAGCTGCCGGCGGCACTGCTGCTCTCGGGCCCCGCCGGTGGCGTTCGCGCCGCCGCCGCCGTCGCGGCGGCCTGCGGCTTCCCCGACGCCGTCTCCTTCGACATGGGCGGCACCAGCACCGACGTCTGTCTCGTCCAGGGCGGCGTGCCGGCGCCGGCGCCGAGCCGGGACGTGGCTGGGTACCCGATCCGCCTGCCCTCGCTCGACGTGCACACCATCGGCGCCGGCGGCGGGTCGGTCGCGTTCCTCGACCCTGGTGGCGCGCTCACGGTCGGTCCCCGCAGCGCGGGCGCCGTCCCCGGCCCGGCCTGCTACCGGCGCGGCGGCGTCGAGCCGACCGTGACCGACGCCGACCTCGCGCTGGGACGGATCGATCCCGAGGCCACGTTCCCCGACCTGGGCCGGCTCGACGTGCGCGCGGCGCGCGCCGCCCTCGCCGACGCCGGCGTCGACCCCGCCGGCGTGCTCGCGGTCGTCGACACCGCCATGGAGCAGGCGGTCCGCGCCGTCACCGTCGCCCGCGGCGTCGATCCGCGATCGCTGGCGCTGGTCGCGTTCGGCGGCGCCGGCCCGCTCCACGGCTGCGCGGTCGCCGACGCCCTCGGCATGCCGGCCGTCGTCGTTCCGCCCCGGGCCGGCGCGCTGTCGGCGGTCGGGCTCCTCGCCTCACCGCAACGGCGCGAGCTCGTGCGCAGCTGGCCGACCCCCGGCGACCGAGGCGGGCTCGACGACGCGCTCCGGGTCCTGGCTGCCGAGGCGGCCGCCCTCGTGGGTGCCGGCGCCACCGTCGAGACCGCGCTCGACTGCCGCTACGAGGGGCAGAGCCACGAGCTCACCGTTCCCGCCGTGGACGACTTCCCGGCCGAGCACGAGCGGCGCAACGGGTTCGCCCGCCCCGGCATCCCAATCGAGGTCGTCGCGCTGCGGGCCCGGGCGACCCGCGACGCGCCCCTGCGCGCCGACGAGCTCCCGCCGGTCGAGCGGCCGACGGTCCGGGGGCCCCGCGTCGTCGCGGAGCCGGACTGCACCGTGTGGGTGCCGGACGGCTGGACGGCGACGCCGGGGCCGCTCGGCGCGTGGCTCGTGCGCCGGGACGGCCGACCATGAGGCTCGACGCCGCCGCGCTCCGCGTCCTCGTCGCCCGGCTGACCGGCGTCGCCGAGGAGATGGGCATGGTGCTGCGCCGCGCCGCCTCGAGCCCCAACATCAAGGAGCGGGCCGACTGCTCCGCCGCGCTCTTCACCGCCGGCGGCGAGCTGCTCGTGCAGGCCGAGCACATCCCCGTCCACCTGGGGTCGATGCCGGCCGCGGTGGAGGCAGCGGTGGCGGCGGCCGGCCCGCGCGTCGACCCAGGCGTGCAGTGGGTCCTGAACGACCCGTTCGCGGGCGGCACCCACCTGAACGACGTCACGGTCGTGGCGCCGGTGCACGTCGACCGGCGGCTCGTCGGGTGGGTCGCCAACCGGGCCCATCACGCCGACCTCGGTGGCATGGCGCCGGGGTCGATGCCGCCGGCCGCGACCGAGATCTACCAGGAGGGGCTGCGGGTGCCGCCGGTCCTGCTCACCGACGACGTGGCGGCGGTCATCGTCGGCAGCTCGCGCGCGCCCGAGGAGCGGCGGGGCGACCTCGCCGCCCAGCGCGGCGCCAACGTGCTCGGCGTCGAGCGGCTCGGCGCGATCGTCGCCGGGCTCGGAGCGACCGACCCGCTCGACGAGATCCTCGACTACGGGGAGCGTCGGATGCGCGCCGCGCTGGCCGCGCTGCCCGACGGCACCTGGCGGTTCGAGGACGTGCTCGACTCGGCGGGGCCCCGCCCGGAGCAGCAGACCCCGAGCCGGATCGTCGTCACCCTCCACCTCGCGGGCGACACCGCCACGTTCGACTTCACCGGCAGTGCGCCCCAGCGGCCCGGAAACGTGAACGCGGTCGAAGCGGTGACGGTCAGCGCCGTCGCGTACGCGCTGCGGGTCGCGACCGACCCGACCGTGCCCGCCAACGGCGGCGCGGTCCGCCCCCTGCGCGTCGTCGCGCCGGCCGGCTCCGTCGTCGCCGCGCAGCCCCCGGTGGCGGTCGGCGCCGGCAACGTCGAGGTGAGCCAGCGGGTGGCCGACGTGTGCCTCGGCGCGCTCGCCGGCGCGGTCCCGGACCGCATCGGCGCCGCGGGCCAGGGGACGATGAACAACGTGCTGCTCGGCGGCTCGGGCTGGGTGTACTACGAGACGATCGGCGGGGGGCAGGGCGCGCGGCCGTGGGCGGACGGGATGAGCGGGGTCCACACCGCGATGACGAACACCCGCGACACGCCCGTCGAGGCGCTCGAGCGCTCGCTGCCGCTGCGGGTCCGCCGGTACGCGCTGCGGCGCGGGAGCGGCGGCTCCGGCGCGCACCGCGGTGGGGATGGGATCGAGCGCGAGCTCGAGGTCCTCGAGGACGTCACGGCGTCGCTCGTCACCGAGCGGCGCCGCACCCCGCCGTGGGGGCTCGCCGGCGGCGAGCCCGGAGCGGTGGGGGAGAACCTGCTCCTCGCCGGCGGCGACGAGGCCCAGGCGCGCGCACTGCCCGACAAGGTGACGGTCGAGCTGCGGGCCGGGGACGTGCTCCGCGTCCGCACGCCCGGGGGCGGCGGCTACGGGAGGTCCTGACCTACCACCAGACCGCGACCGGGCGTCCGGCCGCGTCGCGCTGGGGTGGGTTCGGGACCGAGCGCGCGACTTCGGCGGCGAGCCGCGCCGCCGACCACGCGACCGCGGCGGCGTCGAGCACGTCGTCGGTGCCGGCGGCGCTCGCCGAGCCCAGGTCGTCCGGGAGCTCGATCCCGGCCGCCGCGAGCAGCGCGGTCCGGTCCCGCGCGCCGGCCCACGTCCGCTTGGCGTGCGGACGGGGTGCGCCACCCAGCTCGGCGAAGGACAGCTCCGGGTGCACCTCGAAGATGCGGTCCGGGCGCTGCTGCCAGTGCGGCTCGACGTCGAGCATCTTGGCGGCCAGGTTCCAAGCCTGGGCGCTGACGCCACGGCCGTGGCGAACCCGGCACGCCGCGTTGGCGGTCGCGTGGTCGGGTGCCTCGAGCACGTCGCGCGGCGGCGGCAGGAACACCGAGCCCCGTCGCGGACCGAGGAGCGCGCGGGCTTCGGCGTCCGCGGCGCGGTGCGGACCGGTCGAGCCGAGCGGGATGTCCACGCCGATCACAGCGGCCGGGTCGTCGACGAGCTCGGCGAAGTGCGCCGCGGCCTGGGCCTCGGCGAACGAGCCGTCGACCAGCGCGACCGCGACCCAGCCCTGCCGGCAGCCGTCGACGCCGAGGACGCGCGTCACTCGGCCGGTCGGACCCGGATCACCTCGACCTGGAACGTGCGGCGCGGCCCCGAGTACTCGACGACGTCGCCGGCGCTGGCGCCGTCGAGCGCCTGCCCGAGCGGCGAGGACACCGAGAGCACGTCGAAGCGCTCGTGGCGCTCCTCGATCGAGCCGACGAGGTACTCGGTGGTGCTGTCGTCGTCGTCCATCCGGATCTCGACGATGGTGCCGGGCGCGACCACGTCGCTGGCCGCGTGCTCGACGACGACCGCCGACCGCAGCAGCGCCTCGATGTGCCGGACCCGGGCCTCGTTGTGACCCTGCTCGTTCTTCGCCGCGTCGTAGTCGGCGTTCTCCCGGATGTCGCCGTGCT
>CALEYV010000076.1 GCA_937927875.1 uncultured Actinomycetes bacterium | reverse complement strand
CGCAAGATGCTCGTCGCGATGGCGAGCGACATCCGGGTGCTGCTCATCAAGCTCGCCGACCGCCTGCACAACATGCGGACGATCGCGTCGCTCCCGGAGAGCAAGCAGCACCGCATCGCGCGGGAGACGCTCGACATCTACGCCCCGCTCGCGCACCGGCTCGGCATCCAGGAGCTGAAGTGGCAGCTCGAGGACCTCGCCTTCGAGGTGCTGCACCCGAAGCGGTACGCCGAGATCGAGCAGATGGTCGCCAGCCGGGCCCCGGCCCAGGAGGAGGAGCTGGCGCGCGTCCTGTCCCTGCTCCGCGAGCGGCTCGCCCAGTTGCGCATCGAGGGGGCCGTGCAGGGCCGCCGCAAGCACTACTGGTCGATCTACGAGAAGATGGTCGTGAAGGGCAAGGAGTTCGACGACGTCCAGGACCTGGTCGGCGTCCGCGTCATCGTCGACTCGGTGAAGGACTGCTACGGCGCCCTCGGGTCGATCCACGCCCTCTGGGCACCAGTGCAGGGCCGGTTCAAGGACTACATCGCCATGCCCAAGTTCAACCTCTATCAGTCGCTGCACACGACGGTGGTCGGTCCGGGCGGCAAGCCGGTCGAGGTGCAGATCCGCACCAAGGAGATGCACCGCCGGGCCGAGTTCGGGATCGCGGCCCACTGGGGCTACAAGGAGCACTCGCCGGCCGAGGACCTGGCGTGGCTGCAGCGGATGGTCGACTGGCAGCAGGACACGTCGGACCCGACCGAGTTCATGGAGACCTTGAAGATCGACCTCCAGCAGGACGAGGTCTTCGTGTTCACGCCGAAGGGCAAGGTCGTGACGCTGCCGACCGGCGCCACGCCGGTCGACTTCGCGTACGCGATCCACACCGAGGTCGGCCACCGCTGCGTCGGCGCCCGGGTCAACGGCCGGCTGGTGCCGCTCGACTCCACGCTGGCGTCCGGCGACGCAGTCGAGATCTTCACCAGCAAGGTGGAGGGCGCGGGGCCGAGCCTCGACTGGCTGCAGTTCGCGCACACGCCGCGGGCCCGCTCCAAGATCCGGCAGTGGTTCTCCCGGGAGCGCCGGGTCGACGCCATGGACGCGGGACGGGAGGAGCTGTCGAAGGCGCTGCGCCGGGAGGGCCTCCCGGTCCAGAAGCTCACCCAGTCGGACACCTTGAAGCAGGTCGCGGCGGCGCTGCACTACCAGGACCTCGACGCGCTGCACGCCGCGGTCGGGGAGGGCCACGTGTCGGCCCGTGCCGTCGCCCAGCGGATGCAGCGCGAGCTGCGGGGCGGCGAGGAGCAGCTGCCGGTCACGACGGCGCGCCCGCCGCACGCGCCGCGCGCCCAGCGGACCCGCGCCGTGGGCGTCCACGTGGAGGGGCTCGACGACGTCATGGTCCGGCTGTCCCGCTGCTGCACCCCGGTGCCGGGCGACGAGATCATGGGCTTCGTGACGAAGGGCCGGGGCGTGTCGGTCCACCGGGCCGACTGCGCGAACGCGACCGCCCTGGCCAGCCAGACCCAGCGGGTGATCGACGTCGAGTGGGACCACGACGACACGGGCACCTTCGTGGTGTCGATCGTGGTGGAGGCGCTCGACCGGTCCCGGCTGCTGCGCGACGTGGCGCAGGTGCTCGCCGAGCAGCACGTGAACATCCTCACCTGCACCTCCCAGACCTCGAGCGACCGGGTCGCGCACCTGCGCTTCGACTTCGAGCTCGCCGACCCGAGCCACCTCGACTCGATCATGCGGGCGGTGCAGCGGGTCGACTCGGTGTACGAGGCGCACCGGATGCTGCCCGGGCACGCTCGGAACTGACGCCGGGCGCGCGCGAGGCCCGCGCCTACGATCGAACGGTGGCGGAGCCCGAGTACCGCGCGCCGGTCGGCACACACGACGTGCTGCCCCCCGAGTCGGCGCGCTGGATCGCGCTCGTCGAGGCGTTCGCCGAGCGGGCGGCGCGCTTCGGGTACGGCCTCGTCATCACGCCGGTGCTGGAGCACCAGGAGGTGTTCCAGCGCGTCGGCGCCAGCACCGACGTGGTCCGCAAGGAGATGTACCAGCTCACCGACCGCGGCGGCCGGGACCTCGCCCTCCGTCCCGAGGGGACGGCACCGGTGGTGCGCGCCTACGTGCAGCACCGGCCGACGCCGCCGTGGAAGGTCTGGTACCTGGCGCCGCACTTCAGGTACGAGCGCCCGCAGCGGGGCCGTTACCGCCAGCACTGGCAGCTGGGCGCGGAGGTGCTCGGCGTCGACGACCCCGACGTGGACGTCGAGGTCATCGCGCTCGCGCACGGCTTCTACCGCGACCTGGGGCTCCGGAAGGTGTCGCTGCGGCTCAACTCGATGGGCGCGCCGGCCGACCGGGCCGTGTTCGTCGAGCGGCTCCGCAGCTACCTCCTCGACCACGCGGCGGGCCTCGGGCCGGAGTTCCAGGCCCGGGCCGAGGCGCACCCCCTGCGGCTGCTGGACGCCAAGGAAGAGGACTGGCAGGACGTGATCGAGCGGGCACCCCAGCTCACCGAGCACCTCGGGGCCGACGCCGAGCGGCACTTCGAGCGGGTCCAGGAGGGCCTCGCCGCGCTCGGGATCGCCTACGAGCTCACGCCGCGCCTCGTGCGGGGCTTCGACTACTACACGAGCACCACCTTCGAGTTCGTGAGCGACGCGCTCGACGCGGCGCAGGACGCGGTCGGCGGCGGCGGCCGCTACGACCAGCTGGCCGAGGAGATGGGCGGCCCACCCACGCCCGGCATCGGCTTCGGGATCGGCGTCGAGCGGCTGCTGATCGCCGCCGACGCCGAGCAGGCGCTGCCGCCGGTCCCGCCGAGCCTCGACGCCTTCGTCGTGGACGGGGTCGGCGACGCCAGCGCCACCGCGCTCGTCGCCGAGCTGCGCGAGGCGGGCCTGCGGGCCGACCGCGGCTACGGCGGGCGCTCGGTGAAGGCGCAGTGGAAGCTGGCCGACCGGTCGGGGGCCCGGTTCGGCGTCATGGTCGGCCGGGCCGAGGCGAGCCGCGGCACCGTCGGCGTGAAGGACCTCGTCTCCGGGCAGCAGCTCGAGGTGTCCCGGGACCAGGTGGCGGGGTGGCTGCGGGCCCGCGCCGAGCCGCCGTTGCCCGAGGGCGCGGCGTGAGCGCGACCGCGATGCGCACCCACCGGGCCGGTGACCTGCGGCCCGAGCACGAGGGCTCGACGGTCGCGCTGTGCGGCTGGGTGGCGGCGCACCGCGACCACGGCGGTGTCGTGTTCCTCGACCTGCGCGACGTGGCCGGGATCGTGCAGGTCGTCCTCGACCCCGAGGACGTGGCCGGGATCGACGCCCACGCCATCCGCGCCGAGTACGTGCTGCGCGTCGAGGGCGTCGTGCGGGCCCGCCCCGACGGCACGGCCAACCCCGAGCTCGCCACCGGCGCGGTGGAGGTGGCGGCGACCGCGGTGGAGGTGCTGAGCCACGCCGAGCCGCCCGTGTTCCCGATCGGGGAGCGCAGCGAGGCCGACGAGGCGCTGCGGCTCAAGTACCGGTACCTCGACCTGCGCTCGGAGCGGATGCAGCGCAACCTGCACCTGCGAGCCCGGGTGAACCAGGCCCTGCGGGCCGCGCTCGAGGCGGACGGGTTCACCGAGGTCGAGACGCCGATGCTGGTCGCGTCGACCCCCGAGGGCTCCCGCGACTTCGTGGTGCCGTCGAGACTGGCCAAGGGCTCGTTCTACGCCCTGCCGCAGAGCCCCCAGCTGCTCAAGCAGGTGCTGATGGTGGGCGGCCTCGACCGCTACTACCAGATCGCGCACTGCTTGCGCGACGAGGACCCCCGGGCCGACCGGCAGTTCGAGTTCATGCAGCTCGACCTCGAGATGAGCTTCGTCGACCAGGCCGACGTCATGCGCGTCAGCGAGCAGGCGGTGCGCGCCGCGCTCGAGGCGGTGACCGGCGAGCCTCCGCCGGCCTCGACCACCATGACGTGGCACGAGGCGATGGCCCGCTTCGGGACCGACAAGCCCGACGTGCGGGTCGAGCTCCCGATCGTCGACCTCGGCGAAGTGCTCGCCGCCACCGAGCTCCGTGCCTTCCAAGCCGACGCCGTGCGCGGCCTGTGCGTCCCGGGCGCGGCCGAGCTCGGCCGGGGCCGCCTCGACGCGCTCATCGAGCGGGCGAAGGCGCTCGGCGCGGCGGGGCTGGTGTGGATGAAGGTCGGTGAGCACGGGGCCCTCGACTCGCCGGTGCGGCGGTTCCTCTCCGACGCCGAGGCGCTCGGGCTGGTCGACGCCTTCGGGGCCCGGGCCGGCGACCTGCTGCTCCTCGTCGCCGGTCCCGACCGGACCGTCGCCCACGTGCTCGGGGCGCTGCGCACCGAGGTCGCGCACCCGGTCGAACCCCAGGAGCTGGCGCTGGTCTGGGTCGTCGAGTTCCCGCTCTTCGAGGGCCTCGGCGACGACGGCCGGCCGCTGCCCGCCCATCACCCGTTCGTCATGCCCCACCCCGACGACCGCGAGCTCCTCGCGCACGGCAAGGGCGAAGAGCTGCTCGCGGCCCGGTCGCTGTCCTACGACCTGGTCCTCAACGGCTGGGAGCTCGGCTCGGGCAGCGTCCGTATCCACGAGCCCGAGCTGCAGTCGCTGGTCTTCTCGGTGCTCGGCATCGACGAGGCCCGCGCGCAGGCCCGGTTCGGCTTCCTCCTCGACGCGTTCCGGTACGGCGCGCCGCCCCACGCCGGCTTCGCGGTGGGGATCGACCGCCTCGTCGCCATCCTCGCCGGCGAGGACAACATCCGCGAGGTGATCGCGTTCCCGAAGACCCAGTCCGGCGCCGACCCGCTGATGGGCGCCCCCAGCCCCATCGAGCCCGAGCAGCTGCGAGAGCTCGGCGTCACGGTCAAGACCGCCCGCTGAGCCTGCCCCGCCGAGCGGGACAACTTCGGTCGTGGAGCGCGACGCCATCGCTGACCCGCTGACTCCCACCCGAGCGGCCTTCGTCAGCTGGCGGTAACGACCCGGCCGCGCGGGCGAGCCGTACCATCGGCGCGTGACCGACCTGTTCAGCGCCGCGGTAGGTGAGCGACTCGCCCGCCGCGCGCCGCTGGCGGCGCGGCTGCGACCCCGCACCCTCGACGAGGTGGTGGGGCAGGACCAGCTGCTCGGTCCCGGCAAGCCGCTCCGGACCCTCATCGAGAGCGACCGGCTGTCGTCGGTCGTGCTGTGGGGGCCGCCGGGCACGGGGAAGACGACGATCGCCCGGACCGTTGCGGGCGCGACGAAGGCCGCGTTCGAGCCCCTCTCCGCGGTGAACGCGGGGGTGAAGGAGGTCCGGGAGGTGGCGGCGCGGGCCCGGGAGCGACTCGGCGAGCGAGGCCAGGGCACGATCCTCTTCCTCGACGAGGTCCACCGCTTCAGCAAGACCCAGCAGGACGCCCTGCTGCCCCACGTCGAGGACGGGCTCGTCGTGCTCATCGGCGCAACCACCGAGAACCCCTTCTTCTCGCTCACCGGCCCGCTGCTCTCGCGGTCCACGCTGTTCCGGCTCGAGCCCCTCGGGCCCGACGCGCTCCGCCAGCTGGTGGACCGCGCCCTGCACGACCCGCGGGGCCTCGCCGGCGGTGAGGGCGAGCCGAGCGTCACCATCGACGACGACGCGCTCGAGCACCTCGTGACCCACGCCGACGGCGACGCCCGCCACGTGCTGACGTCCCTCGACGTCGCGGCCGCCCTCGCGGCCGAGGACGGCCGGGACCGGGTGACGCTCGCCGACACCGAGGCGGCCATGGCCCTGCGGGCGCTCCGGTACGGGGACGACGAGCACTACGACGTCCTCTCCGCGTTCATCAAGAGCATCCGGGGCTCGGACCCCGATGCCGGCCTCTACTGGCTCGCGCACATGCTCGAGGCGGGGGAGGATGCGCGCCTGATCGCGCGGCGGCTCGTGATCCTCGCCTCCGAAGACGTGGGGCTCGCCGACCCGCGCGGGCTGCTGCTCGCCGACGCCGCGGCCCGGGCGGTCGAGTTCGTCGGGCTGCCCGAGGCGCAGCTGAACCTCGCCCAGGCCGTCCTGTACCTGGCCAGGGCGCCCAAGTCGAACTCGGTGCTGACCGCGCTGTCGGCGGCCCGAGCCGACATCCAGGAGGGCGCGCCGCCCCGGGTCCCGATGCACCTCCGGGACGCGTCGTACCCTGGCGCGGCCCGGCTCGGGCACGGCGACGGCTACCAGTACCCGCACGCCGAACCGGGCGGGTGGGTCGACCAGGAGTACCGACCGCCGGAGGCCGCCGCGCACCGCTACTACACGCCCAGCGGCCACGGCGAGGACGTCGACCAGCGGCGCGGCCCCGACGAGCCGCCGGCGCGCGAGGAGGAAGGGTCATGACGACGCTGGCGTGGGTCGTGGTCGGGCTGCTCGCGGCCGGGCTGATGCTCGTCGGCGGCGCCTGGTTCCGAGCCACCCGTCGCCTCGCGGGCGCGGACGCGACGGTGCACGACCTTGAGCGCCGGCTGGACGCGGTCGAGGCGTCCAGCGCGCGGGCGCTCGACACCGCGCGCGACGCCGCCGCGCTGGCGCGGCGCGCCAGCGGCGAGGACGATCCCGCGCCCCGGGTCGTGCTGGAGCCGGTGACCGGTCCGCTGGTCAAGGCGGTCGCGTTCGGCGTCGGGGCCCGCCGGGCGATGGCCCGGCTGGCCCGCCCGGCCGGAGGTCGGCGGTGATCCGGCGCGGGTTCTGGCTCGCGGCCGGCTTCGGGCTCGGCGTCGCGGCCGCGTCGCAGGTCCGGCGCGCCGCGGGGACGCCGCCGGCGCGGCTCGCGGACCGGGTGCGGCGCGACGTCGCCGGCGCGGTCACCGAAGGGCGCCGCGAGATGCAGGCGCGCGAGGCGCGACTGCGTCGCGTGCTCGCGGCCCCGCATGAGCAGCGAGGAACGGACGATCCCGGGCAGTAACCTGGGCGCGTGCCACCCCGAACCGCGAGCGAGTTGCGGACCGCGTTCCTCGACTTCTTCGCGGCCCGCGACCACACGGTGGTGCCGTCGGCGCGCCTGATCCCGCACGACCCGACCGTGCTCTTCACGGTGGCGGGCATGGTGCCGTTCAAGCCCTACTTCGTCGGCGACGAGCCGCCGCCGTGGCCCCGGGCGGCGTCGATCCAGAAGTGCGTCCGGGCCGGGGGCAAGCACAACGACCTCGACGACATCGGCCGCACGAACCGGCACTTCAGCTTCTTCGAGATGCTCGGGAACTTCAGCTTCGGTGACTATTTCAAGGCCGAGGCGATCCCCTGGGCCTGGGAGTTCCTCACCGAGGTGCTCGACCTCGACCCCGAGCGGCTCTGGGTGACGGTGCACGTCTCCGACGACGAGGCCGAGCGGATCTGGCGCCAGGAGGTCGGGCTCCCCGCGGCGCGCATCCAGCGGCTCGACGAGGACAACTTCTGGCGAATGGGCGACACCGGCCCGTGCGGCCCCTCGTCCGAGCTGTTCTGGGACCTCGGCGACGCGTTCGGGCCCGACGGCGGCCCGCAGAACAACCAGGACCGCTACACCGAGCTCTGGAACCTGGTGTTCATGCAGTTCGACCAGCGGGTGGACGGCCAGGTCCCGCTGCCGCGCCCGTGCATCGACACCGGCGCCGGCCTCGAGCGCAATCTCATGGCGCTGCAGGGCGTCGACTCGATCTTCGACATCGACGTCTTCGCGCCGCTGGTGCAGACCGCGGAGCGGGAGACCGGCGTCCGCTACCGGACCGACGCCGAGCTCGACGTCTCGCTGCGCATCCTCGCCGAGCACGCCCGCACCATGACGTTCCTCGTCGCCGACGGCGTCGTCCCGTCGAACGAGGAGCGGGGCTACGTGCTGCGACGCATCATCCGGCGGGCGGTCCGCCACGCCTACCGGCTGGGCGCCCGCGACGTCGTGACCCCCGCGCTCGTCGACGCCACCATCGGCGTCATGGGCGACGCCTACCCCGAGATCGTGAGCCAGCACGAGCTCGTCCGGCGCACGGTGCGCCGCGAAGAGGAGCGGTTCGGCCAGACCCTCGAGCGAGGCCTCGACGTGCTCGACGACCTGCTCGGCAAGGGGGACCTGGGCGGCGACGACGCGTTCTTCCTCCACGACACGCTGGGCTTCCCGATCGACCTCACGCGCGAGATCGCGGCCGAGCGGGGCCGGTCGGTCGACGGCGCCGGGTTCGAGGCCCGCATGCAGGAGCAGCGGGAGCGGGCGGCGGCGGCCCGGCGGGCCGGCGGCGGCGAGACCGACGACGCCGCCACCTACCGCGAGGTGCTCGAGGCGGCCGGCCCGACCGAGTTCACGGGCCGGGTCGAGACCGAGACCAAGGACGCGCTCGTGCAGGCGCTCGTCACCAACGGGCAGCGGGCCGACCGCGTCACCGAGGGCCCGGTCGACGTGGTGCTCGACCGCACGCCCTTCTACGCCGAGGCAGGCGGCCAGGTCGGCGACACCGGGACGCTGCTCGCGCCCGGGGGGCGGGTGCGCGTGCTCGACACCACGTACCGGCTGCCCGGCCTCGTGGTGCACCACGGGCAGGTGGAGGAAGGGGAGATCGCGGCCGGCGACGTGCTCACCGCCCGCATCGACGTCGAGCGTCGCGACCGGATCCGCCGCAACCACACCGCCACCCACGTCCTGCACTGGGCCCTGCGCGAGGTGCTCGGCTGGCACGTGAAGCAGGCCGGCTCGCTCGTGGCGCCCGACCGGCTGCGCTTCGACTTCAGCCACGACCGGGCCGTGACCCCCGACGAGCTCGAGCGGGTCGAGGCGCTGGCCAACGCCGAGATCATCACCGACGCGCCGGTGCGCCACTACGAGACCACCAAGGAGCACGCCGAGGCGCTCGGCGCGATCGCCTTCTTCGGCGAGAAGTACGGCGACCTGGTGCGGGTCCTCGAGGCGGGCGAGCACTCGGTGGAGCTGTGCGGCGGCACCCATGTGCACGCCCTCGGGTTCATCGGCCCGATCAAGATCACGAGCGAGAGCTCCATCGGCGCCAACATCCGTCGGATCGAGGCGGTCACCGGGCAGGACGCGCTGGCCCGGATCCAGGACGAGGAGCACACCCTGCGGGCGGCCGCCGAGGCGCTGCGCGTGAAGCCCGACGAGGTCCCGGCCCGCGTCGAGCGGCTACGCGACGAGATCAAGGCGCTCCAGGCCGAGCTGGCCGCCCAGCGGTCCCGCGACGCGGCCGGGGAGGCGGCGAAGCTCGCCGGGGGCGCGGTCGACCGCGTCGTCGTCGAGCGGCTCGATGGCCGCAGCTCCGACGAGCTCCGCCAGCTCGCGATCGCGACCCGCGACGTGCTCGGGAGCGGGATCGTCGGCCTGCTCGGTGCGAGCCCCGACGGCTCGAGCGCGGCGGTGGTGGTCGCGGTCAGCCGCGACCTCGTCGAGCAGGGTGTCGCGGCCGGCGACATCGCGAGCCCAGCCGCGAGCGCCCTTGGCGGCGGCACCGGGAAGGCCCCCGACGTCGCGACGGGTGGTGGCAAGCAGACCGGCGCGCTCGACGAGGCGCGCAACGTGCTCGTGCGAAGGGCCAAGGAGGCCCTGGGCACGGCGGGGGCCTGAGCCAGCGCGTGGGGCGGATCCTCGGCGTCGACCTCGGCACCCGCCGGGTCGGGCTCGCGGTCTCCGACCCGACCGGGACCCTGGCCGGCCCCCACGGCGTCCTCGAGCGCAGCGGCGACGAGGACGCCGACCGACGGGCGATCGTGGCCGCGGCCCGCGAGGTGGGGGCGGAGCGGATCGTCGTCGGCCTGCCCCGATCGCTGTCCGGGAAGGACGGCCCGGCGGCCCGGGCCGCCCGGGCCGAGGTGGCCGCCCTCGAGGCCGTCGCGGGGCCCGACCTGCCCATCGAGCTCCACGACGAGCGGTTCTCCACCGTCTCCGCCACCCGGGCTCTCGCGGCAAGCTCGCCCGGCCGGCCGCGCCGCCGGCGCCGGGCCGCCGGCGTGGACGCCGCTGCGGCAGCGATCATCCTCCAGTCCTACCTAGAGTCTCGTCGGTGACCGAGCAACCGGGCGGCGGCGACTGGCTCCCGGCCAGCGCCTACCGCAATCAGGCGATGGCGGCTGGGGCCACCCGGGGCGGGGCCGGGGGCGGGACCCGCCGGGAGCGGCGCGAGGCGCGCGAGAACGCGCGCCAGACCGGCGCCCGGCGGGCCGGGCGCGCCGCGAAGGCGGCTGCGCCGACGGCCACCAAGACCGACGCGCCGCCGCTGCCGGCCTGGGCCGAAGCGCCCACCGAGCCGACGCCGGTCGTCGACGTCGGCCGCGGCGGCGGCGGTGGCAACGGTCGCGGTGGTGGTCGCGGCGGCGGCGGCGGACGCGGCGGCAACGGCGGCGGCGACCAGGCGGCGCGTCGCACCGTCCTCGTCGGGCTGGTGCTCGGCGCGCTGACCATCCCGATCCTGCTCGTCGCGCTCGTCACGCTGGCGCCCGACATCCTCTCCGGCAGCGGGCCGTCGAAGCCGACGCCGAAGACCGCGCCGTCCGGACAGCTGCAGCTCCTCCTCCGTCCCGGCCTCACGGTGTCGCAGATCGGCGACGTCATCGCGACGCTGCCCGGCCACACGAAGGCGTCGTTCGTCGCGCTCGCCAACGGGGGCACCATCCGCTCGAAGTACCAGCCGACCGGGGTCAACAGCCCCGAGGGCATGCTCTACCCGGACACGTACTTCGTGCTGCCCACCGAGAGCGACCAGTCGATCCTGCGTCGGCTCGTGAACCGCTTCGACGCCATCGGCGACCAGGTCGGCCTCGGCGGCGCCTCCGCGACCACGCCGTACAACACGGTGATCGTCGCGTCGATGGTGCAGCAGGAGGCGAAGCTGCCCAGCGACGCGCCGCTGGTGGCGGCCGTCATCTACAACCGGATCAAGGACCACATGCCGCTGCAGATCGACGCCACGCTCTGCTACGTGAAGGGCGGCTGCCCGCCGGTGCCGACCAACGCCGACAAGCGGCTGAACTCGCCGTACAACACCTACAAGGTGGCGGGGCTGCCGCCGACGCCGATCGCCAGCGTCACCGCGGCGGCGCTGCAGGCCGCCCTGCAGCCGGCGAACGTGCCGTACCTCTACTACGTGATCTCGGACTCGACCGGGAAGCTCGCCTTCGCGACGACGCTCAGGGATCAGGACCGCAACATCGCCCTCGCCCACCGGAAGGGCCTTTTGTGACGGTGCCCCTCAGCGGGCACACCACCGTCACCGGGATCATCGGCGAGCCGGTCGCTCACTCGCGGTCGCCGGCCATCCACAACGCCGCCTACCAGGCGCTGGGCCTCGACTGGGTGTACGTCGCGTTCCCGGTCGCGGTCGGCTCGGTGCGAGACGCGCTGGCCGGGCTGGCCGCGCTCGGCGCCGCGGGTTGCAACGTGACGATGCCGCACAAGGCGGAGGCGGCACGGGCGTGCAGCCGGCTGGAGGCCAGCGCGGCCGCGCTCGGCGTCGTCAACACGGTGGTGACCAGGCCGGGCTGCCTCGTCGGCTCGTCCACCGACGGGGACGGCTTCCTCGACGCGGCTCGGGAGGCGGACGTCCCGCTGGAGGGTCGGTCGGTGCTCGTCGTCGGCGCGGGTGGCGCGGCGCGGGCCCTGGTGCATTCGCTCGGGACGGCCGGCGCGCGCGTGGTGGTCGCGGCGCGACGCCCCGACGTCGCGGCCGAAGCCGCGGCGTTGGCGCCCGGAGCGCGGGCGGTGGCGCTCGACCAGGTGGCGACCGAGCTCCCGACGAGCGACGTGGTGGTCAACGCGACGCCGCTCGGCATGCGGGGCGAGCCGCCGCCGTTCGACCCCTCGGCGCTGCACGCGGGCCAGGTCGTGGTCGACGCCGTCTACTCGCCGCCCGAGACGCCGCTGCTCACCGCCGCGCGGGAGCGAGGCGCCCGACCGCTGAACGGGCTCGGGATGCTCGTGCACCAGGCGGCCCGCTCGTTCACGCTGTTCACGAGGCAGCCGGCGCCGCTCGAGGCCATGTGGGCCGCGGCGCGCGCCGACGAGTGAACGCGCTGCTCGTGGCCGGCTGTGGCGTCGCCGGCGGCGCGGTCGGGGTCCTGCTCCCCGTTGACGTGACCCCCAGCGAGGACGGTCGCACCGTCGCCGGCGGCCCGGCGCCGATGCCGTCCACGGTGGTCGGGTCGCGATGGGGCCAGGCGATGCTCTTCGCCACCGCCGGCCTGTGGGCGGCGCTGGCGGCGCGAGTCGGCGAGTCGTGGGTGCTGCCGGCCGACCTGGCCGTGACGGCCGCGCTCGTCGCGCTGACCGTCGTCGACCTGCGGCTGCAGCTGCTGCCGCGCCGCATCGTGTACCCGGCCTTCGTCGTCACGCTGGCGCTCCTCGGCCTGGCCGCCGGGCAGACCGGCGACGGCGGCGCCTTGGTCCGGGCCTTGCTGTGCGCCGGCGGCGCCTACGTCGGGTTCCTGGTGCTCCGCCTCGTGAACCCGGCCGCGCTCGGCGGCGGCGACGTGACGCTGGCGGCGCTGATCGCGCTCGTGCTCGGGTACCGGTCGGTCATCGCGGTGCTCAGCGGGCTCGCGCTCGGCGCGATCCTGGCCGCGGTGTTCGCACTGGGCGCGCTGGCGAGCCGCCGCGCCCGCCCCGACACCGCGCTCTCGTACGGGCCGTTCCTCGCCCTGGGCGCGGTCGTCATCCTCCTCGCCGGGCCGGGTGGGCTTGGCGGCTGACCGGTCGCCCGGCGAGGGAGGGGGCGAACGGGTCCCGCGGCTGCACGCGTAGGCGGAGGAAGGGATCGGCGTCCGCGAGTGCAGCGTCTGGTGCGAGACCTGCAGATGGGCGTTCCGGGACACCGGCGACTCGGCGCGGCGGAACGCAGCCGCGCCAGCGCACCGCTGTCCGCCGGTCGACGACGACGCGAAGTAAACCGCCGGTTCCAACCGGGCGCCGGTATCCTCTGGTGATCGCTCGCCGAGTGCCGAGCCCGGCGCTCGTCCGAAGGAGTCCCGCGTGCTGCGTTTCCTGACCGCGGGGGAGTCCCACGGGCCTGCCCTCGTGGTCATCGTCGAGGGCCTTCCCGCTGGCCTGCCGGTCACGGTCGACGACGTCGCCGGCGAGCTGGCGCGGCGCCGGCTGGGCTTCGGCCGCGGGCCCCGGATGCGCCTCGAGCAGGACGAGCTCGAGTTCCTTGGCGGGGTGCGGCACGGCCGCACCCTCGGCTCGCCGGTGGCGATCGTCATCCGGAACACCGAGTGGCCGAAGTGGGAGGAGGAGATGTCGCCCGCGCCCGGCCAGACCACGAAGCCGCTACGCCAGCCCCGCCCCGGCCACGCCGACCTGGTCGGCATGCAGAAGTACGGGTTCGACGACGCCCGGGACGTCCTCGAGCGGGCCAGCGCCCGCGAGACGGCAGCCCGGGTCGCGGCCGGCGCCCTCGCCAAGGCCCTGCTCGGCCACCTCGGCACCCAGGTCCTCAGCCACGTGATCGCCCTCGGCCCGGTGCGGGCGGCGGCCGAGCGGCGACCGAAGCCGGCCGACCTCGACACGGTGGACGCCTCGCCGGTGCGCTGCTTCGACCCGGACGCCGAGACGGCGATGATCGCCGAGGTGGAGGCCGCGGCCGCGGCCGGCGACTCGCTCGGAGGCGTGGTCGAGGTGCTCGGCTACGGCGTCCCCCCCGGCCTCGGATCGCACGTCCACTGGGACCGGCGCATCGACGGCCTCCTCGCGCAGGCGCTCATGAGCATCCAGGCCATGAAAGGCGTCGAGCTCGGCGACGGGTTCGAGACCGCGGCCCGGCGGGGGAGCGAGGCCCACGACGAGATCCTGTGGGACGAGGACGCCGGCTACCAGCGCGCGTCGTCGCGCGCCGGCGGCACCGAGGGCGGCATGACGACCGGGGACCTGCTCGCGGCCCGGGTGGCGATGAAGCCGCTGTCGACGTTGAACCGCCCGGTGCTGCGCACCGTCGACGTCGAGACGAAGGAGTCGACGGTGTCGTTCAAGGAGCGGACCGACGTGACGGCGGTGCCGGCGTCGGGCGTCGTCGCCGAGACGATGGTCGCGCTCGTGCTGGCCGGCGAGGCACTCCGCAAGTTTGGGGGCGACTCCCTGTCCGAGCTGGTGCGCAACCACGAGGCGTTCGTTGCGTCGCTGCGGTGAGCGACCCGGCACCACGGCATCTCGTCCTCGTCGGGCTCATGGGTGCCGGCAAGAGCACGGTCGGTGCGCTCTGCGCGGAGCGCCTCGGGCGCCCCTTCGTTGACACCGATGACCTGGTCGAGCTGCTCGCCGGCGGCCGGGTGGCGGAGGTGTTCGCGCAGGGCGAGGAGCACTTCCGCGCCGTCGAGCGGGCCGCGGTCGCCGACGCGTGCGCGTCGCCGACCCCGCTCGTGATCGGCTGCGGCGGCGGGGCCGTCCTCGACGCGGGGAACCGGGCGCTGCTCCACGAGTGCGGGTTCGTCGTGTGGCTCCAGGCCGAGCCGCCCGTGCTGGCCGACCGGGTCACGGCCGACGGGGTCGAGCGCCCGCTCTTGGCGCGGGACCGGCCCCTCGGCGTGCTCACCGATCTGGCATCGGTGCGAGCGGCCGCGTACGAGGCGGCCAGTGACGCCGCCGTCACCACCGACGACCGGACCCCGGCCGCCGTCGCCGACGCCGTCCTGGAGGAGTTCGCGCGATGCGCCGCGTGACGGTCGAGCTGCGCCCGCCGTACGAGATCGTGGTCGGCGCGGGCGCGCTGGCGACGCTGCCGGAGCTGGTGGCCGACCGGGAGCAGATCGCGCTCGTGACCCAGGACCCGGTCGCCGACGTGCACGGACCGGCGGTGCGGGAGGCGCTCGCCGCCGGTAGGCGTCCCGGCGACGACGTGCGGGTGCTGCGGCTGCCCGAGGGCGAGGCCGCCAAGACCATGACGTCGGTCGAGGAGCTCTGCCGCTCGCTGGCCGGCTGGGGGCTGCGCCGCGGCGACGCGGTGGTCGCGCTCGGCGGCGGCGTGGTCGGCGACACGGCCGGCTTCGCGGCCGCCGTCTACCACCGGGGCATCGCGGTCGTGCAGGTCCCGACCACGCTGCTGGCCATGGTCGACGCCGCCATCGGCGGCAAGACGGCGGTGAACCTGCCCGAGGGCAAGAACCTGGTCGGTGCTTTCCACCAGCCGATCGCGGTGGTCGCCGACGTGACGACGCTGGCGTCGCTGCCGGCCGCCGAGTACCGGTCCGGGCTCGGCGAGGTCGCGAAGTACGCGCTGATGCCGGCCGGCGGCGCGGTGGCGCACCGGCTGGACGACTCCCTCGGCGCGGTGCTGACCCGGGACCCGGACGTCCTCACCGAGCTGGTGGCCGACTGCGCGGCGATCAAGGCGGCCGTCGTCGCCGAGGACCCGGAGGAGCGGACCGGCGCCCGCGCCGCCTTGAACTACGGGCACACCCTCGCCCACGCGCTCGAGACGACGAGCGAGTACGCCATCGCCCACGGCGAGGCGGTCGCGGTCGGGCTCGTGTTCGCGGCCGAGCTGGCCCGGGGGCTCGAGCGGATCGACGGCGCGGCTGTCGACGCGGTGCGGAGCCGGCTGACCGACCTCGGGCTGCCGATCGCGGTGCCCGACCACGCCGACCGGGCGGAGTTGCTGGTGGCGATGCGGCGCGACAAGAAGACGCGGGCGACGCTCACCTTCGTGCTCCCGGGTGCCAGTGGCCTCGAGCTCGTCGACGACCCGCCGCTGCCGATCGTCGAGCGCGCGCTCGTCGCGGTCGGCGTGGGAGGCTGACGCGCGTGGCGACGATCCTGCTGCTGTCGGGACCGAACCTGAACCTGCTCGGCGAGCGGGAGCCGGAGCGGTACGGGACGGCCACCCTCGACGAGCTGGTCGACGACGTCCGCGCCGTCGTCGCCGCGGCCGGGCACGACCTCGAGCACGAGCAGTCGAACCACGAGGGGGAGCTGGTCGACGCCGTGCACCGCGCCCGCCACCGCTGTCCGGCGCTGATCGTGAACGCCGGCGCGCTCACCCACTACTCGTACGCGCTCGCCGACGCCCTCGCCACCTACGACGGCGTCGCGGTCGAGCTCCATCTCACGAACCCGTCGGCGCGCGAGGACTGGCGGAAGGTCTCGGTCCTGGCCCCGGTCGTCACCGGCACCGTCGCCGGGTTCGGCCGAACCGGGTACCGGCTGGCCGCCGAGGCGGCGGTCGACGCGCTCGCGGCCCGGGACGGGGCGAAGCAGTGACGGCGCCGCTGCCCCCGATGGACGTGGCCGGCCGGGCGCCGCGGCTGCGGTCCCGGATGGCGGCGGCGGGCGTCGACGCGCTGCTCGTCACCCGGCTCCCGAACGTCCGCTATCTCACCGGCTTCACCGGGTCGGCCGCCCAGCTGCTGGTCGGGCCCGCCGAGCTGCTGGTGGTGACCGACGGCCGCTACCAGACCCAGGTCGGCGAGCAGCTGGCCGCGGCCGGGGTGGACGCCCGGGTCGAGATCGGCCGCACCCAGGCCGAGCAGCTCGACCGGCTCGACGAGGCGATCGCCCCCTTCGCCCGGCTCGGGCTCGAGGCCCACGGCGTCACCTGGGCCGAGCAGCGCACCCTCGCCCACCGGCTCGCCGACACCGAGCTCGTCCCGACCGAGGACCTGGTCGAGGCGCTCCGGCGGGTGAAGGACGAGGGCGAGGTGGCGCGCATCCGCGCCGCCTGCGCCATCGGCGACGACGCCCTGGCCGAGCTGCTGCCCCGGCTCGCCGAGGGGCCGACCGAGGCCGACTTCGGGGTCGAGCTCGAGCACGCGATGCGCCGGCGCGGCGCGACCGGGATGAGCTTCGACCCGATCGTGGCGAGCGGCCCGAACGCGGCGAAACCGCACGCCCGCCCGAGCGGCCGGGTGATCGGCACCGGCGAGCTGGTCGTCCTCGACTTCGGCTGCATCGTCGACGGCTACTGCTCCGACATCACCCGCACCGTCTCGGTCGGCGACCCGGGGACCGACGCGCGGGGACTCTGGGACCTGGTCGCCGCCAGCCAGCAGGCCGGCCGCGACGCGGTGCGGCCCGGCGCCGCCTGCGCGGACGTCGACCGGGCCTGCCGCGACGTCATCGACGCCGCCGGCCTCGGCGAGGCGTTCGTGCACGGCACCGGGCACGGCGTCGGGCTCGAGATCCACGAGGCGCCCCGGGTCGCCCGGACGGCGCCTGGTACCTTGGACGACCGTACGGTCGTGACCGTCGAACCCGGGGTCTACCTGCCGGGCGTCGGCGGAGTCCGCATCGAGGACACCGTGGTCGTCACCGAGGACGGTGCCGTGCTCCTCACCGAGGCCCCGAAGTCCCTCGTCGTCGCGTCCCGCTGAGCCGAACCGAAAAGGACGTCGTGAGCGTCTCCACCAACGACTTGAAGAACGGCATGGCCCTGAACCTCCCCGAGGGCCTCATGACCGTCGTCGAGTTCCAGCACGTGAAGCCCGGCAAGGGCGGCGCCTTCGTGCGCACGAAGCTCAAGAACTTCCGGAGCGGCGCGGTGCTGGAGCGGACGTTCCGGGCCGACGAGAAGGTCCCGCTGGCCGTCATCGACAAGCGGGAGATGCAGTACCTGTACCGGGAGGGCGGCTCGTACGTCTTCATGGACAGCGACGACTACGAGCAGGTCCACGTCGACGGCGCCAGCCTCGGGCCGGCCGTGCGGTACCTGAAGGAGGGCGACACCGCCGTCCTGCCGGTGTACGACGGCCAGGTGCTCGGCGTCGAGCTGCCGGCCGCGGTCGAGCTCACCGTCGCCGAGACCGAGCCCGGCGTGCAGGGCGACCGCGTGTCGGGCGCCCGCAAGCCGGCGACGCTCGAGACCGGCCTCGTCGTGCAGGTCCCGCTGTTCGTCGAGCCCGGCGAGCAGGTGAAGGTCGACACCCGCACCGGGGAGTACCTGGCCCGGGCGTAGGGCAGTCGACATGGCGACGCGGCGCGAGGCACGGGAGCGGGCGCTGGCCCTGTGCTACGAGCTGGAGGCGAAGGGCCAGACCGCCGACGCCGTCCTCGCCGAGCTGCCCGCGCCGCCCGATCCGTACACCGAGACGCTCGTGCGCGGCGTCAGCGACCACCTCGTCGAGGTGGACCAGTGGCTCACGAAGTACTCGGAGCGCTGGGCGGTCGAGCGGATGCCGGCCATCGACCGGGCGCTGCTGCGCCTCGGCACCTACGAGCTGGGCTGGCAGCCCGAGCTGCCGGTCGGCGTCGTCATCGACGAGGCGGTCGAGCTGGCCCAGCAGTACTCGACCCAGGACTCGGGCCGGTTCGTCCACGCCCTCCTCGCCCGCATCGCCGACGAGGTGCGGGCGTGAGCACCGCGCCGCCGGCCCCGCCCGCCCCGCTCGAGGTCCAGGAGCCCGAGCTCGACGAGGTCGTCGAGATCGACCGGCCCTGGCTCGTCATCGTCTGGAACGACCCCGTCAACCTGATGTCGTACGTGGTGTACGTGTTCCAGAAGCTGTTCGGCTACTC
>CALEYV010000075.1 GCA_937927875.1 uncultured Actinomycetes bacterium | reverse complement strand
CGTCAATTCCTTTGAGTTTCAGCCTTGCGGCCGTACTCCCCAGGCGGGACACTTACCGCGTTCGCTCCGGCACGGGAGGGGTCGATACCCCCCGCACCCAGTGTCCATCGTTGAGGGCGTGGACTACCTGAGTATCTAATTCAGTTCGCTCCCCACGCTTTCGCGCCTCAGTGTCAGGGACAGCCCAGAAGGCCGCCTTCGCCACCGGTGTTCCTCCGGATCTCTACGCATTTCACCACTACACCCGGAATTCCACCTTCCTCTACTGCCCTCACAGTCGAGCGGTCTTGGGAGACCTATGCGGGTTAAGCCCGCACCTTTCACCCCCAACCTACCCAACCACCTACGCGCTCTTTACGCCCAGTAAATCCGGACAACGCTCGCCCCCTACGTATTACCGCGGCTGCTGGCACGTAGTTGGCCGGGGCTTCTTCTGCAGGTACCGTCAATTTCGTCCCTGCTGAAAGCGGTTTACAACCCGAAGGCCTTCATCCCGCACGCGGCGTCGCTGCGTCAGGCTTTCGCCCATTGCGCAAGATTCCCTACTGCTGCCTCCCGTAGGAGTCTGGGCCGTGTCTCAGTCCCAGTGTGGCTGGACATCCTCTCAGACCAGCTACCCGTCGAAGCCTTGGTAGGCCGTTACCCCACCAACAAGCTGATAGGCCGCGAGCCCATCCCGAAGCGAAATTCATTTCCTCACCGGATCATGCGGTCCGGTGAGGGCATCAGGTATTAGCACCGGTTTCCCGGTGTTATCCCTGTCTTCGGGGCAGGTTGCTCACGTGTTCCTCACCCGTTCGCCGCTTTCCACCCGGAGCAAGCTCCGAGTTTCACGCTCGACTTGCATGTATGAGGCGCGCCGCCAGCGTTCGTCCTGAGCCAGGATCAAACTCTCCATCGAGACCTCGCTCCCGCCGGCGAACCGGAGAGAGCGGAGATCGGAGTGTCACCACGGGCCACTGAGCCCGAGGCGACAACACGACAGCAGCCTGGCGGCCGCTGCCGTGCGGAATTGCTGTGACACCCGGACCGGATTGCTCCGGTGCGGGCGCCCGCACTGGCTATTGGCGTCACTGTTCCGTTTTCAAGGAGCGGTGTGCGAGACACGCGCCGACTCGCGGCGGGTGGTCTCGGCTGCTCTGGACACTCGTCCACCGGCCCGGATCAGGCCGGACACTCCACCCGGGTCTCAGCCCCGGCATCCGGTGGACGTCGATGTCATCCGCCTGGGGACCAGGTCCCTGGGCGGACCCATGAGCATACGGGTCTGGCGCCCCGGAGGCAAGCGGGGGCAAGGGTTTTCGGCCCTCAGCGGCCCCGGGGAGCCAGGAGCCCGATCTCGGGGCTCGCTTCGAGGTCCAACGGGGCTCAGACGAGCCGGATTCGGGCCCAGTTGCGGCGTCCGACCTGCAGCACGGTGCCGTCGAGCTCCTCGACCGAGACCGTCAGCTCGGGATCCTCGACCACCACGCCGTCCCGGCGAACGCCCCGCTGCTGGATCAGGCTCCGGGCCTTGCGGTTCGAAGGGGCGAGGCCGGCGCGGCTGAGCACCTCGGCGAGGCGGACCGGGCCCGCGCCGAGGGCCGCCCGCTCGAGCCGGAACTCGGGGACCTCAGACGGCGCCTGGTGCTCGCGGAAGACCCGGTCGAACTCGGCCTCGGCCCCGGCGGCCGCCTGCTCGCCGTGGTAGAGCCCGACGACGGTGCGGGCCAGCAGGCGCTTGGCCTCGGCCGGCGCCAGCTCTCCCGAGCTTGAGGCGCGCGTCACCTCGTCGACGCGCTCGGGCGGCCAGCCGGTGACCAGCGCGAAGTACCGCGGCATCAAGGCATCCGGCAGCGACATGAGCTTCCCGAACTGCTCGGCTGGTGACTCCGTGATGCCGACGTAGTTCCCGAGCGACTTCGACATCTTCTGGGTGCCGTCGAGGCCCTCCAGGATCGGGAGCGTCAGCACGACCTGCGGCTCCTGGCCTTCGTCCTCTTGCAGGCTCCGACCCATGAGGATGTTGAACAGCTGGTCGGTGCCACCGAGCTCGACGTCGGCCTTGACGACCACCGAGTCCCAGCCCTGCAGGAGCGGGTAGAGGAACTCCGTGAGCGAGATGGGCTTGCCCGCCCGGTAGCGGTTGGCGAAGTCGTCGCGCTCCAGCAGCTGGGCGACCGTCGTGTGCGCCGACAGCCGGAGGACGTCTGCGATTCCCATCGTGCCCAGCCACTCCGAGTTGCGGCGGACCTCGAGGGGTTCGGGGAGCAGGATCTGCTGGACCTGCTCGACGTAGGTCCGAGCGTGCTCGTCGATCTCCTGTTGGGACAGGCCGGGCCGGGTGGCGGAGCGCCCGGACGGGTCTCCCACAAGCGCGGTGAAGTCGCCGATGATCAAGACCGCGGTGTGGCCGAGCTCCTGGAACTGGCGCAGCTTGCGCAGCACGACCGCGAACCCGAGATGGATGTCGGGCGCCGTGGGGTCGATGCCGAGCTTCACGCGCATCGGCGTTCCGCGCTCGAGCTTGCGGGCGAGGTCCTTCTCGGTGATGAGCTCGGCTGCGTTCGCGCTGAGGACGCGCAGTTGATCGCCAGCATCACGCGTCACGTGGCGAACCTAGCAAGCAAGGGCTACACGCCTCGTGAATTGCGCGCTCGCCGTGGCGCGGGACGACTGAGGTTGGTGTCGCCCTCCACGAACCAGCGCCACCGGTGCTCGTCGCCGCGGCCGGGCGTCAGGCCGATCCGCGTCGACCGCCCCGGTCGCGTCGGCGGCGGCGTCCCGTCGTCGAGGAGTCGGAGGGGACCGCGCACGAGGTCAGCGCCGTCCTCGCTCCCGGAGATGGCGAAGGCTTGCGTGAGACGGGCTGGGCCCGCGCAGAGCTCCCGATCGGGGCGCGTCCCACCCCGCCGCTCCCGCATGTGCTCGATCCCGAGCACGGGGGCGGCGGCGCGGAGCAGGACCGCCATGCCGACGCCTTCGGTGGCCGCTACGACGTTGGCGCACCAGTGCATGCCGTACGTGAAGTAGACGTAGAGGTGCCCGGGTGGCCCGAACATGGTGCGGTTGCGGCGCGTCGGGCCCCGGGAGGCGTGGCTCCCGCGATCCTCGGATCCGCAGTACGCCTCGACCTCGACGATGCGAGCGGCGACCTGGTCGAGACCGGGACGCCGGTCGGCCAGGACCTTGTTGAGCAGTAGCGGCGCGAGCTCCCGAGGATCACGCGCGTAGAAGCGACGCCCGAGCGGGCGCCCGCTCAAGCGTGGAGCCACGCCCGTTGCTCGGCCAGCTGCGTCCGCGCGGCCTCGAGCTGGGCGCGGAGCGGCTCCGGTCCCCCACCGCCGGGCGTCGTGCGGCGGCGAACGGCACGACCGGGCTCGAGGAGGTCCGTCGCGCCAGCGAACTGCGGGTCACGCGCCACGACGTCGGCGAGCGGGAGACCTTGCTCTTCGGCCGTGCGGACGAGCGCGCCGACGGCGGCGTGGGCGTCGCGAAAGGGCACACCGGTGGCCACGAGGTGCTCGGCGAGATCGGTCGCCGCCGAGGCGGGCTCGTCGGCGGCGGCGCGCATCGCCTCGTCGTGAAAGGTCACGGTGGCCGTGACGCCGCGCAGGGCGCGGAGCGCCAGTCCGCAGGTGTCAAGCGCGTCGAAGAGGGGCTCCTTGTCCTCCTGAAGGTCCCGGTTGTACGAGAGCGGCAGTCCCTTGAGGGTGGCGAGCAGGCCGGTGAGGTCGCCGATGACGCGCCCGGCCTTGCCCCGGACGAGCTCGGCGACGTCGGGGTTCTTCTTCTGCGGGAGCATCGACGAGCCGGTCGCGTACTCGTCGGCGAAGCTGGCGAAGCCGAACTCGGCGCCCGACCAGAGGACGAGCTCCTCGCCGAGGCGGGACAGGTGCACCATCGTCAGCGTGGCGACGAAGAGCGCCTCGGCGACGAAGTCCCGGTCGCTGACCGCGTCGAGCGAGTTCTCGAAGCGGCGCTGGAACCCGAGGTCCTGGGCGACTCCGTCCGGGTCGAGCGGGAGGCTCGAGCCCGCCAGCGCGCCCGCCCCGAGCGGCGAGACCGAGACACGTGGGAGCGCGTCCCGCCACCGCTCGACGTCGCGGGCCAGGGCCCAGAAGTGGGCCAGGAGGTGGTGCGCGAGCAGGACGGGCTGAGCGCGCTGGAGGTGGGTGTAGCCGGGCAGGTAGCGGTCGCCGGCCTCGATCGCCCGATCCAGCAGGGTGGCCTGCAGGTCATCGATCGCGCCGGCGAGCTCTGCGCCGACCCGGAGGACGTACAGGCGGAGGTCGGTCGCCACCTGGTCGTTCCGACTCCGCCCGGTGTGCAGCTTGGCGCCCGCGCCGCCGGCGAGCTCGGTCACGCGACGCTCCACCGCGGTGTGGATGTCCTCGTCGCTGGGCGCGAAGGCGAACGACCCGTCGTCGAGCTCGGACTCGACGGTCGCGAGCGCACCCAAGATCTGGTCGACCTCGTCGGGGGTGATGATGCCCGCCGCCCCCAGCATCCGGACGTGCGCCCGCGAGCCGGCCAGGTCCTCGGGCGCGAGGCGGCGGTCGACGGACAGGCTCTCGGTGAACGCGAGCAGCTCCTCGGCGGGGGTGTCGCCGAGCCGGCCATGCCAGAGCGGTTTCGCCGCCGACCGGTCGCTCACGTCTCGTCCTCGGGCGGGCCCTGCCGGCGTGCCACCGTCTCCAGGCCGAGGCCCCAGAGCCGCACGAACCCGGCCGCGTCCTCGTGGCGGAACTGGTCGGCGGCGTCGTAGGTCGCCAGCTCGTAGTCGTAGAGCCCCCGCGGCGAGCGCCGGCCGACGACGTAGCAGCGGCCAGGCTCGAGGCGCAGGCGCACGTCGCCGGTCACGACGTGCTGGGAGGCGTCGACGAAGGCGTCGAGGGAACGACGGAGGGGCGAGAACCACAGCCCGTCGTAGACGAGCTCTGCGTAGCGCGGCTCGAGGCGCGCCTTCTCGCGCAGCAGGTCCCGCTCGAGGGTGATCGACTCGAGGTCGGCGTGGGCCAGGATCAGCGCCAGCGACCCCGGGCACTCGTAGACCTCGCGGCTCTTGATGCCCACCCGGCGGTTCTCGACCATGTCGAGCCGGCCCCAGCCGTACCGGCCGACCGTCTCGCTGACGGTGCGCACGAGGTCCGGGAGCGCCCGCTTCTCCCCGTCCAGCGCCACCGGCACGCCGCCCTCGAACGACACGACGAGCTCCCAGGCGTCACGGGGTGCGCTGGCCGGATCCGCGGTGAGGGCGTAGGGCTCGCTGGGGGGCTCGGCCCACGGGTCTTCGAGCGCGCCGCACTCGATAGCGCGGCCCCAGAGGTTCTCGTCGATCGAGTACGGGTTGTCCCGCCGGACCCGGACCGGGATGTCGTGGCGGGCCGCGTACTCGATCGAGTCCTCGCGGGTGAAGCCCCAGACGCGCACGGGTGCCAGCACCTCGAGGTCGGGCGCGAGGGCCCGCACCGAGACCTCGAAGCGCACCTGGTCGTTGCCCTTGCCGGTGCAGCCGTGCGCGACCGCCTCGGCCCCGTGCTCGCGGGCGGCGGCCACGAGGTGCTTGGCGATGACCGGGCGCGACAGCGCGGACACCAGCGGGTACTTGCCCTCGTAGAGGGCGTTGGCGCGCAGGGCCGGGAGGCAGTAGCCGGTCGCGAAGTCGGCCCGGGCATCCACCACGAGGGCCTCGACCGCGCCCGCGGCCAGGGCCCGGCTCCGGATCGTGTCCCAGCTGTCGTCGGCGCGCTGGCCCACGTCGACCGCGAGCGCGATGACGTCGCAGCCCCACTCGTCGGTCATCCACCGGACGGCCACCGAGGTGTCGAGCCCGCCGGAGTAGGCGAGCACCACCCGGCGGCGGGTCGTGCGGTCGGCGCTCATCGGATCGTCTCCATCCCCGCTACAGCCCGGCCAGCGTCGCGAGCTTGGCGGCGACCTTCGCGCCGCCGGCCTGCTCCGAGCAGACCACGATCAGGGTGTCGTCGCCGGCGACGTTGCCGAGCACGTCGGGCAGGCCCGACCGGTCGAGGGCGGACCCGATGACGTGCGCCGAGCCCGGCGGCGTGCGCAGGACGACCAGGTTGCCGCTGTGGGAGACCTCGACGACGAAGTCGCCCATGACGCGACGCAGGTGGTCGTCAGGGGCCGCGGCCTCCTTGGCGTGCTCCGGGAGGGCGTAGGCCATCGTCCCGCCCGGGATCCGCACCTTCACCGCGCCGAGCTCCTCCAGGTCACGGCTCACGGTGGCCTGCGTCGCGACGACGCCGTCGGCCGCCAGCAGCTCGACGATCTGGCCTTGGCTCGAGATCGGCTGCTCCTCGAGCAGACGCGCGATCCGGTGCTGGCGCTGCGGCTTGCCGAGCGTGGCCACTCAGGCACCTCCCACCTGGGCGAGCAGGGCCCGCGTGGCGTGCATCCGGTTGGCGGCCTGCAGCCACACCGCGGACTGGGGCCCGTCGATCACGTCCGCGGTGACCTCCTCGCCGCGGTGCGCGGGCAGGCAGTGCAGGAAGCGGGCGTCCGGGCCGGCGGCGTCCATGAGCCGCTGGTCGACGGTGAACCCGGCGAAGGCGGCCCGGCGACGCTCCTGCTCGGCCTCCTGGCCCATCGAGGTCCACACGTCGGTGTAGACGGCGTCCACCCCGCGCACGGCCTCGTCGGGGTCCGAGCTCAGCTCGATGACGCCGCCGAGGTTCCGGGCCCGATCCACGACGTCGTCGTCGAGCGCATAGCCGGGCGGCGACGCGATCGTCAGCTCGAGCCCGCAGAGCGCGGCCGCGAAGGCGAGCGACGCCGCCACGTTGTTGCCGTCGCCCACGTAGGCGACGCGGCGCCCGTCGAGGCCGCCGAACAGCTCGCGCAGCGTCAGCAGGTCGGCGAGGGCCTGACACGGGTGGGCACGGTCGGAGAGGAGGTTCACGACCGGCACGTCGACCGCGGCCGCCATCGCCTCGAGCGTCCCGTGGTCGAACACGCGGGCGCAGAGGATCGAGCAGTACCCGGCCAGGGTCCGGGCCACGTCCTCGACGGTCTCTCGGGTGCCGATCCCGACCTCCTCGGCCCGGAGGTACACGGGGTGGGCGCCGAGGGTCGCGGCGGCCATCTCGGTGGACGTCCGGGTGCGCGCCGACGGCTTCTCGAACAGCATCGCCACGCCCTGCCCCGCCAGCAGGGCCGGGACGGCGTCGGCGTGCTTCCACGCCTCGGCCTGCTCGAGGAGGCGGGCCAGGCCGGGCGGGTCGAGGTCGTCGACCTCGAGGAACGAGCGGCGCTTCGTCAGCGTCACGGCTGCTCCTCGAGGACGCCCCGGAGGATCCCTACCGCCTCGTCGAGCTCGTCGTCGGTGACGAGCAGCGACGGCGCGAGGCGCAGCGCGGTCGGCGTGACCGCGTTCACGACCAGGCCCGCGTCGAGGCAGGCCCGAGCGACGACCGCCGCGTCGAGCCCGGGCTCGAGCTCGGCGGCCAGGAGGAGGCCGACGCCGCGCACCGTCGCGACCCCAGGGAGGGCGGCGAGCTGGGCGGTGAGCCGCTCGCCGGCCCGGGCCGACCGGGCCGGGGCGTCCTCGGCCTCCAGGACCTCGAGGACGGTGAGGGCGGCGCGGGCGGCCAGCGGCTGGCCCCCGAAGGTGCTGGCGTGGTCGCCGGGGCGCAGCGCGGTGCCGGCGTCGCCGCGCGCCCAGCAGGCTCCGATCGGGACGCCGTTGCCGAGCGCCTTGGCGAGCGTGACGACGTCGGGCCGGACCCCGTCGGCGTGCTGGAACCCGAACCAGCGGCCGGTCCGGCCGAGCCCGGTCTGGATCTCGTCGAGCATCAGGAGGGCCTCGTGCTCGTCGCAGAGGCGTCGGACGGCCTCCAGGTAGCCGGGGGGCGACGGCTGGACACCGCCCTCGCCCTGCACCGGCTCGAGCAGCACCGCGCAGACGCGCTCGTCGAGCGCGGCCGCCAGCGCGTCCAGGTCGGCGAAGGCGACGTGGCGGAAGCCGGGCGGTAGGGGCTGGAACGCCTCGTGCTTCTGGGGCTGGCCGGTGGCGGCGAGCGTGGTGAGCGTCCGGCCGTGGAAGGAGCCGTACGCGGCGAGGACGTGGTAGCGCTCGGGTCCGCCCTGCTGCTGGCCGTGGCGGCGGGCGAGCTTGATCGCGCACTCGTTGGCCTCCGCGCCCGAGTTCGTGAAGAAGACGCGCCCGTCCCCGCCGAGGAGGGCGTCGAGGCGGGCCGCCAGCCGGGGCTGGACGTCGTTCAGGTACAGGTTCGAGACGTGCAGGAGGGTCTGGGCCTGGTCGGCCAGGGCCTCGGCGATGGCAGGGTGCGCGTGGCCGAGCGCGGTGACCGCGATCCCGCCGAGGAAGTCGAGGTAGCGGCGGCCTGCGGTGTCGAACAGCACCGTGCCCTCGCCGCGCACGAACGCGACCGGCAGCCGGCCGTACGTGGGCATGACGTGCTCGGCGTCGAGCGCCTGGAGCTCCTCGAGGGAGCGGGTCGTGGTGGTCATGGGTGCACCATCGTGCCGATCCCCTCGCGGGTGAAGAACTCGAGCAGCAGCGCGTGGGGCAGCCGCCCGTCGAGGACGTGGGCGCGCCGCACGCCGCCCCGCACCGCGTCGACGCACGAGCGGATCTTGGGCAGCATCCCCTCCCCCACCGAGCCGGTGGCGAGGAGCGACTCGAGGCCGGCGACGTCGATGCGCGAGATCAGGGACCGGGCGTCGTCCACGTCGCGGTAGATCCCGGGGACGTCGGTGAGGTAGACGAGCTTCTCGGCCGACAGGGTCGTGGCGATGGCGGCCGCGACGGCGTCGGCGTTCACGTTGTGGGCCTGGCCGTGCTCGTCGACGCCGACGGTGGCGATGACGGGGATGAGCTCCTCGCGCAGGACCCGCTCGAGGATCGCGGGCTCGATCCGGCGCACGTCGCCGACGAACCCGAGCTGGGCGTCGCGCTGGTCGACGGTGATGAGGCCGGCGTCCTCGCCCGACAGGCCGACCGCGTAGGAGCCGTGGCGGTTCAGGGAGGTGACGACCTCGCGGTTCACCTTGCCGACCAGCGCCATCCGGACGATGTCGACCGTCTCGGCGTCGGTGACCCGGTGCCCGTCGACGAACCGGGGCTCCTTGCCGAGCCGGCGCATGAGGTCGCTGATCTGGGGGCCGCCGCCGTGCACGACGACCGGGTTCATCCCGACCAGGCGCATCAGCACCACGTCCTGGGCGAACAGCTCGGCGAGCCCGGGCTCCTCCATGGCGTGGCCGCCGTACTTGATGACGACGGTGCGGCCGGCGAACTCCCGGATGTAGGGCAGCGCCTCGGCGAGGACGGCCGCCTTAGCGTGCGCGTCCTGGGCCCGCTCGTCGATCACGACGTCCCCCGGTTCTCGTCGACGTAGGCGTGGGTGAGGTCGGTGAAGAGCACCGCCGCCTCGCCGGTCCCCTCGTGGAGCTGGCAGCTGATCTCGATGTCGCGGCGGGCCATGGCCGCCTCCAGGGCGGCCTCGTCGTGGACGGTCGCGACGCCGTCGCGGCAGACGGTGACGCCGTTGTAGGCGATGTCGACCCGCTCGGGGTCGAAGACCGCCCCGCTCGCCCCGAGCTCGGAGAGGACGCGACCCCAGTACGGGTCCTCGCCGTACAGCGAGCACTGGACCAGCTGGCTGCTGGCGACCCCCCGCGCGGCGCGGCGGGCGTCCTCGCCGCTGGCGGCACCGCGCACCACGACCCGGGCCAGCTTGGTGGCCCCCTCGGCGTCGGCGGCCATCGCGTGCGCGAGCTCGCCGCACACCTCGGCCACCGCGGCCGCGAAGGGCTCGAACCCGGGTCCGCCCGGCTCGATGGGCGGGTTGGCGGCCCGGCCGTTGGCGAGGATGAGCACGGTGTCGTTCGTGCTCGTGCACGCGTCGACGATGAGCGCGTTGAAGGAGTCCCGCACGCCGCACTGCAGGGCCTGCTGGAGCGCGGCCGGGGTGACGGCGGCATCGCTGGTGAGGACGGCCAGCATCGTCGCCATCGCGGGGGCGAGCATCGCCGCGCCCTTCGCCATGCCGCCGACGACGTAGCCGCCCGCGTCGACCGCGACGGCCGCCTCCTTCGGCACCGTGTCGGTGGTGCGGATGGCGTCGGCCGCCGCGTGGCCGGCCGCGGCGTCCGACGCCAGCTTCGAGGCGGCGGCGTCGATGCCGGCTTCGATCGACGCGACCGGCAGCGGCACCCCGATGAGCCCGGTCGAGCAGACCAGGACCTCGGCGCCCTGGCAGCCGAGCGCGGCGGCCGCCCGCTCGCACATGCGCTCGGCGTCGGCCCGCCCGGGGGCCCCGGTGGCGGCGTTGGCATTGCCCGCGTTCAGCACCACCGCCGCCGCTCGCGGGTTCTCGAGGTGGGCGCGGCTCACCTGGACCGGCGCCGCCGCGACCCGGTTGGCGGTGAACACGCCCGCGGCCGCGACCGGCCCCCGGTCCGCGGTCGCGACGAGCGCCAGGTCCGGCACGCCGGCCGGCTTGACGCCCGCGGCGACGCCGGCGGCCTCGAAGCCGGTCGCGGCGGTGACGCTCACGGCATGATCCCGACGCAGGGCAGGCCGGTGGCCTCGGGCAGCCCGAGGACGAGGTTGGCCGCCTGAACCGCCTGCCCGGCGGCGCCCTTCCCGAGGTTGTCGAGCGCGCCGAAGGCGAGGATGGTCCCGGTGCGGTCGTCGAAGCGCACCGTGAGCTGGGCGCTGTTCGACCCGACGGTGGCCTTCGTGGTCGGTGGCTCGTCGAGGACCACGACGAACGGCTCCTGGGCGTAGAACTCGCGGTAGGCGTCGAGCAGGCGGGCCGTGGTCAGGCCGGCGGTGGCGGGACGCGCCGTGCACGTCGCGAGCAGGCCGCGGGTCATCGGCACCAGGTGGGGCGTGAACAGGACCTGCACGGGCGCGCCGTGCACCTCGCTGAGCGCCCACTCGATCTCGCCGGTGTGGCGGTGCGTGAGCAGCCCGT
>CALEYV010000074.1 GCA_937927875.1 uncultured Actinomycetes bacterium | reverse complement strand
CGGAGCTCGGTGTACAGCGGGGTGGGGCTGCGGTACACGATGGTGAGGGTCCCGGTCATGGCCCCCATGCCGGCCGCGATGTTCGCCACCCCGAGGACCTCGTCGAACAGGCCCGCGATGATCCCGCCGTGCACGCAGCCCGGCGGTCCCTCGTAGGCGGCGCCGAACGTCGCGTGACCGACGACCCCGCCGTCCCGCAGGTCGCAGTGGACCGGCGCCGCGATCGGACTGTAGAGGCCGATCATGGGGCTGAACGGGAAGAAGTCGTGGGGCGCGAGGTCGGTGCTCGGCCGGGCTGGCATCGAGACGCGCCAGGGCCGGGTCGATCGCTCGAGCCGGTCGCGGGCTGCCTCGACGTGCTCGGCGGCCGCCTCGAGGTCGCCCGGCGGCGCGCCGGGGCGCACGACCAGGTCGGTGACGCGGCGAAGCGCGTCGACGAGGCGGGCCAGCTCGGGACCGGGCGGGAAGGCGTCGTCGGGGCCGTGGCCGTCGACGATGTTGGGCTCGGGGCTCACCGGGGGCCGCGGCGGGACGGCAGGCGGGAGCTATTCCTCGACGATCGAGATGGCCTGCTTCGGGCACTGCCGTACGGCCTGCTCCACCTTGGGACGGAGGTCGTCCGGCGGCTCCTCCTGCAGGAGGTAGAGGAAGTCGTCGTCACGGACCTCGAAGACCTCGGGGGCGATGCCCATGCAGATGGCGTTGCTCTCGCATACGTCGAAGTCGACCACGACCTTCCAAGCCATCACGCCTCCTCTCGGTCCGGACACCGGACTTTACTCGGGAGGCAGCTGGGCGAAGTCGGGCTCCCGCTTCTCGAGGAACGCCGCGATCGCCTCCCGGTTCGCCGGCGCGCCGGTGAGCCGCGCGAACACCGCCTCCTCCCGGGCCCGGGCGCCCTTCGCCGCGTCGACCCAGCCGGTGCGGAGCAGCCGCTTGGTCTCGACCAGCGAGACGATCGGCAGCCGAGCCATGTCGCGGGCGACCGCGAGCGCCTCGGGGAGCAGCTGGTCGGGTGCGCACATGCGCCACGCCAGCCCTGTGGCCTGCGCGGTGGCGGCGTCGATCCATGCTCCGGTGAGCAACGCCCACGCCGCGGGCTGCTGGCCCATGGCGACGGGAAGCGTGAAGCTGCCGCCTGCCTCCGGGACCACGCCGAGGCTCGCGAACGGGGCGCGGAGGCGGGCGTCCTCGGCGACGAGGACGAGGTCGCAGTACGGCAGCATCGTGACGCCGAGCCCGACCGCGACGCCGTTCACCGCCGCGACGAGCGGCTTCGGGAACGTCTCGAGCGCGGCGACGAAGCGCTGGAAGGAATGCTCGCTGCGTGGTTGGGCCGACGGCGGGAGGTCGGCGAGGCGGCCCATCTCGCCCAGGTCTTGGCCGGCGCAGAACGCCCCTTGGGTGCCGGTGATGACGAGGACCGCGACGTCGGGTCGCTCGGCCGCCTCACCGAGGGCCTCGGCGAGGGCGTCGTAGTGCTCGGTGTCGAGCGCGTTGCGCGCGCCGGGACGGTCGAGGGTCACGAGGCGGACGCGGTCGGCGTCCTCGACGTGCAGCACGCTCAGGTCCGGAACGGGTCGACGGCGAGGTGGTGGCTGAGGTCCCCGATGAGGTCGCAGAAGATCACGCGCTCGGTGAGCCGCCACTCCCCGTCCGCTCGTTCGAAGCGGTCGTGGTACCGGCCCGCGATCACGACCTGGAGCGGGAAATCGTCGACCTGCTGCAGCACGGTGAAAGAGGAGCGGGCGGAAGCGGTGCCGGCTTGCTCGTCGGCGTCGATCACGAGGTTGGTGGTGACGTGTTTGGTGCGCGGCGTCCCGTCCGGGTAGCGCCGCACCATGCGCTCCTGGATGGCGAGCACCGCGTCGGCACCGACCACGCCCGGGTCGTCGGGGCCGCCGCCCTTGTAGGTGGCGTGCGCGAAGAGCGCCGCCAGCCCCTCGAAGTCGCCGGCGTCGACGCGCTCGGCGTACCCGTAGACGATGCGCTCGATGGCCGACCGGACGTCGAGCCCGGGCGTCACAGGTCGACGCCGACCGCCTTGACCGGCTCGGCGAGCTGGAGGTCGACCGCCTCGATGAGCCCGCCGAGCTTTCCGGTCAGGGCCGCGAACGCCTCGCTGCCGCTGTGGGCATCGAAGGCGGCCTGGTCGGTGTACAGCTCGGTCATGAAGCAGACGTCGGGGTTCATCGTCGACCGGTGCAGGACGTACTGCTCGGTGCCGTCCTCGCGCTCGACGTGACCGAAGAAGTCTTCGAAGGCGGCCAGGAGCGCCTCGCGCTGGCCGGGCTTGGCGGTGATGGTGGCGATGACCGAGAGCTTCGCCATGGTCAGGCCGCCTGCCGGCCGCGGATCAGGGCGCCGGGCCGAGCGTCGGTGTCCTCGCCGTCGCGCCGGATCGGCTCGCCGCTCACGATCGTCGCCCGGTAGCCGTCGGCGCGCTGGAGCAGCCGCCGTGCGCCGGCCGGCAGGTCGTAGTGCATCTCGGGCCGGTGCAGCACGAGGTGGTCGACGTCGATGACGTTGAGGTCGGCCTTCTTGCTCGGCTCGATCGTGCCCCGGTCGCCGAGGCCATAGAGGGCGGCGGTGTCGCTCGTCATCTTGCGCACCACGAGCTCGATCGGCAGCCGCTCGCCGCGGGTCCGGTCCCGCACCCAGTGGGTGAGCATGTACGTCTCGATGCTGGCGTCGCAGATGGAGCCGACGTGGGCGCCCCCGTCGCCGAGCCCGAGGGCGGTGGTCGGGTGCAGCACCATCTCCCGGATCGGGTCCTGGGTGAAGTTCGAGTAGCCGAGCAGCGGCCGGAGCAGCAGCTGGCGACCGTCGTGCTCGAGCAGCAGGTCGTAGAAGTACTCCCACCGGTCCCGGCCCGCCCGCTCCGCTTGCGCGGCGATGCTCTCGTCGGGTGTGGGCTCGTAGTCGGGCGGCTCGCCGAGCCGGAAGGTGCGGTCGAGCCCGAGCCCGATGAAGGCCTCGATCCCGTCGCGCGCGGGCGGCGCCTCGGAGAGGATGGCGCGGCGCACCGCGGGGTCGCGCAGGCGCGCCACCTTCTCGTCGAGGGGGAGCGGCTCGAGCGCGCGGTAGCTCGGGCGGTCGCGCAGCGGGTGGAAGGTCTGCAGCCCGAGCAGCAGGCCGAGCGGCCGACCGGCGACCTGGGGTCGCACCGGCACGCCGGCGTCGTGCGCCTCGAGGGCGAGGTCGAGCATCCGCTTCCACTGGTCGGGGTCGTGGTCGTGCTGGATGAGCGCGAACGTGACCGGGCGCTCGATCTCGCCCGCCAGCCGCCGCATCCAGTCCATCTCCCGCTCGGGGGCGGCGAGGTCCTCGCCCATGACGCCCGCCGGCGCCAGCTCGAAGACGCCCGCGCCGGCCTCGGCGAGCGACCGGCCCAGGGCGAACAGCTCGTCCTCGGCCGCGTAGGTGCCGGGGACGGGCTCGCCGTCGATGGCGCGGTGGGCGATGGTGCGCGACGTGGAGACCCCGAGCGCGCCGGCCTCGATGCTCTCCCGCACGATCTTGGCCATCTGGGCGATGTCGTCGGGGCCCGCGGGGTCGTTGCGGGCGCCGCGGTCGCCCATGACGTAGCCGCGGACGGCGCCGTGCGGCACCTGGGTCGCGACGTCGAGGGCCAGCGGCTGGTCGTCGAGGAAGTCGAGGAACTCGGGGAAGGTCTCCCAGCCCCAGCGGATCCCGGCGGCGAGGGCGGTGCCGGGGATGTCCTCGACGCCCTCCATGAGCCCGATGAGCCACTGGTGGCGGTCGGACCGGGCCGGCGCGAACCCGACGCCGCAGTTGCCCATGACGACCGTGGTGACGCCGTGCCACGAGGAGGGGGCGAGGGTGGGGTCCCAGGTGACCTGGCCGTCGTAGTGGGTGTGGACGTCCACGAAGCCGGGCGTCACGACGCACCCGGCGGCGTCGAGCACCTGGGCCGCGTCGGCGTCCACCTTCCCCACCGCGGTGATGCGGCCGTCGTCGACCGCCACGTCCCCGGGCCGGGGCGGAGATCCGGTCCCGTCGACGATCGTGCCGCCGCGGATCACCAGGTCGTGCATGGGCTCCCTTGCGTGTCGTGGACCGGCCCGCCGGCCAGATCGTAACGTGTTCCAGTCCGGATCGGGCGGGCCTCTCGCTGGAAGGAAGCGCTGTGAGCACGACGGTCAGCGACGTTGATCTCGCCAACCTCGACACGTTCGTGGCCGGCGTCCCGCACGACATGTTCGACCGGCTCCGCAGCGACGCGCCCGCCTACTTCCATCCCGAGGCGGACGGGTCCGGGTTCTGGTGCATCGTCCGGTACGACGACCTCCAGCGGCTGAGCCACGACTGGGAGGACTACTCGAGCGAGTCGGGCATCACGCTGCACGAGCTCGCCGAGGAGGAGCTGGGCCAGCAGCGGATGATGATGCTGATCATGGACCCGCCGCGCCACACGAAGCTGCGGCTGCTCGTCAACAAGGGCTTCACGCCCCGCATGATCGGCCGGCTCCACGAGCGGATCCGCGAGGTCGCGGTCGACATCATCGAGCAGGTCCGGCCGCGCGGCGAGTGCGACTTCGTGGTCGACATCGCCGCCGAGCTGCCGCTGCAGGTGATCGCCGAGATGATGGGCGTGCCCCGGGAGGACCGCCACAAGGTCTTCGAGTGGAGCAACCGGCTGATCGGCTCCGAGGACCCCGAGTACGCGGTGAGCAGCGAGGACGCCATGGGCGCCGCGATGGAGATGTTCACCTACGCCAACGACCTCGCGGCCAAGAAGCGGGCGAACCCGAGCGACGACATCGTGAGCACGCTGCTCGCCGCCGAGGTCGAGGGCGAGCGCCTCTCGGACCTGGAGTTCGACGTCTTCTTCCAGCTCCTGGCGGTGGCCGGCAACGAGACGACGCACAACCTGATCTCGCACGGGATGCTCGCCCTCTGCGAGAACCCGGACCAGCGCCAGCTGCTGCTCGACGACCGGTCACTGCTGCCGTCGGCGGTCGACGAGATGCTGCGCTTCGCGTCGCCGGTGATGTACATGCGCCGCACCGCCCAGCGCGACCTCGAGCTGCACGGGGAGCACGTCAAGCAGGGCGACAAGGTGGCGCTGTGGTACATCGCCGCCAACCACGATCCGGAGGTGTTCAAGGACCCGCACCGCTTCGACGTCCGCCGCAGCCCCAACGAGTTCCTGGCCTTCGGTGGGGGCGGCCCGCACTTCTGCCTCGGCTCCCACCTGGCGAAGCTCGAGATCACGGTGATGTTCGAGGAGCTGCTGGACCGCCTCCCCGACATCGAGCTGGCCGGCCCGGTGCAGCGGCTGCGCTCGAACTTCATCAACGGCATCAAGCACATGCCGGTGCGCTTCTCGGGCGGCGCGTAGCGTCCACGACTCGCACCGCCGAAGGGGCGACGCGATCCTCACCAACTTCTACCAGGCCTTCGCGCCGACGAGCTTCACGCTGCTTGGGCTCTGGCTGATCGTGGTGCAGACGCGGCACGCCGAGTGGCGCCGGGTCCCCGCGCTGCGGACGCGCGCCTACGCCGTCACGCTGAACTTCGCCTTGCCCGGGTTGATGAGCCTGCTGTCGCTCGTCGATCCGAAGAGCTCGACCGAGTGGCGGGTCTCCTTCGCCGTCGTGGCCATCCTGGGAACGCTGGTGCTCGTGGCCATCGCTCCTCGAGGGCGCGTCCCGGGTGAGGGAAACCAGCTCGCGGCGGCGGCCCTCGTCGTCGCGGTGGTGAGCTACGCGCTCGTCGCGCTGGTCGCGATCAGCCCCGGCCTCGTCAAGGACGTCAGCGTCTCGCTGACGCCGCTGCGCTGCGAGGCGATCTTGCTGTCGGTGCTGATCTTCCTCGGCGTGAACGTGGCCTGGCTCCTCATGTTCGACGAGACCGGCAGCTGACGACCGCGGGCGAGCAACCCGGGCTCGCGGCACGACAGGTCACGGCGTGGCTCCGGGACCACGCCGAGGTGCAGCCGCCAGTGCGCTACGCCCTGGTCCCGGCCGGCGGCTCGAACCTCACCTACCGGGTCGAGGACGCCGCCGGCCGCCGCTTCGCACTGCGTCGGCCCCCGGTCGCGGCCGTGCTCGAGACGGCCCACGACGTGGACCGGGAGTGGCGGATCATGGACGCCCTCGGCCGCTACACCACGGTGCCGGTGCCGCCGACCGTCGCCCGCTGCGACGACCCCGCGGTGACCGGGGCGCCCTTCTACGTGATGGGCTTCGTCGACGGCCGGGTCCTGCGCACCGAGGCCGACGCCCACGACCTGAGCGCGGACGCGGCCGGCGCGGCGACCGACTCGCTCCTCGACGTCCAGGTCGCGTTCCACGCCGTCGACGTCGACACCATCGGTCTCGGTGACCTGTCCCGACACCGCGACGACTACGTCGCCCGGCAGCTCCACCGCTGGCGAACCCAGGTCGAGCGGGGGAAGGTCCGCGACCTCCCGTTGCTGGAGGCGCTGCACGACCGGCTCGCGGCCACCATGCCGCCGGCGACGAGCCGTCCCGGGCTGACGCACGGCGACTACCGCTTCGACAACACGATCCTCGGTACCGACCACACCGTCGCCGCCGTCCTCGACTGGGAGCTGAGCACCATCGGCGACCCGGTGGCCGACTTCTGCTGGAGCCTCCTCTACTGGACCGATCCCGGTGATCCCCTGCCGTTCCTGGACGACGCTCCAACGCTGGCGCCGGCCTTCCCCCGTCGCCGCGAGGTGGCGCGGCGCTACGCCGAGCGCTCCGGCCGTGACCTGGGCGCGCTCGGATGGTTCACCGTGTTCGGCTACTGGAAGATGGCCTGCATCGTCGAGGGCGTGTACAGCCGACGGCGCAAGGGCGGCCACGGCGGCGGCGGGACGAGCGACCTGGACTCGATCGCGGCCCGGGTCGAGCGGCTGCTCAACCATGCTGACCATCTGGCCGACCAGGTCTGTTAGACCGGACCGAGCGTCGCGAGAGCGAGGAGCGCCGTGGACCGCAGGTCACTGATCGTCGTCGGCACCCTCGCGACCGTGCTCGCGGCCGCCATCGTCGTCGGTGTCGTGCTGAGCAGCGGCGGCGGCGGCAACCAGTCGGTGCGGACGCCGTCGGGCTCCGTCACGACGACGACGGTCGCCACCGTGCCGCCGACCGCGACGACGGCGCCGAGCGTCGCGCCGAAGACGGTCCCGACTCTGCCGCCCCCGACGTTCGTCATCCATCCCGGCACGACCACGTCGACGCCCGCGACGACGGCGCCGACCCCGCCGACCACCGTCCCGGGTGGGAGCGACATCGGCATCAGCGCGCACGAGATCCGCATCGCGGTGATCGCCGACGACCCCGGCGGGGCCCACGGCGTGCAGGCGTGGGCGACGACGATCAACCAGACCGGCGGGCTGGCCGGCCGGACCCTGCGGGTCGACGTGCGGCTGGTGAACAGCCAGGCCGGCTACAGCGCGGCGGTGGCCGCCTCCTGCCCGGTCGACTTCGCGGTGGTCGGCTCGAGCTCCCAGTACGACAGCGCCAGCAGCGGGCTGGCCTGTGGCGTGCCCGAGCTGGCGACCCGCATCCTCGACGCCACCCACCGCGGGCTCCCCAACGCCTACGCCGTGATCCCCACCGGCACCGGCGTCACGCCGGTGGGCGGGTTCAAGCGGATCCTCGCCACCGTGAGCGGCTGCTGCCGTCAGTACGTGCTCGTGCCCACGACCGACCCGGCTCGGACCGCGACGCGGCAGTCGGTGCAGGGCGCAACCGCGATCGGGTTCACCACCGCCGGCACGCCCGACGTGGCGCCTGGCGCCGACTACGCGGCGCTGGTCCGCGACCTGGTCGCCAAGCACGCCACGTTCGCCAGCAGCGGGCTCGGCGCCGCCTCCACCGTCCACCTGCGCAAGGCCGCCGCCGCCAACCCCAGCGCCGCCGCGGTCAAGGCGTGGTACTGCGACACCGGCTGCGGGGACAACAGCTTCCTCACCAACGGCGGGCCGGCGGTCGAGGGCCAGCTCGTCGACCTCGGCGTCAATCCGCTCCTCGACCAGCACCAGATCGCGACCATGGCCGCCTACGTCCGGTCGGTGCGCCACCTCGGTCCGCCCACGGTCGCCGGGCTCGAGTCCTACTCGGCCGGGCTGCTCTTCGAGCAGGTGGCGCGCCAGGTCGCCACCACGAACGGGAAGAACGGCCTGACCCGGGTGCGGGTCCTCGGCGCGCTCGCCGGCGTCCACGACTTCACCGCGGGCGGGATCCTCGGCGTCACCGACGTCGCCGCCCGCCAGCCGACCGGCTGCCACGTGCTGCTGCAGGTCCAGGGCGGGAAGTTCGTCCGCTCCTTCCCCACCGACCCCGGCCAGCTCGACTGCGGCGCCCAGAACCTGCAACCCGTCCCGGGAGGCTGATGACCGTGTTCCGCTACGACGGCCAGCGGGTGGTGCTGACCGGCGCGTCGTCGGGGATGGGTGCCGCGACGGTGGCCCTGCTCCTCGACGCCGGCGCCGAGGTGTACACGCTCGACGTGCGCGAGGTGACGGCGCCAGTCGCGAAGGCCTATGAGACCGACGTCGGCGACCCCGCCGCCGTCGACGCCGCGCTGGCCTCGATCGGGGCGCCCATCCACAAGCTCTTCAACGTGGCCGGGGTGCC
>CALEYV010000073.1 GCA_937927875.1 uncultured Actinomycetes bacterium | reverse complement strand
CGCCCCAGACGGTCGCGCCGGCGCCGGGCCAGTGCGCGAACCAGATCGCGTTCGGGCCGTGGAAGTACGGGTTGCCGACCTGGTGGACGAGGTCGACCATTCCCGACGCCGCGCTCGAGTAGACGCCGGCCGGGTAGCCCTGGACCTGCAGCTGGGCATCCCAGCCGTTCAGGAAGTGGATGACCGCCGACGAGCAGACCGAGTCCCCGTTGTTGTAGGCCTCCATGTCGAAGTAGATCGACGTGCCGGGACCGAGCCCGAGCTGGTTGACGCGTCCGATGGCCGCGTTGGCGTCGACGGCGCCCTGATACACCGCAGTGTTCGGGTCGGTGGAGATGACCTGGCTCCCGAACCCGCTGTTGCACGGCGCCTGCAGCCCCACGTAGATCGGCATGAGCTTCCAGCCCATGCCGGCGACGGCGTTCACCCACGAGGCGGTGAGGTTCGGCTGCGAGCAGGCCCGGGTCTCGCCGCCGACGTACACGCCGATGGCCCGGTACGGCGAGTTGAGCCAGGCGCCCATGACGCTGGTGTTGGGTGCCGAGCAGGTGTCGAACCCGAGGCCGGTGAACGTCCCGGGTGGCGCCGGCCCGTTGTTGAACGCGAAGCAGCCAGCGAGGGTCGCGGACGCCACGACGGCAGCGGCGACGGTCGCGAGCCGGCGACGGCGGGGGTCAGTGCGCACGCTGGAAGCTCGCCACGATCTGCTGGTCCACGGTCGGCGTGCTGCCGATGGTGACCACCGCGACCAGCTGCAGGTCGGTGAACACGACCGTGTAGGCGCCCGAGGTCTGGGGGGTGGGATCGACCTTGATGTTGAGCCCGTTCAGCACGCCGGGCTTGGTGGCCACGACGGCGTCGCCCTGGGTCTGCGCGTTCAGCGGCTCGAGCTGCGCGGTGTCGGTGTGGCCGACGACGGTGGCCGGGCACTGCGGCGCCGATCCTTGCTGGCCGAGGTAGAGGGCGTGCACGTCGAGGCGCACGCAGCGGTGGGGGTCGGCGGCGAGGTCGTAGACCGGCCAGTCCTTCGGCACCTCGACCGTCAGCCCGCGGTAGGTGACGAGCTGGAGGTTGGCCGGCACCGCGGTCGTCGTGGTCGTGGACGGCCCAGTCGTCGTGGTCGTGGCGCCGGTCGTCGTCGTCGACGCAGCCGTCGACGTCGACGTGGTGCTCGCGCTCTGCTGCGCAGAGACGTTCGGGCCGCCGCTCCCGCACGCGGCCAGCACGAGCCCGCCGGTGGCCAGCGCCGCGAGCGCGACGAAGGTCCGACGCCGCGAGGCAGTCATGGCCTTTCGATTCATGAGCAGCCCATCAGGGGGAGAAGGGAGCACTGGCGAGCGTAGACGGTCGCGCCGCGTCGGAACCCAGCCTCACGTCAACGAGCATCGGCGTCATCGACGCCGACCTTGAGGCGGTGCCGTTTGGCACCGTCTCGGGCGGTTCACGGCGTCCGATGCGGGCGTTCTTTCCGTTTCGCGAAGGCTGACGGGTCCGATCAGCGACGGCGCCGCTTGACGAGGTGAAAGCGGGCCACGTCGCCATCGGTGGACACGTCGTGCTCGTCCACCACCGCCGCCACCAGCCCGCGCGCGAGCTCGAGATCGTCGGCGACCAGCGCGACCTCGGGGTGAGGCCGGGACCCGTCGACGCGCACCGCGTCGGCGCTGAGCGTGAACGCCAGCGTCAGTGCCGCGGGACCGTCGCCGCTGATCATGGCGCACAGCTCCGAGACCGCGATGCGCAGGTCCTCGATCTCCTCGTAGTCGAACCCGGCGCGGCTGCCGAGGTCGGCCGCGGCGAGGCGGGCCAGCCGCAGGAACTCGGGCTGAGCCGGGAACTCGAGCCGCACCTGCACGTCGGTGTCCACAACGCTGGAGGTTATTGGCCGGTGCCGGGGTTAGCGCTCTTGTACGCCCGGGTATCACGAGGTCAGTTCCCCCGGCCGCGGCGAAGCGACGAGGAACACCCAGGGTGGAGGACGACGACGAGGTCTGCCTGCTCGTGCCGCCCCGCACGAGCCATCTGCGGGCGATCCGTCTCGTCGCGGCCGAGGCCGGCGGGCGGGTCGGGTTCAGCAGCACCCAGCTCGACGACCTGCGGGTGGCTGTGGACGAGCTCTGCTACACCCTCATGGATGCGACCGACCGGCGGCTCCTGCTGCGGGTGCTGGCCCGGGACGGACGGGTGATCGTGCGGGGCTCAGCCCGGCAGCGGCGGGGCGCCGCCCCGCCCCGCCTGGCGTCCATCGCGGAGGTGATCGTCGATGCCACGACCGACCACCACTCGCTCAGCGTCGACGGCGACCAGCTCTCGTTCGTGGTGATGAAGCGGGCCCACGACGGGGTGCCGGGATGACGACTCGCGCCACGCCGTTGGACCGGGTGACCGACGCCGACGACCGCGCGGCCCGGTTCCGCGAGTACCGGCGCTCGCGATCCCGCTCGCTGCGCAACGCTCTCATCGAGGACCACCGAGGCTTCGCCGAGTACCTCGCCCGTCGCTTCGCCGACCGCGGCGAGCCGCTCGACGACCTGCGCCAGGTGGCGCTGGTCGGGCTCCTCAAGGCGGTCGAGCGCTTCGAGCCCGAGCGGGGCCTGAGCTTCACGACCTTCGCCGGGCCGACCATCGTCGGGGAGCTGAAGCGCCACTTCCGCGACCGGACCTGGTCGGTGCGGGTGCCCCGCCGGCTGCAGGAGCTGTCGCTGCGCGTCGAGCGGGGTCGGGTCGAGCTCGGCCAGCAGTGGGGGCGGGCGCCGACCCCGGCCGAGATCGGCCACCACGTCGGCGTCAGCGAGGAGCACGTCCTGGAGGGGATGGAGGCGGCCGGCCTCTACCGGGCCGGCTCGCTCGACGCCCCCGCGCCCACCGCCGATCGCGACGAGGGCCCGAGCGGGGAGCGGGTCGGCGCCGACGACGAGGAGCTGGCCCACGTCGAGGACCGGGCGGTGGTCCGCACGATCATCGCGTCGCTGCCCGCGCGCGAGCGCCGCATCGTCTACCTCCGGTTCTTCGAGGGCCTCACCCAGGTCGAGATCGCCGAGCGCGTCGGCGTGAGCCAGATGCACGTGTCGCGCCTGCTGACCCGCAGCCTCGAGACGCTCGGCGAGCGCATCGCCGACCGTGAAGCCCTGGAGGAGCCATGAGCGCGAGCCCCGCCGACCGCGACGCCGCCATCAGCCCGGCCTCGTTCAGCACCGAGCCCGGGCCCGAACCCGGGAGCTGGGTGCTGCGGGCGAGCGGCGAGATCGACGTCGCGACCTCCCCCGAGCTGCGCCGGGAGCTCCACCAGCTCCTCGAGCGGGGGGGCCCGATCGTGGTGGACCTCCGCGATGTCAGCTTCATCGACTCGTCCGGCCTCGGGGTGCTGGTCGGCACGCTGAAGCGGCTGCGCGAGCGCGACCCGAACGGGACCCTCGCCCTCGAGGGGCTGCAGGACCCGGTGCGCAAGGTCTTCGACATCACCGGGCTCACCGACCTCTTCGCCATCCGCTGAGCCGAGGTTTCCCGACCCGAGACGTCGGGCATATCAGGGGCGCACCGTCCGACGAGGAGGCGAGCAGCGAACCATGAGCTCGGATTCGCCCACGCGACCGTCACCGGAGACCCGGGCCACCGAGGCCGAGGACGCCCAGCAGCCCGCGGGTGCCGACCGGCCGCCCACTGAGGACGAGGCCCGGAAGGCCGAGGAGCAGGATCTCGATCCCGACGTCGCCGAGCACGAGCGGGAGATGCAGGAGCGCGGCGTCGACCAGGAAGGCGAGGGCCGGATCCCGTAGCCCGAAGCCCGCGATGACCGCCGGTCGCTCCCCACCCCGACCGGCGGATACCCCCGAGCCCGGCCGCACGGCCGGGCTCGGGCGCGTCCGGGGGTCGGCTCCTCGGCCTACTGCTCGTACTGCTCGTCGCCGCGGCGAGGGTCGGCCTCGGCGGCCAGGAGGTCGAGGCTGCGGGCCAGCAGGCGCGACACGTGCATCTGGCTCAGGCCGATCCGGTCGGCGATCTCGGCCTGGGTGAGTCCCTCGAAGAACCGGAGATAGAGGATGCGCTGCTCGCGCTCGGGCAACTGCTCGAGCAGCTCGAGCACCTCGACCCGGGACTCGACCGCGCCCATCTCCGGGTCCGCCTGACCGAGGCGTGACGCGATCGCGACCTCGACGCCGTCGTCGTCGTCGCGCGTCACGTCGAGCGACGACAACCGGTACAGGGTCGCCGCCTCCATGCTCTCGAGGATCTCCTCCTCGGGCACCCCGGCCCGCTCGGCCAGCTCGGCAGTGGTCGGCGGGCGAGCGAGCTCCTGACTCATGGCCCCGGCCAGCCGCCCGACCTGCAGGTGCAGCTCCTGGAGCCGCCGCGGCACCCGGACCGCCCAGCCCTTGTCCCGGAAGTGGCGCTTGAGCTCCCCCACGATCGTCGGCGTGGCGAACGACGTGAAGCGCACGCCCCGCTCGGGCTCGAAGCGCTCGACGGCCTTCAGCAGGCCCAGCAGCGCGACCTGGCGCAGGTCGTCGAACGGCTCGCCCCGATACGAGAAGCGACGGGCGCAGAACTCGGCGAGCCGCACGTGGGCCTCGACGAGCTCGTTGCGCAGCTTGGTGTCACCGGTGCGCCGATAGGTCGCGAAGAGCGCGTCGAGCCGCTCGTCGTCGGTCGGCGTCGCGTCGGCCGCCCCGGGCGTCACGGCCGTCGGCTCCGGGCCCGGCACTTGACGACCACGCCCTCGATCGTGTCCTCGGTGGGATCGAGCGCGAAGTAGTCCACGGCGCGGGACAGCACGGCCTCGCTGAGACCGGACAGCTCGCGGACGCCGGCCTCGTCGCGGCGACGGCCCACCACCCGGGTCAGGACGGCGCCCGGCTGGGCCGTGAACACCACCAGGATGGCGAAGTCAGTGGCGCCGATGACGAGCTGGCAGAGCTCGTCGACCGCCAGGCACACGTCGTCGCGGTCGTCGGGACTGAGCCCGGCGCAGTCGGCCGCGTGCGCGGCGGCCGCCCGCACCAGCTCCAGGTGCGCGGCATAGGGCGGCACCACCAGATGGAGCACGTCGAGGGGCGCCGACGCCGCCCCGGCCAGCTCATCCATCGCCACTCCCGGAGGGCTCGGCGTCGGGACGGCGTCCGTCCCTCCCGCCACCGGGGCGGGCCGCCGGAGGCATCGGAACGACGGGCCTGACTGGCACGGGCCTTGGTCTTCCCGCCCGCCGGTCGGCTCAACCCCGGCCTCGGAGGCGGCGCCCGGGAAGGTTTCGCGGTGGCCCCGCCCGGGTACGCGCCGCACATCCAGGACTGGCGCGGCCGGCGGCAGCCACCGGCGGCGTCGGCGCGTCCGGCCGAGCCGGCACGACCACGAGGATGGGACCAGGCGAATGACCACGGCGCTGATCGACGACCTGCGGGTGGTGCCGGAGCCGAGCGGCGACGGCCTCGACGAGATGTTCACCTGGTCCCGCCAGGCCCGCTGCCGCGGCGCCACGCACCTCTTCTTCGCGCCCGACCGGGAGCGTCCCGGCCGGCGCGGCCGGCGGGAGGCCGCGGCTCGGGCGCTCTGCGCGACCTGCCCCGTGCTGGCCCCGTGCCGGGCCTGGGCGCGCGAGAACCACGAGTTCGGGTTCTGGGGCGGCGAGACCGAGGAAGAGCGCGCCGTCGCCGGGTACCGGCCCGCGCTGGCGAGCGGGTTCACGGCGAGGCTGCGAGCCTCCTGAGCCCGGGCCCGGCCCGACGGCGCGGGGCCAGAATGCCGCGTGCGCGTCGTCGTGTTCGGAGCCGGGGCGATCGGGGGCCTGCTCGGGGCCCGGCTGCATGAGCACGGCCACGACGTCACGCTGGTGGCCCGGGGCGACCATCTCCGCGCCATCCGCGACCGCGGCCTGACCGTCGAGGCGCCCGACGCCACGACGGTGGTCCGGGTCCCGGCGACCGACGACGTCGAGACCCTCGAGCTGGGCGCCGACGACGTCGTCCTCCTCACCACGAAGAGCCAGCACACCACCGGCGCGGTCGACTCGCTCGCCGCCTCGTCCGCCGATCCGTCGATCGTCTGCGTGCAGAACGGGGTGCAGAACGAGCGGACCGCGCTGCGACGGTTCGCGAACGTGTACGGGGTCTGCGTGATGTGCCCGGCGACCCATCTCGAGCCGGGCGTCGTGCGCGCCCACCGGGGACCGATCGCCGGCATCCTCGACGTCGGGCGGTATCCGGCCGGCGTCGACGGCTCCGCCGAGGCGGTGGCGGCCGCGTTCACGGAGGCCCAGTTCCTGTCCGAGGCCCGACCCGACATCATGCGCTGGAAGCACACGAAGCTGCTGCTGAACCTCGCCAACGCGCTGGAGGCCGCGTGCGGACCGGAGATCCGTCGCAGCGCCCTGGCCGCCCAGGCCCGCGCCGAGGGCGTCGCCTGCCTCGACGCGGCCGGGATCGCCTACGCCTCGGAGGAAGAGGACACCGCGCGTCGGGGCGCGGTCGTGCCCCGCCCGACCGGCGGCCCGACCCGCACCGGCGGCTCCTCGTGGCAGAGCCTGCACCGCCAGACCGGCAACGTCGAAGCCGACTACCTGAACGGCGAGATCGTGCTGCTCGGCCGCCTCCACGGCGTCCCGACGCCGGTCAACGCCATGCTGCAGCGACTGGCCAACGACCTGGCGCGGCGGCAGGTGGCCCCAGGGTCGATGACCGAAGCGGACGTAGCGGCGCTGCTCCCCTGACCCGGGCCCGCGCCGCCGCGGCTCGGCAATCCCTTCGGCGCCCCCGCCCGTAACGCCCCTCGAGGTGAGCGGACGGCGCCCCCGCGCACCGTCCGCCCCGTGGAGATGTGGCTCGGCTCGCCGCTGAGGCTCCCCCGGCGCGGCGGGCCGGGCCCAGCTCCTGACCGGCCGGCGCGTCGACCCGCCCCGATCGCGCCGGCCGGTCAGCCCTCCTTCGGTCGCCGGGCCGGCGCGTATCCTCGATCGCACGGCCGGCGAGCTTCACCGGCTTCCCGCCCCCCAGGAGTCCCGATGGCCGCGCCCGACGCCGATCGCAACCAGCGACGCCGCGACGACCTGACGCCGGAGTCGCCGGACGAGGCCGGGGTCGAGGTTCCCCCGGTGCCGATCGAGAAGGTGGAGCCGGAGCGGATGCTCGAGAACGAGGTCCGGGCCCGGCTCGAGCGCGACGGCCTGACCGACGAGCAGATCCTGCGATGGCTGGAGGCCTACTTCGCCGAGCACGACGAGGGTGAGCCCGACGACGTCGTCGCCTGGATCCGAGCCCAGGAGGGCCGGGCCGGGGACGAGCGCGCCTGACCGTCGTGCCCGAGGCCGCCATCGCCGCCGATGGCCTCGTGAAGTCCTTCGGTGAGGTGCAGGCGCTGTGCGGCATCTCGTTCGAGGTCGAGACCGGCACCGTGCTCGGGCTGCTGGGACCGAACGGGGCCGGCAAGACCACCGCGGTGCGGATCCTCACCACCCTGCTGCGCCCCGACGCCGGCTCGGCGCACGTGCTCGGCGTCGATGTGCTCGCCGAGCCCGAGGTCACCCGGGCCACCATCGGGCTGGCCGGTCAGTACGCGGCGGTGGACGAGAACCTGACCGCCCGCGAGAACCTGCGGCTCGTCGGTCGGCTCACGCACCTCGAGTCCGGCGTGATCACGAAGCGCTCCGGGGAGCTGCTCGAGCGCTTCGACCTCGCCGACGCCGCCGACCGGCTGGTCCGGACCTTCTCAGGCGGGATGCGCCGCCGCCTCGACCTGGCGGCCGCGCTCGTGCACCAACCGCCGGTCCTGTTCCTCGACGAGCCGACCACCGGCCTCGACCCGTTCGGCCGCACCGAGCTGTGGGGCGTGCTCGGCGAGCTGGTCGACGGCGGGACCACGCTGCTGCTCACCACCCAGTACCTCGAGGAGGCGGACCGGCTCGCGCACCGGATCGTCGTCATCGACCACGGGCAGATCATCGCCGAGGGCACGTCGGCCGAGCTCAAGGCTCAGCTCGGCGCGACCGTGATCGAGGTGACGTTCGCGGAGCCGAGCGCGGCGAATGTGGCGGCCGAGCACCTTCGCAAGATGGGGTCAGTCGACGTGATCGGCCGTGAGGTTCGACTCCACGTGGCGGAGGGCGCGGCCGCGATGCTCGAGACGGTGCGGCTCCTCGACGCCGAGCAGCTGGAGCCGGCGACGATGGCCCTGCGCGAGCCGACCCTCGACGACGTCTTCTTGTCACTCACCGGGCACGCGGCCGAGGAGCCGACGACCGACCCCGCGGGCGACGGCCAGTCGCCGGCCCGCCGGCGCCGGTCCCGGTAAGCGCGCCGGCGACCACCGCGCCGGCACGGACGACGCTGGCCCGAGCCCACCCGGCCTCCGACGCGGTCACGATCGCGTGGCGCAACACGCTGGCGCTGCGGCGGAACCCGCAGCTGCTCGTCTTCGCGACCGTCCAGCCGGTGATCTTCGTGGTGATGTTCCGCTACGTCTTCGGCGGCGCGATCCGGGTCCCGGGCGTCCCGTACGTCGACTACCTGATGCCCGGCATCTTCGTGCAGACCGTCACCTTCGGCGCCCTGCAGACCGGCGTCGGCCTCGCCGACGACCTGAACAAGGGGCTCATCGAGCGGTTCCGATCGCTGCCGATGGCCCGCTCGGCGGTGCTCGTCGGGCGGACCCTCGCCGACCTGCTGCGCAACGTGTTCGTCGTGCTGCTGATGTGCGTGATCGGGTTCCTCGTCGGGTGGAGCGTGCACACCAACGTCGTGGCCGTCGTGGCCGGCCTCGGGCTCGTCCTCGCGTTCGCCTACTCGCTGTCGTGGATCTTCGCCACCGTCGGGCTGTCGGCCCGGGACGCCGAGACCGCGCAGGCGGCCTCGTTCCCGGTCCTCGCCCCCCTCGTCTTCGCGTCGTCGGCCTTCGTCCCGGTCCGGTCGATGCCGGGGTGGCTCCAGGCGTTCGCCCGCAACCAGCCGGTGTCGGTGGTCGTCGACGCGGTTCGGGCGCTCACCTTCGGCGGCCCGACCAGCTCGGTGGTCCTGAAGGCGGTGGCGTGGATCGTGGGCATCACCGCCGTCTGCGCCCCGATCGCGGTGGCGCGCTACCGCCGCGTCGTCTGACCCGGACCGGTCGAGGCCCGCCGGGCCTGTCGCCTCAGTGGTCGACGGCGAGCAGGTCGGTGAGGCCCGTGGCCTCGATCACGCGGGCCACCACCGGCGACGTGGCGCCGAGCACCAGGCGGCCGCCCTCGGCGTTGGCGCGCTGCCACGCCTGCAGGATCACGCTGATCCCGGTCGAGTCGATGAAGCTCACCGCCGAGAGGTCGAGCTCGATCGTGGCGCCGTCGTGATGGCTGGCCTCGAGCAGGGCGGTCCGCAGGTGCGGCGCCGCCAGCAGGTCGAGCTCGCCCTCCACGACGAGGCGGACGCGGTCGCCATCGGCACTGGTGGTGATGGCAAACGGGGCCGGGTCGGGCATCGGGCGCAGCGTATCGACGGCCGCCGACTCAGGCCGGATCACCCCAGCGCGTGGGCGGCGCGCCTTCGATCTGGGCGACGAACTGGCCGAGGTACCAGTGGCGCAGCTCGACGCAGTCGGGCGGGGTGGCCACGTTCAGCAGGTCGCCCCGACGGCAGAACTCGTCGGCCTCGTCGAGCAGCGCGCCGAGCCGCCGGCAGGCGCCGGCCGCGGCGGGCGGGACCGGCACCGCGAGGTCGATCGTCGTGTCGCCCCGCGCGTAGGCAGCGTCGACGGCGTCGGCCTGCGCGGCGCCGATGGCGGCGGCCGGCTCGCTCACCTCGCGGACGAGGTCGAGCAGGCGGCTCGTCACGTGCGCGCGGTCCTCGGGGCGGCTGAGCGTCACGAGCTGGAACTCGCGCTCGAGCGAATCGTGGTGCCGGCGGGCTCGCTCGAGCAGCTCCAGCGGGACACCGAGGAGCCGGACCGTGACCAGCTCGGGCTCGCGGCTCGGCGCCCGGGCCGGGCCGGCGGTCACCGCCGTCGAGCCTCGGGCCGTCTTCCTCCGCCGCCGCGGCGACGGCGCGGCCGGGCCGGCTCGGCCGTGGAGGCTCGCGGTGGCACCGCCGCCTGCGCGGCGCGTTGGCGCTCGGTGGCGGTGGGCACCTCGCGTGCGAGCTCGAACCAGACCCGCTTCTCCTCGGCCTCGACGTCGACGCCCCAACGGTCGGCCAGCGTCTCGAGGAGGTGCAGCCCCCGGCCGGTCGCCGCGTAGCGGTCGTAGCGCTGCACCGCGGGGCGGGCGTCCGACCCGTCACGGACGCTCACCTGCACCAGGCGGGGGCGGATCTCGACCGCCACCTCGAGCTGGGTGCCGGCGTGCAGCACCGCGTTCGTCACCAGCTCGGAGACGAGCAGGGCCGCCCGGTCCACGTCGGTGGCGACGTCGCCGAGCGTGTCGGTCACGAAGCGACGGGCCCGACCCGGGCTGGAGGGCTCGGCCGGGAGATCGATCTTGGAGATCAC
>CALEYV010000072.1 GCA_937927875.1 uncultured Actinomycetes bacterium | reverse complement strand
TTCGAGAACGTCGACAAGGTCTACAAGGGCAGCATCGCCGCGCTCCGCGACATCTCGGTCGACGTGGGCAAGGGCGAGTTCCTGTTCCTCGTCGGGCCGTCCGGGTCGGGCAAGTCGACCTTCCTGCGGCTGCTCCTCCGCGAGGAGTACCCGACCGCGGGCCGCATCGTCGTCGCCGGCCGCGACATCTCGCGCCTGTCCCACTGGAAGGTCCCGCAGCTGCGCCGCAACATCGGCTGCATCTTCCAGGACTTCAAGCTGCTGCCGACCCGGACCGTGTACGAGAACGTGGCGTTCGCGATGGAGGTCATCGGCCGACCCCGTTCCGTGATCCGCACCCAGGTGCCCCAGGTCCTCGACCTCGTCGGCCTGGCCAAGAAGGCGGGGCGGTTCCCGAACGAGCTGTCCGGCGGCGAGCAGCAACGGGTCTCGATCGCCCGCGCCTTCGTGAACCGGCCGCTGATCCTGCTCGCCGACGAGCCGACCGGGAACCTCGACCCGGCGACCACGGTCGGCATCATGCGGATCCTCGACCGGATCAACCGGACCGGCACCACGGTCGTGATGGCGACCCACGACCAGCGCATCGTCGACGCGATGCGACGGCGGGTGGTCGAGCTCGACCACGGAATGATGATGCGCGACGACACGCGAGGCGTGTACGGCGTCGGGAGCTGAATCGTGCTGACCCGCATTGGCTACTTCGCGCGCGAGACGCTGGTATCGCTGCGCCGGAACCTGCTGATGACGATCGCGGGCGTGCTCACCGTCGCGGTGTCGCTCGCGCTGTTCGGCGGGATCATGCTGCTCGGGAAGTGGGTCGACCACGGCACGACCAGCATCAAGGGCGACGTGCGGCTCGAGGTCTTCATGACCGTCGACGCGACCAGCACCCAGATCAGCGACGTCCGGACGGCGCTGAAGGGCGACGCCCAGGTGAAGAAGTTCACCTTCCTCGACAAGAAGGCCGCGCTGGCCGAGTTCAAGCGCATCTTCCGCAAGGACCCGGATCTGACGCGCAACGTCGACGAGAGCTCGCTGCCCACGTCGTTCCGAATCGTGCCGACCCGCGCCGAGCTGACACCCCAGATCCAGCGGCGGTTCCAGACCCAGCCCGGCGTCGACCAGGTCGAGAGCCCGCAGCAGGCGCTGCGGGGGCTCCTCGACGCGACGAACACCGCCAAGCTGATCTTCTTCGGCTTGTCCCTCGTGCTGCTGGCGTCGTCGCTGTTCCTGATCGTGAACACGATCCGGCTGGCGACGTTCGCCCGCCGCCGCGAGATCGAGGTCATGAAGCTCGTCGGCGCCTCGAACTGGTTCGTCCGGATCCCGTTCATGGCCGAAGGGCTCGTGCAGGGGATCATCGGCGCCGGCCTGGCGGTCGGCGTGGTCGCGGCGCTGAAGGTCGGCTTCGACCGCTGGTTCGCGAACGACACCGGCTTCTTCCGGACCTTCTACGTCACCACCTGGGACGCGGGCTCCATCGCGATCATCGTGGTCGGGCTCGGCATCGTGATCGGGCTCATCGGCTCCGCCATCGGGCTCGGGCGCTTCCTGCGGGTCTGACGCTCTTCAGCCGGCCGCCGATGCGGTCGATGCATGTCACGGTCCCCGTCCCCGGGGCTCCTGTTCTTCCGTGGATGCATGGTGCTGAGCCTGGTCGGATCGCTGCGGGCGCGTGCGGCTCCGGCCCTGCTCGCGCTCGCGACGGTGCTGGGCGCGCCCGCGCTCGGCGCGTCCACGCCGGCCGGCGCCCAGACGAGCGGCGGCGGTAGCCAGGCCCAGCAGCTGCAGAGCCAGATCACCGAGGCGTCGACCCAGGAGATCCAGGCCCTCGCCGCGCTCGAGGCCACCCGCGGCCGCGAGGCCGAGCTCAACAGCCGGGTCAGCGACCTCCGGGCCCAGATGGCGGTCGCGCAGGCCAAGCTCGACCCGCTGCAGGCGGACGCCGACCGCATCACCGCCGAGTACGACGCGGTGACGGCCGAGGAGCGCGACACCCAGGCCCAGCTCGACGGCGCCCAGCACGAGCTGAACGCGTCCGCGGCGTCGCTGCTGATCTCGGCCCGGGCCGGCGACGGCTACGCGTCGATCCGCGCCTCCCAGCCCCAGGACCTGACCGCCGGCGAGCAGTACCTGCACTGGGTGACCGAGGTCCGCAAAGGCCTCGTGCAGCGGGTCCGCAAGCTGCGTGACCAGCTCGACGGGGAGCGGCGCGCCATCGCGGCGGCGAAGGCCCAGGCCGACGCGATCGCCAACCAGGCGAAGGCGGCCCGAGACCAGCTCGCGACGCTCGTCAACCAGCTGCAGCCGGCGCAGGCCCAGGTGACCCAGGAGCGGCTCGCCGACCAGCAGCAGGTGGCGTCGATCCAGGCCCGCAAGGGCGAGTTCCAGGTCGAGCTGAACTCGCTCCAGGGCACCTCCGACTCGATCGCGGTCCTGCTGCGGCGCAGCACCCTCCCCGGGACGGTGGGCCTCTGCGACGCCCGCCCCGTGCCGGGCCCGATCATCAGCCCGTTCGGTCCCCGGGTCGACCCCATCAGCGGCGCCCAGGGATTCCATCCCGGGCTCGACCTGCAAGCCACGTTCGGGACCCCGATCCACGCCTGCCGGAGCGGGGTCGTGCTCATTGCCAGCGCCCAGGGCGGCTACGGCAAGGCGGTCGTCCTCGACCACGGCGGCGGCATGGGCACGCTCTACGCGCACCAGTCACGGCTCGCGGTGCAGCCCGGCGACCACGTGAACGCCGGCGACGTGATCGGCTACGTCGGCTCGACCGGCTACTCCACCGGGCCGCACCTGCACTTCGAGGTGCGGCTCAGCGGCAACCCGGTCGACCCGGCCCCGTTCCTCCCGTGAGGCGGCCTACTTGTCGGGCTGGGGCGTGAGCCGCAGGTAGTTCTTGAGCTTCTTGAAGCCCTTCGGGAACTTGGACTTGGCGTCCTCGTCCGAGATCGCGGGGGCGATGATCACGTCGTCACCCTGCTTCCAGTCGGCCGGCGTCGACACGCTGTAGTTGGCGGTCAGCTGCAGGGAGTCGATCACCCGCAGGATCTCGTCGAAGTTGCGGCCGGTCGACATCGGGTAGGTGAGGATGAGCTTGATCTTCTTGTCCGGCCCGATGATGTAGACGTTCCGGACCGTCATGTTGTCGGCCGGGGTGCGGCTCTTGGGGTCGCCGCTGGTGCCGCCGGGGAGCATGTCGTAGAGCATCGACACCTTGAAGTCGCGGTCGCCGATGATCGGGTAGTTCGGCGCCGTGCCCTGGGTCTCCTCGATGTCCTTTGCCCAGGCCTCGTGGTCGTCGGTCGAGTCGACCGACAGCCCGATCACCTTCACGTTGCGCTTGTCGAACTCGGGCTTCAGGGCCGCGACGCGACCGAGCTCGGTCGTGCAGACGGGGGTGAAGTCCTTCGGGTGCGAGAAGAGCACGCCCCAGCTGTCGCCGAGGTAGTCGTAGAGGTTGAGGGTGCCCTCGGTGGACTCGGCGGTGAAGTTCGGCGCGTCGTCGCCCAGTCGAACTGCCATCTCGGTACCTCCCGGGGGGTCGTACGCTGCGTCTTCCTCGCAGCATAGGCAGCGCCCCCGGTAAAAGTCGAGTGGAGAGGTCGGGAATACGACGGGGGGACCGGTGGCGACGCCTCGCCGTCGACCTCACCCCGCTGCGCCGCTCGCGGGACTTCCGGCTCCTCTGGCTGGGCGAGCTCGTCTCCGAGGCCGGCTCCCAGGTCGCGCTCGTCGCCGTGTTCGTCCAGGTCTTCGCCCTCACCCGGTCGTCGGCCGCGGTGGGCGCGGTCGGCGCCGTCCAGCTCGTGCCGCTGGCGATCGCGGCGCTGCTCGGCGGTCCGATCATCGACCGCTACGACCGGCGGCGGCTGCGCCTCGCCGCGCAGTGCGGACAGGCGGCCGCCTCCGGCCTGCTCCTCGTCGGCGCCCTGGCCGGGCACCCGCCGCTCGGGCTCGTCTACGCCGGGGCGGCGCTCGTCGCCGGCTGCAGCGGGTTCTCCCTGTCGACCCGGGCCAGCATGACGCCGAACCTGGTCCCCGCCGACCAGCTGCCGTCGGCGCTCTCGCTGAACCAGGTTGGCTGGAACACGTGCCTGATCGCCGGCCCCGCGCTCGGCGGCGTGCTCATCGACCAGCTCGGCCTGGCCTGGGCGTACGGGATCGACGTGGCGAGCTTCGGCGCCACCATCGCGGCCTGCCTCCTCATGGCGCCCCAGCGGCCAGCGCCCGTGGAAGCCCGGCCGGGGTCGGTGCTCGCCACCGGCTGGGCCGCGCTCGTCGAGGGCCTGCGGTACCTGCGCGGGAAGCGGGTGCTGCAGACCACCTTCTACGTCGACCTGGTGGCGATGATCTTCGGCATGCCCCGGGCCCTGTTCCCGGTGCTGGCGGCGACGCGCTTCGGCGGCGGCTCCGAGACGGTCGGCCTGCTCTTCTCGGCGGTCGCGGCGGGCGCGCTGGCGGGCGCGCTCACGTCGGGCTGGGTCCGGCAGGTCCGCCGCCAGGGGCTCGCCGTCCTGTGGGCGGTGGTCGTCTGGGGGCTCGGGATCATCGCCTTCGGCTTCGCGGGCGACGGGCTGGCCCTGGCGCTCGGCTGCCTCGCGGTCGCCGGTGCCGCCGACGTCGTGTCGGCGGTGTTCCGCGGCACCATCCTGCAGCGCAACGTGCCCGATGACCTGCGGGGACGCATCACGGGCGTCCATACACTCGTCGTCGTCGGCGGGCCGCGCCTGGGCGACCTCGAGGCCGGCGTCGTGGCGGCGGCGTTCACCCCGACCGTCGCCGTCGTGTCGGGGGGAATCGCGTGCATCGCGGGCGTCGGACTCCTCGCCGCCACCGTGCCCCAGTTCGCCCGATATCGGGCCGACGCGATCCCGGCGAGCGGTTGACGGCGAGGTCGGCGCGCGTGCAGCGTGGCGGCGTGGCGGGATACTCCGGCACTCCGCTCGCGCACAAGCTCGGGGTCCGCCCCGGGCATCGGATCGCGGTCGTGTCGGCGCCCGACGGGTTCGCCGAGACCCTGCGACTCCCGCCCCGGGTGCAGCTCCGCACCCAGGCGCGCGGCCGGCTCGACGTCGTGGTGTTCTTCGTGACCCGCCGCACCGAGCTGTCGCGTCGGTTCCCCGTGATGCAGCGGGGGCTCGAGGACAACGGCGGGCTCTGGATCGCGTGGCCCAAGCGAACGTCCGGCGTCGCGACCGACCTCACCGAGAACCTGGTGCGTGAGGTCGGTCTCGACTGCGGGCTCGTCGACAACAAGGTCGCCGCGATCAACAACATCTGGTCGGGTCTGCGGTTCGTCCGCCGCCTCGCTGACCGCGCTCGCTGATGTGCGGCCGGTTCGTGGCGGCGTCGTCGCCGACGCTGCTGGCCGAGCGCTTCCACGTCGACGATGTCGTCGACGACGGCTCGGGGCCCGACTACAACGTGGCGCCGCGCGCCAACGTCCTCGTCGTGCGGGACCGCGCCGACGGCGAGTCCACCCGGAGGGTGCTGTCCCGGGTGCGGTGGGGCCTCGTCCCGTCCTGGGCGCGGGACCCGTCGGTCGGGGACCGCATGATCAACGCCCGTGCCGAGACGGTCGCCTCGAAGCCCGCCTACCGCCACGCCCTCGAGCACCGGCGCTGCCTCGTCCCCGCCGACGGCTTCTACGAGTGGCGCCGCCTCGAGCCCGCGCCGGGGTCCAAGCGGGTCCGCAAGGAACCCACCTTCATCCACCGGCGCGACGGCGAGCCGATGGCGTTCGCCGGGCTGTGGGCGGTCTGGAAGGTGCCCGACGAGCTCGCCGGCACGATCGGCAGCGACGACGGATGGCTGCGGTCGTGCGCCATCGTCACGACGCGCGCCAACGACCTGCTGGCACCGATCCACGACCGGATGCCGGTGCTGCTCCCGGAGACCGCCTGGGACGTGTGGCTGGCGCCGCGCGACCGCGCCGATGACGTACCGACGCTCACGAGCCTCCTGGTGCCGGCACCCGACGACGAGCTCGCGACCTACGTCGTGTCGGACCGCGTCAACCGCGCCGACGAGAACGACGCCGAGCTCGTGCGGCCGGTGGACGGCGCCGCGGGTCCCGTAGGCTCCGCGCCGTGACGCTGACGCCCGAGGAATACCGCGCCGCGATCCGCGACGAGAGCGAGGCGCTCGTGAACGCCGCCGAGCGGGCCGGACTCGACGCGCCGGTCCCGTCGTGTCCCGACTGGGACGTCGAGCACCTGCTTCGCCATGTCGGCCGAGTGCAACGGTGGGCCGCCGCCAGCGCGAACGCGGGCGAGTTCGTGCCACCCGACACGCTGCCGCGGCCGCCGGGGCCCGAGCAGCTCGGGTCGTGGGTGCGCGAGGGCACGGCGGCACTCGTGACGGCGCTCGACCGGCCGCCGGGCGACGCCACGTGGACGTTCACGCGCGACGGCACGGTGGGCTTCTGGCAGCGGCGGCAGGCCCACGAGGCCGCCATGCACCGGGTGGACGCCGAGCTCGCCGCCGGCGACCCGCGAGCAATTGCGGGCGCCCTCGCCGGTGACGGCATCGACGAGTGGCTGGGGCTCGTCGCCCACCGCCCCAACCAGACCCCGCCGACCGGGAGCGGTGAGACGCTGCACTTCCACTGCACCGACCGCGACGGCGAGTGGCTGGTCCGGCTCACCGACGCCGCCCCCGAGATCGAGCGGACCCACGCCAAGGGCGACGTGGCGCTACGGGGCCCGGCGTCGGACCTGCTCCTCGTGCTCCATCACCGGCTCGACCCCGACCGGGTCGAGATCTTCGGCGACCGGGCCGTCCTCGATCACTTCCTCACCCATACCGCCTTCTGACGTTCAGCGAGCGGACACGCTCGATTCCCCGACTGGCCGCTCGCGCCCGCTACGTTGCAGTTGTGCACGTCATCACTGGCATCGTCGTCGGCATCGTCGTGGCGGAGGTCGCCATCCTCGCCACCACCGTCTATCTCCACCGCGGCCTCGCGCACCGCGCCATCTCGGTCCACCCGGCGGCGGCCGCCGTCCTGCGGGCCTTCCTCTGGATCACGACCGGCATGAAGCCCCGCGAGTGGGCCGCCGTGCATCGTCGCCACCACTCGTCGACCGACACCGTCGACGACCCCCACTCGCCGCTGGTGCTGGGCTTCTGGCGGGTCCAGCTCGCCAACGCCGCCCTGTACCGGCGCACCGCCCGCGACGGCGTGACCGTCGAGCGCTACGCCCGCGACCTGCCGCCCGACGCCCTCGACCGATGGCTGTTCGACCGGGCCTGGCTCGGGCTCGGCATCGGGGTCACGCTGCTGTGCCTCGTCCTCGGGTGGCAGACCGGCCTGCTCGCGTCCGGCGTGCACCTGGTCGCGTACCTGGGCCTCTCGGGCTCGATCAACGCCATCGGCCACACGGTCGGGCGTCGGCCCCACCCCAACTCGGCGACGAACGGGCGGCTGCTCGCGCTCATCACGGCGGGGGAGGGCCTCCACAACAACCACCACGACGCGCCGACCGCGGCCAGCTTCGCGCGGCGGTTCGGCGACATCGACCCCGGCTGGTGGGCCGTGCGCGCCCTGTCCTGGGTGCGACTGGCGCGGATCCGCCACCGCACGCTGCCCGCCCGCACCGGCTGAGCGATCAGTCAGCCGGGCTCGCGCTCGGCGCCAGCTCCCGCAGCGCGTCGCGGAGGTGCTCCGCGCCCAGCCCGAGGATCGCCGGCGCGGGCGTCGTCACCCCGTTGGCGGCGTAGCGCGCCAGGTGCTCGCGGCACTCCTTCGCCGACCCGTGCACGAGCAGCTCGTCGACGAGGGACTCCGGGATCGCTGCCGTCGCGCCGGCCCGGTCGCCGGCCCGCCACGCCTGCCACATCGGCTCGAGCTGCTCGCCGCGGCCCAGCCACTCGTGGAAGGCGGCGTAGACCGGCACGTTGAGGTACGCCGCGATGGCGCGGCGGCCGATCATCTGCACGAGGCCGCGGTCCTCGCTGGGCAGCACGAAGATCCGGGCCACGATCTCCTTGTCGTCGCCGACGTGCGGCACCACCTTCTTGACGTCCTCGGCGGAGAGCCAGTTGATGATGGCGCCGTCCCCCTCCCGGCCGGCCAGTCGCAGCATCCCCGGTCGCAGCGCCGCCACCAGGATGGGAGGCATCTGCTCGACCGGCGTCTCGAGCCGGAACCCCCGCACGGTGAAGGTCTCGTACTCGGCGGTGACCTTCTCGCCCGGGAGCGCGGCCCGCAGGAACCGGATCGTGTCCCGGACCCGGTGGTACGGCTTCTCGAACTTCATCCCGTTCCACCGCTCGACGATGACGTCCGACGAGGTCCCGAGCCCCAGCGCGAAGCGCCCCGGCGCGGCGTCGCACATCGCCGCCACCGACTGGGCGAGCGTGGCCGCGCCGCGCGTGTACACCGGGACGATCGCGGTCCCGAGCCGCAGCTGCGGCGTCCAGGCGGCGGCGAGGGTGAGGGGCGTGAACGCGTCCGACGCGCCGGCCTCGGCCGACCACACGTCGGTGTAGCCGAGGGCGGCGATCTCCTCGTACCAGGACCGGTGGTCGCGCAGCGGGATGCCGGGCAGGGGGACGGTGACGCCGTAGCGGGCGGGGATGCTCATCGGCTTGCCTCCGGAGCTGCGTGACGGTGACCGGGCTCGGCGCCGTCGGGTCGCTGGCCGCGCCACGGTCGCACGATCGCGGACTGGCTGGCGGTGGCGAGCAGGGTGCCGTCCTCGGCCCACAGATGCACGACCCCGTGCCCGAAGCCGTCCGCGACGGCCTGCACGCGCACGTCGGCGAGCACCCACTGCGTCGGGTGGGGGTGGGAGGGGGAGACCATGCGCAGCGTGTTGTCGAGGCTGTTGCTCGACG
>CALEYV010000071.1 GCA_937927875.1 uncultured Actinomycetes bacterium | reverse complement strand
ACCGTACACCTGTTCGGTGTTCCACGCAAACGAATGTTCGCCTTCTGATCTGCATAAAGGTCCTCAGCTGGTGTCGGCAGCACCGGTCACGAGCCGCCGGACGCGGATACCCGTGGCCCCCACGGCGTCGTCAGATCGGCCGGGCTCAGATGCTCTCGACCATTGCCCAGCGCGCACCGTTCCGTTCCGCAAACTCACCACCCGCCTCGTAGAACAGCGGGGCGTTGTCACCGGGTAAGTCGTGAAGCGCGACGTGACTTCGGGCCGCAACTCTTGGCGCTCTGCACCCGGAGGCGCTGCAAGGTCCTACGAACCGGCGGTTGATCCGGTCACGCCGTTCGCTCAATCCGTTGTCGAGGCGAAGGCGTTCTCAAGGGTGAACTCCGTGGGGCCCTAAAAGGTGTAGGGCTCGTCGGTCGTCATCCTCGTGGGGCTAGGTGGAATCGAACCACCGACCTCACCCTTATCAGGGGTGCGCTCTAACCGACTGAGCTATAGCCCCAGGGACGGGTCAGGGTACTCGGCAGGCCCTTCTTCTCTCACGGTGATCTCCACCCCGCCGAACAGCTCAGCGAAGATGTTGTAGAAGGACGCCGAGATCACGGTGATCACGACCTGGAGCGCGACGACGACGAGTCCGACGAGGATCGCTCCTCGCAGCACGGTCGCCGACAGGAAGTGGAAGTTCTTCGCCGAGAGCAGGTCACCCAGGAACTTCTCCACGCTGTGGATGATTCCGACCGAGACCGCGATGAACCACAGCGACACCAGCGCGACGATCGTCACGAACATGGCGCTCAGGTAGAAGCACAACGACAGCTTCGTTACCGACCACAGATCGACCTTCGTCACCGTCTGCCGGTACTGACGATCCACCCCGACGACCGCGGCGCGCGTGGTCCCGGTCGCGGTCGCGACTGGCGGCGGGATGAACACTGGTGCCGCTGCCGACGGAGCTGCGGCCACCGTCGCGGTCGCGGTCCGGGCCGCCTCGCCGCCGCGGCCCGGCAGTCGCAGCCGGCGCGACCGCGGCTTGGGCTCGTCGTCGACGAGCACCGCCTCCGCGTCCGCCTCCGCCTTGGCCGCGTCGCCGACCCGGGACGGCTTCGGTGGCTTCGGCGCGTCGGGCGCCGACTTGGCAGCCGTGTCCGGGCCCGAGGAGGCCGGCGCGCTCGCGGGCGCCTTCGGTGCCTTCGGGGTCTTGGTCCGGCGGGCCGGCTTGTCGGGCGCCTTCAGCGCCGCGGTCGATTCGCCGGGTCCGTCGTCGGACTTCTTGGGGGGCGCGTCGTCGACGAGCGCCGCCATCGCGGGGGCCGGCGCGGCGCTCCCCCGCCCCCGCCGAGGCGGTGCCGGCGCGTCGGCCGTCGAGGCCACGGCACTCGATCCGTCGCCGCGACCGGCCCCGTCGCCGCCGCGCTTGCGCGGCGGCGGCTTCACGGCCTTGTCCCCGGACGACGGCAGATCGTCGGGCGGAGTGCTCATGGGGATCCTTCGGCGTCCTCTCCGTCGCCCTCCAGCACGGGGGCGACCGCCACGATCGTGTCGCCCTCGCCCAGCCGGGCAACGCGTACACCGGTCGCATCCCGGCCCTGAGCCGAGACCTCAGCGGCCGGCAGGCGAATGATATTGCCGGCCGACGAGAAGACCAGAATCTCGTCGTCCGCCGTGACCGTGAAGGCCGCCACGACGCCGCCTCGGGAGGCGGTGACCTTCATACCCCGCACGCCCTGACCGCCCCGCCCCTGCCGGTGGAAGAGGTCCAGCTTCGTCCGCTTCCCGTGCCCGCTCGAGCTGACGAAGAGCATGACCGCCCCCCGCCGGTAGAGGTCGCAGGCGACCACCTCGTCGCCGGCGCGCAGCTTCATGCCGCGGACGCCCGCGGTCGCCCGCCCGGTCGGGCGGACGCCGCTCTCGGAGAACCGGATGGCCTGGCCGTTGCGGGTCACCATCACCACGTCGTTGCGGCCGGTGGTCTGGATGACGCGCACGAGCTCGTCGCCGCGCGGCAGGTTGATGGCGATCAGGCCGTTGCGGACCGACGAGTCGTACTCGGACATCCGCGTCTTCTTCACCGTGCCCTTCTTGGTGGCGAAGAAGAGGTAGGCACCGTCCTCGTAGGTGCGGGTGTCGATGATGGCCTGGATCCGCTCGCCGCCCACGAGGCTGATGAGGTTCACGAGCGCGGTGCCACGCGCGGTGCGGTCCTTCATCGGGATCTCGTGGGCGCGGAGGCGGTACACCTTGCCGCGGTTCGAGAACATCAGCAGGTACGAGTGGGCGGTCGTGGTGAGGAGCTGGTCGACGTAGTCGTCGCTGCGACTGCGGCTGCCCCGCACGCCGCGCCCGCCGCGGCCCTGGCGTCGGAACGCGTCGGCGGCGACCGACTTGATGTAGCCGCCCTTGGTGAGGACGACGACGACCTCCTCGTCCTGGATGAGGTCCAGGACGTCGATCTCGCCGGTGTCGGCGGTGAGTCGGGTGCGCCGGTCGTCGCCGAAGCGGTCCCGCAGCGCGACGAGCTCGTCCTTGATGACCTTGCGCAGCTTCGGCTTGCTCTTGAGGATCGAGTCGAGCTCTTTGATCGTCGCCCGCAGCTCCTCGAGCTCGTCGACGAGCTTCTGGCGCTCGAGCGCGGTCAGTCGCCGCAGCTGCATGTCCAGGATGTGATTGGCCTGGATCTCGGTGAACGTGAACGGCTTGGCCATCAGGCCGGCCCGGGCCGTGTCGACGTCGGCCGCGCCCCGGATCAGCTTGATGACGGCGTCGAGCATGTCGAGGGCCTTGGTGAGCCCCTCGACGATGTGCGCCCGCCGCTTCGCCCGCTCGAGGCGGAACTCGGTCCGGCGGGTTACCACCTCCATCTGGTGGGCGACGTAGACGAGGATCGCCTGGTCGAGGGACAGCAGCCGCGGCACGCCGTCGACGAGCGCCAGCATGTGCACCGGGAACGTCGTTTGCATCGGCGTGTGCTTGTAGAGCTGGTTCAGCACCACGTTGGCGTTGGCGTCGCGGCGGAGCTCGATGACGAGCCGGTTGGTGTCGCCCGCGGATTCGTTGCGGACGTCCCGGACGCCCTCGACCTTGCGGTCGTTCACGAGCTCGGCCACCTTCTGGCCGATCACCTCGATCGACGTCTGGTACGGGACCTGGGTCACGACGATGCGCTGCTCGCCGCGCTTGCCCTCTTCGATCTCGGCGACGGCGCGCATCTTGATGGAGCCGCGGCCCTTCGTGTACGCCTCGCGGATCCCCTGCTTGCCGAGGATGAGGGCCCCGGTCGGGAAGTCGGGGCCCTTCACGATCTTCATGAGGTCCGACGGCCGCGCGTCCGGGTGGTCGAGCACGTAGACGGCGGCGTCGATCACCTCGCGCAGGTTGTGGGGCGGGATGTTCGTCGCCATCCCGACCGCGATTCCGCCGACCCCGTTGACGAGGAGGTTCGGGAACCGGGCCGGGAGCACCACCGGCTCCTCGCGCTGGCCGTCGTAGGTCGGCTGCAGGTCGACGGTGTCCTCGTCGATCTCGCCGAGCAGCTCCATCGCCAGCGCGGCGAGGCGGGCCTCGGTGTAACGCGCCGCGGCGGGGCGGTCGTTCGGGTCGGCCGACCCGAAGTTGCCGTGCCCGTCGACAAGCGGGTACCGCAGCGAGAAGTCCTGGGCCATGCGGGCCAGCGCGTCGTAGATCGCGCTGTCGCCGTGCGGGTGGTACTTGCCCATGACCTCGCCGACCGACTGGGCCGACTTCTGGTACTTGCGGTCGGGGCGGAGACCGAAGTCGTACATGCCGTAGAGGATCCGGCGGTGCACCGGCTTGAGCCCGTCCCGAGCGTCCGGCAGCGCGCGCGCCGTGATGACCGACATCGCGTAGTCCAGGAAGGAGCGCTCCATCTCCTCCTGGATCTCGACGAGCTCGACGGTGCCGGTGCTCGCCTCCGCGCCCTGGTCCTCAGGCATCGATGAACCGCACGTCCTTCGCGTTGTCCTGGATGAACCGCCGGCGGGTCTCGACGTCCTCGCCCATGAGCGTCGAGAAGATCTCGTCTGCGATGGCGGCGTCTTCGACCGAGATCCGCAGCAGCGTACGCGTGGCCGGGCTCATGGTGGTCTCGCCCAGCTCCTGCCAGTCCATCTCCCCGAGGCCCTTGAAGCGGTTGATGTCGATCTTCTGGCCGTCGTGCGCGGCCTCGAACGCCCGCAGCGCGGCCTCGTCCTTCAGGTAGTGGCGCTCCCGCCCGATGTCGGCCCGGTACAGGGGCGGCTGGGCGATGTAGATGCAGCCGTACCGAACCAGCTCCTGGAGCTGGCGGTAGAAGAAGGTGAGCAGCAGGGTGCGGATGTGCGCGCCGTCCACGTCGGCGTCGGCCAGCACGATGATCTTGTGGTAGCGCGCCTTCGAGCCGACGAAGTCGTCGCCGACACCGGCGCCGATCGCCTGGACGAGGGTCTGCACCTCCTCGTTCTTCAGCATCCGGTCGATGCGGGAGCGCTCGACGTTCAGGATCTTGCCCCGGATCGGCAGGATGGCCTGGAAGCGCGGGTCCCGGGCCCGCTTCGCCGAGCCGCCGGCGCTGTCGCCCTCGACGATGAACAGCTCCGATTCGGCCGGGTCCTTCGACGAGCAGTCGGCGAGCTTGCCCGGCATCGCCGCGCTCTCGAGCAGCGACTTGCGGCGGGTGAGGTCCCGGGCCTGGCGGGCCGCGACGCGGGCGCGCGACGCCTGGATGGCCTTGTTGACGATCTGCCGGCTCTCCGACGGGTGCTCCTCGAGCCAGTCGGCGAGCTTCTCGTTCGTCGCTCGCTCGACCGTCGAGCGCATCTCGGTGTTGCCCAGCTTGGCCTTGGTCTGGCCCTCGAACTGCGGTGACCGCAGCTTCACCGAAACGATCGCGGTCAGGCCCTCCCGGATGTCCTCGCCGAGGAGGTTGTCGTCCTTGTCCTTCAGCAGGCTCTTGGCCTTGCCGTACTTGTTCAGCACGTTCGTGAGGGCCTTCTTGAAGCCCTCCTCGTGCATCCCGCCCTCGGTGGTGGCAATGTTGTTCGCGAACGAGTGGAGTCCCTCGTAGAAGCCGGTGTTCCACTGCATCGCGATCTCGATCTCGGATCCGTTGCTGCGGTCCTCGAACGACACCACCCGCTTGAACAGCGGCTCCTTCGACGCGTTCAGGTGCTTCACGAAGTCGACGATCCCGCCCGAGAACCGGAAGTTCTGCTCGAGCTCCGGCTTCACGCGCTCGTCGCGGAACCGGATCTCCAGGTCTTTGTTGAGGAACGCCATCTCGCGGAGGCGCTCCATGAGGGTCTGGGCCCGGAACTCGGTGTCCTCGAACACCGACGGGTCGGGCCAGAACGTGATGACGGTCCCGCGCCGCTTCGAGGTCCCCACCTTCTTCAGTCGGCCCTGCGGGACGCCGCCCTTCGCGAAGTGCTGCTCCCAGCGCGCCCCGTCCCGGTGGATCTCGAGGTCGAGGCGGATGGAGAGCGCGTTCACGACCGAGACGCCGACGCCGTGCAGGCCGCCCGAGATCTTGTACCCGTCGCCGCCGAACTTCCCGCCCGCGTGCAGCGTCGTCATGATGATCTCGGCCGCCGACTTCTTGCGGTCGTCGGGGTGCGGGTCGACGGGGATGCCGCGACCGTTGTCGGCCACCCGGCAGCCACCGTCGGCGAGGAGGGTGACGTCGATGCGGGTCGCCTCCCCCGCCATCGCCTCGTCGACCGAGTTGTCCACGACCTCGTAGACGAGGTGGTGCAGACCCGACGGACCGGTCGACCCGATGTACATGCCGGGGCGCTCGCGCACCGGCTCGAGACCCTTGAGGACGGTGATGTCCTTCGCGGTGTAGGTCCGCTTCCGGGCGGTGGTCGTCTTCTGGGGGGTCAAGGCGCGCGCACCTCGCTGGCGATCGACGCCGATGTGGCCGTCGGGGGAGTTTCGGGGGAACCGTCGGGGCTCGGAGCCTCGTCGAACGGCGGTACGGCATGCGACGCCACGTCAACGAGTCCGATCGACACACGTCATTCTACCAGTCCACTGGCGCGACGACGCGACCTCGCGCGCCTCAGCGGGGCGGGTCAACGACGATTCGAACGGTGTGGACGGTGTCCTGGCCGCTGATCTCGGCCAGCCGAGCGCGGATCTCGTGCTCGAGGTAGCGCAGCTGCGTCGCCCACGGCGGCGCGTCGACCGCGATCGTCAGCGTCCCGTCGCGGAGGCTGCGCGGGCGGGCGTGCTCGGCCACCGTGGCGCCAACGACGTCGGGCCAGTGGTCGCTCAGCGAGTCGGCGAGGCCGGGGTCGGGAAGGCCGAGCTCGCGCCCGACCTCGCGCAGCGCGTCGCCGAGCGAGGTGGGTGTCTCCGACCGCCGGCGGGGCGGCGTCATGACGGGGTGGGCGCTCGGACGCGCCCCGCGCCGACCTCGAGGTGACAGGCCGGCGTCACGCCTTCGGGCAGGCTGCCGGCCGTGGTGACCACGGTCTGCGCGTCGGTCGGCAGCGCGGTCACGAGCGCGTGGGCCCGCTCCGCGTCGAGCTCGCTGAAGACGTCGTCGAGGAGCAGCACCGGGTCGCTGCCGACGATGTCGGTCACGACCCGGTGCGCGGCCAGGCGCAGGGCGAGCGCCAGCGTGCGCTGCTCACCTTGGGACGCATGGGTGCGGCTGTCCCGCCCGTCGATCTCGAGCCGCCAGTCGTCGCGGTGCGGCCCGACGAGCGTCGTGCCGCGCTCGAGCTCCTGCCGCTGCTTGCCGGCGAGCGCGGCGCGCAGGGCGGGCTCGACATTGTCCAGCACCGGGTCGGGCTCGGCCCAGTCGGATTGGTACGACGCGCCGACGCCGCGTGCCCGCGGCGCGAGCGCCCGATAGGAGGTGTCGACCGCGGCGGCCAGACGTGCCACGAGCCGGAGCCGGCCCCGGATGAGCTCGCCGCCGGCCTGCACGAGCTGCTCGTCGAAGACGGCCAAGGTGTCGCGCGCCTCTTGGTCGCGCACGCCGCCTCGGAGGAGGGCGTTGCGGTGCCGCAGCACCCGCTCGACGTCGGCCCGGACGCCGGCGTACCGGGGCGCGCCGGCGACGAGCAGATCATCGAGGTAGGCGCGCCGCTCGGCGGGGCCGCCCTTGACGAGCTGGAGATCGTCGGGCGCGAACACCGTCACGCGCAGGCTGCCGGCCAGGTCGCGCGTGCGCGCCGCGGGATGGCCGTTGAGGAGGATGCGGTTGCGGCCCGCGGCGTGCAGCTCGACGTCGATCTGACGGAGGCGGCCGTCCTCCTGCACGCTGCCGCGAACGACCGCGAGTTCCGCGCCGTCGCGAATGAGGGCGCGGTCGGGCACCCGACGGAACGACTGTCCGGAGGCCAGCCAGGCGATCGCCTCCAGGAGGCTGGTCTTGCCCTGGCCGTTGGCGCCCGTGACGACAATGATCGCCGGCGGCAGGTCCAGCGCGGCGGCGGCGTAGCAGCGGAAGTCGGTGAGCTCGAGGCGGGCGAGGTACACGGCGGGTCCGCGTCACGGCGCACCGGCAGCGGTTCGTCGTCCGGTCAGGCGATCCGCACCGGCATGAGGAGATACAAGAAGTCGGCTCCGTCGCTGCCCCGGAGCACCGCCGGCTTCAGGGGGTCGATGGTTTCGACGACGATCTCGGAGGAGCCCGCCGCCTCGAGGCCGTCGAGCAGGAACTGGGAGTTGAAGGCGACCGTCAGCTCCGACCCCTCGTACTTGCCTTCCACCGGCTCGTAGGACTGGCCGACGTCCTGCGCGGTCGCGGAGAGCTCCAAGCCGTCGGCGCTCATCGCGAGGCGGATCGGGCTGGAGTCGCGGTTCTGTCCTGCGACGAGCCGGACCCGGTTCACGGCGTCGGCGAGCGCGTCCCGTTCCACGGTGAGACGGTTCGGGTAGCCGCTCGGCACGAGCTGCTGGTAGTTCGGGAACTCGCCCTCCACCAGGCGGGCGGTGAGCTCGGTCTTGTCGAGCCGGAACGTCACGTCCCGCTCGCCGAGGAACACCTCCACGTCCCCGTCGGACGGCAGCAGCCGCTGCAGCTCGGCGAGGCCCTTCGCGCCGACGAGCACCGAGCGGCCCTCGGTGAGGAGGCTCACCCCCGGGAGATCCCGCACCGCGAGGCGGTAGGAGTCGGTGGCCACCAGCCGCACCCCGTCGGCGGTGGCCGCGACGAGCACGCCGGTGAGGATCGGGCGGGCGTCGTCCTTCGATGCCGCCGGCACCACCTGCCGGAGCCCCTGGGAGAGCGGACCGGCCGCGACCTTCACGCCCTGGCCGGCCGGCTCGGGAAGCCGCGGGAAGTCGGACGCGGCCAGGGTCCGGATCTCGGAGCGGAACCGCCCGGCCTCGATCTTGGCCTGGTCCTCACCGATCTCCACGCGGACGGCGCCGGCCGCCAGACGCCCCATCAGCTCCTGGAGCAGGCGGGCCACGAGCACCGCGCTCCCCGTCCCCTCGACCTCAGCCGGGACCCGCACCCGGATCGTGAGCTCGAGATCGGATCCGACCAGCTCGACCTCGCCCTCCTGTAGGCGGACGAGGAGACCGGACAAGACCGGGAGCGCGCCGGTGCGAGACGCGACGGCGCGGTAGGCGGTGGCGACCGCGTCGGCGAGGGTGTCACGTTCGCAACGGAACTTCACGGGCCGCTCCTGTGGGTGGGCCTTGTGATTACTACTTAGTACCTAGGTCGTAGTTGTAATAGGGGCTGTGGATTGTGGACAGCACCCCCGTCGGGGCAGGTCAGAGGCCGAATCGGTCGTCCCCAGGTTTCCCCAGGATTCGACCGTTTTCCACCGGGGCTGAGGCGGAGGGCTCGTAGAGGCCCACGGTATCCAGAGGCGTGGGATCGGTTTCCCCACCTTTCCACAGTGTCGTCCACACGCGGCGCAGCCACGCCGAGGTCAGGTCGCGCTGCCGCGGCGGATCCGCTTCATGAGCTCGTTGACCTGCGCAAACGTGTGGTGGCGTTCCTGCATCTGCTCGCGGATCTTGGCGACGGCGTACATGACGGTGGTGTGGTCGCGACCACCGAACTCTTCGGCGATGCGGGGGAAGCTGAGGTCGGTCAGCTCGCGCATGACGTACATGCCGATCTGGCGGGCGGTGACGAGGGGGCGGCGGCGGCTCTTGCCGCAGAGCTCGTCGAGGGTCCAGCCGAACTGCTTCGAGGTCTCGTCGAGGATCAGGGTGGGGGTGATCTCGCGAGGCTCGCGGGCCGGGACGATGTCGGCGAGCACGGACCGGGCGACCTCCTCGGAGAGGGGCGTGCGGTTCAGGCTCGAGTACGCCGCGATCCGGATGAGGGCGCCCTCGAGCTCCCGGATGTTGTCCTCGATGCTGGAGGCGATGAAGGCCAGGACCTCGTCCGGGATGCCGTGCAGGTGCTCGGCCTCCGTCTTCTTGCGGAGGATGGCGAGGCGGGTCTCGAACTCGGGGGGCACCACGTCGGTGATTAGGCCCCATTCGAACCTGCTCCGCAGCCGGTCCTCGAGGGTGGCGATGTTCTTCGGCGAGCGGTCCGACGAGATGATGATCTGGCCGCCGTTGTTGTGGATGTGATTGAACGTGTGGAAGAACTCCTCCTGCAGCTCCTCGGTGCGCTCGAGGAACTGGATGTCGTCGATGAGGAGCGCGTCGAGCTCGCGGTAGCGGCGCTTGAAGAGCGGCATCCGGCTCCGGTCGCGGATCGCCTCCACGAAGTCGTTCATGTACGACTCGGTGTTCACGTACCGGACGCGGAAGTTCGGGTGCAGGTCCAGCAGGTGGTGCCCGATCGCGTGCAGCAGGTGCGTCTTGCCGAGGCCGGCCCGGCCGTAGATGAAGAGCGGGTTGTACGCGGTCGCCGGCTCCTCGGCGACCTGCAGCGCGGCCGCGTGCGCGAAGCGGTTCGAGGCGCCGATCACGAACTGGCTGAACGTGTAACGCGGGTTCAGCCGGGCGGTGGTGAGCGGCGGCGCGAGCTCCGACTTGGCCGGCGCTGGGTCGGCGGCCGGCGGGGCCGGGGCGGCCGGCGCTCGCGCCACGGCGACCTCCTCGACCCGGGCGTCCGTGTCGACCTGGAGGTCCACCGCGAGGGGCCGGCCGGTCGACCGCAGCAGGGCCGACTCGAGGATGGGGAGGTACTGGGACCGGATCTTGGCGGCGGCGACCTGGTTCGGGACGCTCAGATGGAGGACGTCGTCGCGGAGCCGCAGCGGGCGGAGGCCGTGGAACCACGTCTGCCAGGTCGAGTCCGCGAGCTCGGCCCGGACCCGCCCCCGGGCCTGGTCCCAGACCCGTTCGGCCAGGTCATCACGGGGTTGCGGATCGGGCAGGTTGACGTTGTCCACAGGCGCGTCCACATGTTGTGGAGAAACGGGAGTGGCGCCTGGGCCGCTCCCCCCTCAGGGTTGGCCGGCCCAGTCGAGGCGAGGCCCCGTGGGGAAGTGCGCCGTCGTAGGCCGGATCGACGGCGAGCCGGGAACGTAGCACCGGCCTCCGAGCAGTCACAAGGGGTGACCAGCGCGACGGTCGACGTGGTCGCCACGCGCGCGTTGCGACTCTGTTCGCGGCGCTCGTACACTGTCGCGTCACCGCAGCGCACACCTTGGCTGCGTCTCGCCCCTTCTACGGCGATCGCGCAGCGGCTTCGGTGCGCTCCTGGAGGTCACTCGTGAAGCGCACGTACCAACCGAACAACCGGAAGCGCAAGAAGACCCACGGGTTCCGCGCCCGGATGCGGACCCGCGGCGGCCGAGCCGTGCTTAGGGCGCGACGCGCGCGTGGCCGCAAGCGACTCGCGGCCTGAGCCAGCCGATCCACGACCGTGCGACCTTCGAGGCGCTCGCGCAGGTACGGCCGACGCGCCGGGGACCGGTCTCCGTTCGCGTCGTCAGGACCGGCGAAGCGACCGCACCGCGGGTCGCGTACGCGGTCGGGCGCGGCGTCGGCGGCGCGGTGGCGCGCAACCGTGCGCGCCGACGTCTCCGAGCTGCGCTCCGGGAGCACGCGGACGCGCTCCGGCCGGGTGCCGCGTACCTCGTCGGCGCGAGCCGGCCGGTCGTGAGCATGCCGTTCCGCGAGCTGGTGCGCTGCCTGGGCGCCGCGGTGCGCGACGGGGGCGGTGCCCGATGAGCGCCGGCCGTCAGCCGAGCCCGGTCGCCCGGGTCCTGATGGTCCCGATCCGGGCCTGGCGGGTCGTGAGCACCCGCCTGCCGCCCCGCTGCCGCTTCTACCCGTCCTGCTCCGCGTATGCCCTGGAGGCGTTGCAGGAGCACGGCGCGGGGCGGGGATCCTGGCTGGCCATCCGGCGGGTCGGCCGGTGCCATCCCTGGCACGAGGGCGGTCTCGACCCCGTGCCCCCGTCGAACAAACGTTCCCCACAGGCGACCCCGGCCGGGGTCGCCACCTCCTGAGAGGCCCCGATGCAGCAGTTCCTCAACACGATGTACAACGCGCTCGGCGCGGTGCTGGCGTTCTTCTACTCGCTGGTGCCGGACCTCGGCGTCTCGATCATCCTGCTGACCATCGCCGTGATGGTGATCCTCTATCCACTCACCGCGAAGCAGTTCAAGTCGATGATGGCGATGCAGCGCGTGCAGCCGGAGATCAAGAAGCTGCAGGCGAAGTACAAGGGGGATCGCCAGAAGCTCAACGAGGAGATGATGCGGTTCTACCAGGAGAACCACATCAACCCGCTGAGCGGGTGCCTGCCGCTCCTGGTGCAGATGCCGATCTTCTTCCTGCTGTTCCGGGTGCTGCGCGACCCGTACAAGCACATCCCGAAGACCGGCTCGTTCAACGGGCTCTACAACAAGTTCTGCGGCGGGCTGAAGAACTGCGGCCATCCCGCCTCGAACCTGCACTCGGTGAAGTTCCTCGGCATCGACCTCCAGAAGACGGCGACCGAGGTCCACGGGATCACCACCGCCGCCCCCTACTTCGTCCTGGTCGGCTTGGTGGTCGTCACCGGCCTGCTCCAGACCCGCCAGCAGACCTCGCGGACCCCCCAGGCCAGCAAGCAGATGGGCACGGTCATGAAGATCCTCCCGATCTTCTTCGGCCTCATCTCGCTGCAGTTCCCGGCCGGGCTGGTCCTGTACTTCTTCGTCAGCAACCTGTCCCGGGTGGCCCAGCAGGAGATCGTGTGGCGCCGCCACGGCCACGAGATGACCCAGGGCCCGGCGAGCCGGAAGCTCGGGGCCGGGGCGAAGGCGATCGACGTGGCCAGCAGCGACCGGACCGAGGCGGAAGAGGAGACCCCACCGCCTCGGGAGGACAACGGCGACGGGGCCGCCCGTCGGGACAAGCCCCGGACGCCGGCCGTGCAGCCCCGGGCCAAGCCGGAGCGCCGACCCCAGCCCCGGGCGGCCCAGCGGCGTCCCGCGGTCCCGCCCCGGGCCCTGATCCAGGAGGAGCGGGTGCGGGGCAGCGGGCTGCGGGGGTTCTTCCAGCTGCCGCCGCTCCCGACCGGCAACGGGGGCGCACGGACGACGGCGCCGAGCCGGCCGACCCGGACCGCCACCGCCCGACCGGCGCGGTCGACGGCCCGGAGTGGGCCAAGCAGCGGGCGACCACCGCCCCAGCAACGACAGCGGAGTTCGAAGAAGAAGCGGAAGCGCTGAGGTTCCGCCCGTGGAATGGGTGGAGACGACGGGGCGGACCGTCGCCGCGGCGCTCGACGTCGCCCTCGACACGCTGGGGGTCGACGAGGACGAGGTCTGTCTCTTATACACATCTCCGAGCCCACGAGACAGGCAGAAATC
>CALEYV010000070.1 GCA_937927875.1 uncultured Actinomycetes bacterium | reverse complement strand
CGTACTTCGGGTAGTTGAACTCCTCGATCAGGCTCGTGACCTGCTTCGACTTGTCGCGGCTGACCCGGAGGCGCTTGGGCTTCAGGCCCTCCCACACGGCGCGGAACAGCGAGAGGTCCTTGATGCGCTGGGCGCCCCAGTCGGCCTGGATCTCAGGGGCGGGGACGCCCCACAGCTTCTCGGTGTAGGCCTTGAAGAAGGTCCGGTACAGCCGCCACCCGAAACGGCCGGCCATGAAGCCCTCGAAGTTCGACCGGTCCTTCGGGGGGTGAACGCGCGCCCACCCGTACGACAGCGCGCACCGGACCGCCTCGAGGAACCCGAGCTTGCGCAGCGCGTCGAGGGGAACCAGCGGGTAGTCGAAGAACTTGCCGTCGTAGTAGATGCGGCTCTTGCGGGGCCGGCGCAGGAAGTTGTCGGCGCCGAGGATCTCGAACCAGAGGTCCTCGACCGGCTGGACCTTCGTGAAGAAGCGGTGGCCGCCGATGTCGAAGCGCCAGCCGTCTCGCACCGCAGTGCGGCTGATGCCACCGACGACGGTGTCGGCCTCGAGCACGGTCGCGTCGACGCCGCGCTTCGACAGCTGGTAGGCGGCGGTGAGGCCGGCCGGACCGGCGCCGACGATGAGGACCTCCGGGCGGTCCACGGGGGCGGTGTGCTCGCTCACGGGAGCGTCCAGCCTACCGATGGGTCCCGCCCGCTCCCGGACCGTCAGGGCACGTAGGTACCGAGGAAGGTCAGGAGGGCATAGCCGAACAGCGCCGCGCCGGCGAGCACGATGCCGGTGCGCTCCGCTTCGGGATGCTTCGTGACGACCGCGACGCCGAGGAGGAACGGCAGCGCGCCCGCGCAGTACCGCTCGAACGAATCGAGGTTGTGCCCGGACAGGCCGAGGACGAGCGTCGCCCCCGCGTAGAGGCTGTAGGAGGCGGGGAACCGACGAGCCACGACGACGAGCAGCAGCGCGAACACACCCGCCCAGAGCACGTGCGCACCGGGGCCGAGCCGGTCGGCGTGCACGAGGTCGCGCAGGCCGTGGAGCACGCTGGTGGTCGGCCACTCGAAGCGGCCCCGCAGGTTGGCCTGGTTCTGCACCGTGAGCGGCGCGAAGCCGTCGCCGAACGCGATGCCGGCGTAGGCGAGGAAGGCGCCGAGGCCGACCGCGGGCGCCACCGACGCGGCCGCGCGCGCGACTCGCTCGCGGCGGCTGGCCGTCGACCAGCCGCGGGCCCCTTCGATGAGGGCCGGGACGACGAGCAGCACCCCGACCGGCCGGCACAGCCCGGCCAGGACGCCGAGCGGCACCGCGAGCTCGAACCGGCGGGTCCGCAGGGCGAGGAAGAGGCCGGCCGCCAGCGCGAGCGCGGTGGCGTCGGCATAGCCGAGCACGAGGGCGGCGAAGGGCGGGAAGACGGCGGCGAACCACGCCGCGCGGCGAGCGAGCGCCGCGTCGCCGGTCTCGAGGACGGCGAGCCGATGGAGCAGCGCCCCGAACACGAGTGCGGAAGCCTCGACGATCACGAGGAGGGCGGCGCCGTACGCGCCGAGGAGGACGACGCCGAGGCCACGGGTGAGCGCCGGCACGAGGGGGAAGAACCGGAGGGCGGCGTGCGGGAGGCCCTCGTAGCCGTGCGCGGCCAGGTCCCGGTAGAAGGCGGCGTCCCACGCGAACAGGCCCTGGTGGAGCTGGACCGGGTGCGGCACCTTCCCGACCTGGTCGTCGACGAAGTGGGCGAAGCCGAGCGACGCCCCGACGATGGCTCGCGCGACCAACCACGGCACCAGCGCGGCGCGCAGGTCGTCGCGGACGAACCGGGTGGCGCCGATCCGGCGAAGCAGAGAGCTCAAGCGCGGTAGATCGTGAGACCCATGTACTCGGCGATCGAGTCGTCCTGGTTCACGGCCCGGACGGCGTGCGGTCGGGCGCCGAGCAGCGCGGCGCCGATCGCCTCGCACGTGCCCTCGACGTGGTTGAAGCCGGTGGCCTCGACGTACCAGACCGCGTGCGGCCCGGCCTGCTGCAGGACCTGGCTCGCGAAGGCGGTCGGGTTGGCGGCCGCGATGCGGTCGATGTAGTCGACCCAGTCGACGCGGCTGGGGCCGAACCGGTCGGTGAAGGTGAGCTGGGTCAGGCCGGGCACGCCAGCCAGCAGCCGGCTCGCCGACGGCGCGATCTGGTCCGGGCAGTAGGCGACGACGTCACCGGGGCGGGCCTGGGCGGCGATGATCGTCGCCGCCGCGCCGGCCTGGGTGCGGTTCGTCGTCACGTTGCGGATCCCGCCCACGATCCCGAGCAGCGCGACGACCGCGAGGACGCCGGCCCGCGTCCGGGGGTCGAGGAACACGCTGATCCCGACCGCGGCGAGCAGCGCGTAGAACGGGAACATGACCGACGCGTACCGAGAGTCGAAGGCGCTGCCGGCGACGAACGAGAGGCTGGTGCCGAGGAGCAGGGTGCCGAAGGCGAGGAGGCCGACGGCGCGGACGCCGGGCTGGGTGCGGAGGTCGAACTCGATCGTCCGGCCGTCCACGCCGCGGCCGAAGACGCCGAGCACGACCAGCGTCAGCAGCACGAAGAGCAGGACGAACGTCTCGGCGTTGTGGTCGTCGCCGGCGAAGCGGGCCAGCGCCTCGGCCGTGGACGACCACGGCACGCGGGCGTTGCCCCACGGCGTCCCGGTGTGCTTGGCCTGGTACAGGAAGGTGGGGACCCAGGGGATGAAGGTGAGGCCGCCGACCACCACCGCGCCGACCACCCGTTGCGTCGAGCGCCGCACGGTGCCGGCTCCCGCCCGCACGGCGCGCACGACGAGGAGGGTGCCGCCGACCGCGATCAGGTAGAAGCACCAGTACTGGGTGTAGATGAGCAGGCCGGTGACGACGGCGACGAGCGCCAGTCGGCCGAGCGAGGGCAGCTCGAGGGCGCGGGCCACGGCCAGGTACCCGGCGAAGACGAGCAGCATGATGAGCGCGTACATGCGCGCCTCGGTGCCGTACCGGATCGCGTAGGGAGACGTGGCCACCACGAGGAGGGTGAACGCGGCGAGCCGCCGGCCGCCGAGCCGCTGCCCGGCGAACCAGGCCAGCGGGAGCGTCGCGACCGAGAGGATCCCGGACAGCGAGCGGGCCGCGAAGTCCCCGGTCCCGAAGGCGCTGGTCCAGAAGTGCAGGAGCGCGTAGTAGAGGGGTGGAGCACCGTCGTGCCGGAGGGCCGTGTGCAGGTCGGACAGCGGCAGCCGGGCGATGTTGACCGACAGCGCCTCGTCGAGCCACATGTCGGACCGGGTGTAGAAGCGCAGCGCGACGCCGGCGAGCACCGCCGCGGCGAGGAGCAGCGCCGGCCAGGGCACCGCGGGGCGCGGCGCCGGCGTCTCGATCCGGGCGTCGCGCGCCGGCGCCTGGGTCGCCACGGCGAAGAACCCTACAAGGGTCCCTCAGCCGCTGACGTTCGGTCGCACCATGGTGGCGAACTGCTCGAGGCTGTCGCTCGCCGGGTAGTCGCGGAACCAGAGCACGAACTCTCGACAGCCCGCGTCGACGAATGCCTGCACCTTCTCGGTCACCTGCTCGGCGGTGCCGACGAAGTTGTCGCGCACGTAGGCGTCGGGGTCGCCGCCGCCCCAGAGGTTCCCGCCCGCGGGTGAGTCGAGCCAGGCCCGGAGGTCCTGCTCGCTGGCGAAGATGCAGCAGTCGGGCCCGTGGGTGCGGACGATCGAGTCGAAGTCGCGCCCGGCGTCGGCGCAGTGCTGGCGGAGCACGTCCGACTTGTGGACGAACTCGTCCAGTCCGACCTGCCAGTTCGTGGCGTCGGCCCGCTCGGCCGCGATGCGCAGCGTCACCCGCTCGCCGCCGCCGCCGATCCAGATCGGCGGTCGGGCTTGCACCGGCTTGGGGTCGCAGTAGGCGCCGTCGAAGCGCAGGTGCTTGCCGGTGAAGGTCACGGTCGGCTCGGACCAGAGGGCCCGGACCGCCTGGACCGTCTCGTCGAGGATCTCGAGGCGCTCGCGCGCGGACGGGAACTCGTAGCCGTACGCCCGATACTCCTCGTCGTACCAACCGCCGCCGAGCCCGAGGATGAGCCGGCCGCCGCTCAGCACGTCGAGCCCGGCGGCCTGCTTGGCCAGCAGGCCCGCGTTCCGGTACGCGGCGCAGGTGACGAGCTGCCCGAGTCGGATCGTGGCGGTGCGCTGCGACAGCGCGGCCAACGTGGTGAACGCCTCGAAGACGTGCGTCGCCTCGCGGCGGGGCACGGTCTCGACATGGTCGTAAACCCACAGGTGCTCGTAGCCGAGCTGCTCCGCCTGCTGGGCGATGGCGACGGTCCGGTCCCACGCCTCGGCGGCGCCCCACCCCGAGTACTCGAGCTTCCAGCCCTGCGGCGCGAACGCGCCGTAGCGCAGCGGCGTCTCAGCCACGCGGCGACCGCTCCCGGCTAGTTGCGCGCGGCATCGGCGGCCTGGTCCCTGTACTCCCACCACTGGACCTCGACCATCATCGGCAGCAGGTACCGGATGTAGCAGCTGGTGATGGCCAGCACGCTGTGGTCCTCGACGTTCTTGTCGATGATGTCGACCCGGTCGTCCTGGCGCTGGAACGCCTTCGCTCGATCGAGCATCCGGTCGAGCTCGGCTTCCGTCGCGACCGAGATGCCGTAGTGGTCGAGGCGGGGGCAGGTCATCGGGCTGTCGTCGGCGATGAGGAAGACGAACTGCTCGGTGGTGTACACGGAGAGCACGAGCCGGCGCTGGTCCTCGGTCAGCATCGGGATCTCCTCCCAGCCGAACACCTCGTTGTAGAAGCGCACGATCTCCTCGCGGTGGGACGCGCTGAGCAGGTCGGCGGGCAGGCTCATGGCCACATGGTTGAACCGGGGCTTGCGGTCGGTCTTCATGTCCCCTCCCTTCCCCGAGGCACGATCATCACCTTGGCCGCCAGCGCCCCGTCGTGGAGTCCGACGATGGCGTCGAGCAGCCCGTCGAGCGGCGTGTCGTCGGGCTCGATGAGCAGATCGGTCGGGAAGTCAGGCCGGGCGAGCAGCTCCAGCGAGCGCTCGAAGCCGTCGGCGTCGTAGACGAACGAGCCCGTCACCACCAGCTCGTTCAACAGGATCCGGTTGCCGTCGAGACGGGGCGCCTTCATGCCGGCGCCGACGAGGACGAGCGTCCCGCCCCGCTTCAGCTGCGCGAGGGCGGCCTCCATGGCGACCGCGTGGCCCGAGCACTCGAGCGCGACGTCGAACGGGTCGTTGACGGTGTCGCCCGGGGACGCGGGCGCGACGAGCTGGTCGGGCGTGACGGTGCGCGCCCCGAGCCGGGCCGCGAGGTCGCGCCGCTTCGGGTGGGGCTCGCTCACGACGATGTCCATCACGCCCCGAGCCCGGGCCGCCGCCACGCTGAGCGTCCCGATCGGGCCGGCGCCCGTCACGAGCAGGCGCTGACCGGCCTGCACCCCGCCCCGGGTGAGCCCGTGCAGCGCCACCGCCAGGGGCTCCGCGAGCGCGGCCGCCCGCAGCGGCACGCCGTCCGGGATCCGCCGCAGCGAGTCCTCGCTGGCCAGGGTGTACTCGGCGAACGCGCCGTCGGTGTGCACGCTCAGGCCTGGGGTGTGCCGACCCGTGCACAGCGACGGCCGGCCCTGCCGGCAGTACTCGCACTCGCCGCAGCGCGGGCTCGGCCCGCCCACCACCTCGTCGCCGACCCGCCACTTCGTGACGTCGTCGCCGACCGCGACGACTCGGCCCGACCACTCGTGGCCCTCGATGGACCCCGGTCGCCCCCACCCGTCGAGGATGAAGTGGATGTCACTGCCGCAGATCCCGCAGTGGCTCACCTCGAGGAGCACGTCCGCCGGCCCGACCGTCGGGACCGGGCGCTCCTCGACGCCGAGCTCGCCCCGCCCGCGGTACACCGCGACCCGCATGATGTCGGGCAGCGCGGTCACCGCGAGGCACCCGAGCGCACACCAGTCACGGCGCCGGATCGTAATAGGGTCGTCCCGCCCGGGAATCCTCTCCTCGCCGAGCTCGCGAGCGGCCGGGTCGACAAGGAGGTTGGGCGATGGCGCACGACCTGGTGATCCGTGGGGGCACTGTCATCGACGGGACCGGCGCGCCGGGCCGGCGGGCCGACGTGGCCGTCGACGGCGACCGGGTGGCTGAGATCGGGAAGGGCCTCGAGGGCCGCACCGAGCTCGACGCCGCCGGTCAGGTCGTCACACCCGGCTTCATCGACATCCACACCCACTACGACGCCCAGGTCTTTTGGGACCCAGCGCTCACGCCGTCGTCGTGGCACGGCGTCACCACGGTCGTCGCCGGCAACTGCGGCTTCTCGATCGCGCCCTGCCGGCCGGAGCACCGGTCCCTGATCGGCCGGACCCTCCAGCACGTCGAGGACATGAGCCTGTCGACGCTCGAGGCCGGGATCCCGTGGGAGTTCGAGACCTTCCCCGAGTACCTGGACGCGGTCGAGCGCCACGGGGTGGGGCTGAACTTCACGGCGTACGTCGGTCACACCGCGGTGCGGCTGTTCGTGATGGGCGACGAGGGGTACGACCGCGAGCAGCCGACCGACGACGAGCTGGCCCGCATGGCCGACGTGGTGCGCGACTCGGTCGCGGGGGGCGCGGCCGGATTCGCGACCAGCTCCGCGCCGACCCACTCCGGCGACTCGGGACGGCCCGTCCCGTCGCGGCTGGCCGGGCTCGGCGAGCTCGAGGCGCTGCTGATGCCGCTGCGCGACGTCGGCCGGGGCGTCGCCGAGCTGACCCCCGGGGAGCGGATTCGCCACGTCGACGTCTACGACCTCCAGGAGAAGGTGCAGCGCCCGTTCACGTGGACGGCGCTGCTGACCGTGCAGGGCTCCCCGTTCGCGCCGAAGATGGCGGAGCTGAACGCCGAGCGCCGGGCCGCGGGCGCCGACGTGTGGCCGCAGATCACGTGCCGTCCGCTCACGTTCCAGATGACGCTCGCCGAGCCGTTCACCTTCAACCTGGTGCCCTCGTTCAAGGCCTTGATGGACCGGCCCCGCGAGCAGCGGCTGGCCGCCTACCGCGACCCGGCGTGGCGTCGCGCCGCCCAGGAGGAGCTCGGCAGCGGCCGCGTCTTCCGCCCCCGCTGGGACACGGTGACGATCGCCGAGAGCCGAGACCACCCCGAGCTCGAGGGAAGAAGCGTCGCCGGGCTCGCCGAGGAGCAGGGCGTCGACCCGCTCGACGCCATCCTCGAGCTGGCGGTCGCCGAGGACCTCACGACCCGGGTCCGGACCGTCCTCGCCAACGATGACGAGGAGATGATCGCCAAGCTCCTCGGCGAGGAGGGGATGCTCATCGGCCTCTCGGACGCCGGCGCCCACGTCAGTCAGCTCTGCGACGCCTGTCTCCCCACCGACCTGCTCGGCAACTGGGTGCGCGACCGCGGCGCGCTGAGCCTCGAGGCCGGCGTGCACAAGCTCACCGGCGAGCCGGCCGGCGTGTTCGGGTTCACCGACCGCGGCGTGCTGGAGCCGGGACGGGCCGCCGACGTGACCGTGTTCGATCCGGACACCGTCGCCCCGGGCGGCCTGCGCCGCATCCGGGACTTCCCGGCCGACGGTGAGCGGCTGGTGGCGGACGCGCCCGTCGGCGTCACCCACGTGGTCGTGAACGGCACGCCGATCCGCGTCGACGGGGAGCCGGTGCCCGAGGGCGTCGAGTCGCGCCCGGGCCGGGTGCTGCGCGGCTAGGCCCGATCGGAAAACCGCGTCCTCACCTGGGGACGCTCAGCGCAGCTTCGACGGCGTGTGGCTGATGACGGCCTTCGCCAGCGTCAGCAGCTTCGCCTGCACCGGCGGCGTGAGCTTCGACCCGGCCGACGGCGCACCGGCCGGCGTCCACTGCAAGGCGACCGTGAACTTCTTGCTCACCGCCACGTAGACCGTCGAGTTGTCGAGATTGAAGTAGCCGGCCTTGCCGACCTTGGCGTTGGCGATCGAGACGCTGTTCGCGGCGTCGATGGCCCGGTTGACCTCGAGCGCATCGATGCCGCTCTCGCCGGGCTGCGAGAAGAAGGGGAAGATCAGCGTCACCCGCAGCGTCCCGGTCGACTGCAGCGGCGCGCCGGCGACGAAGTCGCACGCGATGGCGAGGCCGGTGATGTGACTGGTGGTGATCGGTCCGCCGAAGGCCCGCTGGACCTCCGAGAGGCGCAGCCAGGTGCAGGGATCACCGTTCTTGAACGCCGGTCCGGTCGGCTTCCCCGCCGCGCCGGCGGCGCCCGCGCCCAGCGCGATCGCAGCGGTGACGGCGATCGCGGTCAGCCCCGCGACACCACGGTGAGCCCAGCGCACGGCCCGGGAGCCTATCCAGCGCCTCCGTGGCCGCTCCGTCGCGCCGGTGCGGTCATCCCTCGGCGTCGGGCGCGCGCTTGCCGATGCGCTCGTAGGCCGCGGCCGGAAGCTTCGTGACGTCCTTGTAGATGTGGTGCACGCAGGGCTCGCCGGGTCGTTCCGGCGGGTACTCGACGCTCGTCGGCGTCCCGCCCCACTCGACCGGTTGCATCTCGTTGTTCACCGAGCAGTGCGCGCAGTAGACCCACAGCTCGTCGCGCATGAGCGTGCGCGGCCCCTGCTCGCGGAGCCGCAGGTAGGCGTGCTCGCCCTCGTACCGCCCGTCGTCGATGAGCTTCCCGCCGCTCCCGCACCGGAACGACAGGACGATCTTCTCGTCGTCCTCGGCCACGTCTACCGCCCCCATGTTGGCGAGCATGGCCCGGGCGATGACCTTGGCTCGGGCCGACGCCGGCAGCGACCCCCACTCGGTGCCGCTGGCGCGACGAGGCCGCACGAACTCCTCGCCCGTCTTGCGCAGGGCCCGCTCGACCGCCTCCTCCCCCATCTCCTCCCCGATGAACGTGAGCAGCGACGTGATCCAGTTGATCGAGTAGTCCTTCAGCCCGCTCCACTGCTCGACGGCCCGGTCGATGAGCGCCGCCGCCTCCCCCGGTCGGCCCTGCGCGATCGCGTTCTTGGCCTGCTCCCAGAGCGGCGTTCGCATGCGGGCGACGTCGCCGGCGGTGAGCTGCTCGTCGGTCATGACTACCTCCCCGACCGTGGGAGCCCGAGCACGCGCTCGGCGATGATGTTGCGCTGGATCTCGCTCGTGCCGCCCGGGATCGTCCCCGAGAATGAGCGCAGGTGCTGGATGATCCACGCCCCCTGGCGCCACATCATCGGCCCGAGGACGTCGAGGTCGACGCCGGTCGGGCCCTGCCACTCGCTGGCGGTCAGCAGCAGGTCCTGGAGGGTCTCGCTGCCGTAGAGCTTGAGGAGCGAATGCTCGGGCGCGGCCCGGCCTCGCATGAACTTCGAGAAGCCGCGGTAGCCCATGAGCAGCAGCGCCTCCGAATCGACGTGGAACCGGGCCACGTCGTCGCGGAAGCGGGCGTCGTCGCGCAGCGGCGCGCCGTCGGGCCCGGGCTGGTCGGCGAGGTCGATCAGCGCCCGCTCCGCGTGCTGGATGTCGTACGCGTAGTCGATCCACAGCATGGCCCGCTCGTGCCCGAGCGACGCCTGGGTCAGGGCCCAGCCCTGGTCGAGCTCCCCGAGGAGGTGCCCGGCGGGGACGACGACGTCGGTGAAGAACACCTCGTTGAAGTCGAGGTAGTCCGGCTCGGTCAGCTCGGCGAACGGGCGAGCCTCGACGCCGGGCGAGCCCATGTCGATGATGAGGACGCTGATGCCCTGGTGCTTCGGGACGTCGGGATTCGTGCGCACGAAGCACATGCACCAGTCGGCGTCGTGGGCGCCCGAGGTCCACACCTTCTGGCCGTTCACGACGAAGTGGTCGCCGTCCAGCGTCGCCCGGGTCGAGAGGCTCGCCAGGTCGCTGCCGGCACCGGGCTCGCTCATCCCGAGGCACCAGGCGATGTCGGCCCGCAGCGTCGGGAGCAGCCACCGCTCCTGCTGTTCGGGCGTGCCGGCGTCACGCAGCGAGGGGGCGATGATCCCGAGCCCTTGCGGGTTGAGGCTGCGCGGGATCTCCCGCCGCGTCATCTCCTCGAAGTAGATCATCTGCTCACCGGGCGACGCGTTCCGACCCCCCAGCTCGGGCGGCCAGCCGGGGACGAGCCAGCCGGCGTCGAAGAGCTTGCGCTGCCACTCGCGGGACCACGGCTGCAGGTCGGCGCTCGACCGCTTCCGGGTGAGCAGGGTCTCGCGGGACGGCGCGTTCGCCGCCAGCCAGGTCACGAGCTCCTCCCGGAACCGCTCCTCGGCGTCGCCGTACCGGAGTCGCATCGATCCGGACGCTACCGCCTCGGCGAGCCGGCGCTACCGTCCCGGCGGCGCCGTCACGCGCGCCGTCGTCAGAAGGTGGAGTCGAGGTGGACTTCGAGTTCACGGCCGAGCAGGACGAGCTGCGGGACACGGTGCGGCGCGTCCTCGCCGCCCGGGCGCCGCTCGAATCGCTGCGCGCTCACTACGGCGACGCGGACGCGTGCGGCGACGACCTCTGGCGGGGGCTCGTCGAGCTCGGTGTCGTCGGGCTGCTCGCGCCCGATGCCGTCGGCGGTGCCGGCATGGGCATGGTCGACGCCGCGGTCGTGCTGGAGGAGATGGGGCGCGCCGTCTGCCCGTGCCCGTACCTGGCCACCGCGGTCGGCGCGGTCGGCCTGGTGAACGACCTCGACGGCTGGTCGTCCTCCCCCGCGCTGGCCGGGCTGGCGACCGGCGAGCGCCGCGGCGCCGTCGCCGCCTACGAGCCGGAGCGGCGCGCCGCCTGGCGGGCGCCGGCGACGAGAGCCGAGCGCCGCGGCGCCGAGTTCGCGGTGACCGGGACCAAGGCCCACGTCGACGGCGGCCCGGGCGCCGACGTGCTGCTGGTGGTCGCCGGCACCGACGACGGGCTCGCCGTCCTGGCCGTCGACGCCGCCGACGCCGAGGTCACCCACACCCCGACCGTCGACGGCTCCCGGGCCGAGGCCACCGTGACGCTCGACGACGCGCCCGGGCGGGGCGTCGGAGGCGGTGACGCCGCGGCCGCGGTGGCGCGGACGCTCGACCGGGTCGCGGCCGGCGCGGTCGTCGACGGGATCGGGGCGGCCGGCCGCGCCCTCGAGCTGTCGGTCGAGTACGCGAAGGCCCGCCGTCAGTTCGGTGCGCCGATCGGCAGCTTCCAGGCCGTCCAGCACCTCTGCGCCGACATGCTGCGGGCGGTCGAGATGGCCCGGGCGGCCGGGTACTACGCGTGCTGGGCCGCCGACGCGGCCGGCCCCGCCGAGGCCCACCGGGCGGCGACGATGGCGCTCGCCTTCGCCGCCGACGAGCTGGCCGAGGTGGGCGCGGCGACGATCCAGGTCCACGGCGGGATCGGCTTCACCTGGGAGCACGACGCCCACCTCTTCTATAAGCGGCTGCTGACCCTCCAGCGCACCGCGGGCGGCAGCGTCGACCAGCTGGCCGAGCTCGCCGCGCTGCTGCTCGACGACGGGGACGTCAGCGCGAGCGCGTGAGCAGGATGGTGCCGCCGAGCGGACCCCCGCCGGCGCAGGCCACGCCCACCTCGGGCTCGCCCGGCACCTGGCGCTCGCCGGCCTCCCCCCAGAGCTGCACGCAGGCCTCGTGCAGGAACCCGAAGCCGTGGAGGCGACCCGCCGACAGCTGCCCGCCGTGGGTGTTGAGCGGCAGCAGCCCGTCGCGGGCGATGCGCTCGCCGCCCTCGACGAACGGCCCCGACTCCCCCTTGCCGCAGAACCGCATCGCCTCCAGCCAGCACATGGTGATGAACGAGAAGCCGTCGTACATCTCGGCCAGCTGCACGTCGGTCGGCTTGAGATCGGTGCGACTCCACAGCTGGGCGCCGGCGTCGTGGCAGGCCATCGTGGTCAGGTCCGGGTAGTCGGCCCACCCCGGTCGGCCGTGCAGCGCGGTGCCGACCGCCTCGACCGCCAGCGGCGGCTTGCGCAGGTCGGGTGCGGTGTCGGCGCGCGACACGATCATGGCGGTGCCGCCGTCGCAGGGCACGTCGCAGTCGAAGAGGCACAGCGGCCAGGAGATCATGCGGGCCGCGAAGTAGTCGTCCATCGACATCGGGTCGGTGTAGATCGCCTTCGGGTTCAAGGCCGCGTTCTTGCGGGCGTTGAGCGCGATCTGGGCCAGCTGGGCGCGGGTGGTGCCGTACTCGTGGAAGTGGCGGGCGCCGATCATCGCGATCCACGTCGCGGCCGACGGCGCCGAGTACGGCAGCAGCCACTCCATGAACCCCGAGGCGCGGAACCCGCCGCCGCGGCCGCCGCCGCCGGGCATGGTCGACGCCCGTCCCTTCGTGCCTTGGGCGCTGCCCTCGTACACGGTGCGGAAGCACACCACGTGACGCGCGAGCCCGGACGAGACCGCGAGGACCGCGTTGATGACCGCTCCGAGCTGGCTGGGGAGCTCCAGGCCGCCGCCGTACCAGCTCAGGTTGAGCCGCAGCGCTTCTTGGACGTCGGTGACCCCGGCGCCCGAGAACCCCGGAGGGGTGTCCATGGGGCCGGGATAGGTGGAGATGCCGT
>CALEYV010000069.1 GCA_937927875.1 uncultured Actinomycetes bacterium | reverse complement strand
GGTCGGCGGGGCTCTTGCCCGAGTACTCCTCGTCGTAGGTCCAGTCGGGCTGCTTGGCCGCCTGGTGCTCGTCGAGGACGGCCCGGTCGTCGACGATGTCGACGATCGGGACGATGAGCTCGGGCTCGACCGGGCCCCGCTTCTCGACGACGTGGTCCTGGAACTGGTCGAGGAACAGCTCGAGGACGCTGTCGACCACGTCGTGCTGCTGGTAGGCGAGGTTGCAGCGGGCGCTGTCGGTCACCCGCTCGAGCAGCTCGTCGAGCGCCTCGAGGTCGGACTCCTCGGCCTCGGAGCGGGACACCTTGATGAGCCGGTCCGCGATGGCGAGGCCGTCCTGCTTGCACGGCGTGCACTGGCCGCACGATTCGACGCCGAGGAACCGCGACACGCCGGCCGCGACGGCGACGAGGTCGTCGCGGTCGTCGAACACGATGTAGCCGCCGGTGCCGAGCCCGGTCCCGAGGGCCTGCATCGCCTCGTGGCTGAGCGGCGTGTCGAGGAGCTCGGCGGGCAGCATCGGGTTCGAGACGCCCGATAGCACCGCGGTGAGCCGGTGCCCCGGCTCGGGGCCGCCGCCGATGGTCTCGATCACCTCGCGCAGCGGCGTGCCCATCGCGAACTCGGCCACGCCGTGGCGCTGGGTGCGGCCGGTGATCGTGCACACGAGCGTGCCCGGCGACCCGTCGGTGCCGACGGAGCGGAACCAGTCGGCGCCGTTCGTGACGATGCCCGGCACGTTGGCGAAGGTCTCGACGTTGCTCGCCAGCGTCGGCGGGGCGGCCGACTCACCGTCCTTGGCCGCCATCTCGACGTGGGCCGCCGAGGCGCTGTTGGCCGTGACGTCGCCGGGGGTCTCGACGACCTCCTCGACGCCGCGCCGGTAGGGGGGCGCGATGCGCGGGAACGGGTAGCGGCCGTCGATGGTCTCGAGGAGCGCGGTCTCCTCGCCGTAGAGGTACTCGCTCGGGCCCTCGAACAGCGAGAGCGCGATCCCGTCGCACCAGCCCGCCGCGCGCACCTCGTCGAGGGCGCGGGTGAGCCGGGCGATCTCGGGCTGGAAGGTGCGCTTGAGCCCGATCACGACCCGGTCGGCCTTCACGACGCGCGCCGCGATCAGCGCCCCCTCGAGCACGTGGTAGGGGTTGGCGCGCAGGATCGAGCGGTCCTTGAACGATCCCGGCTCGCCCTCGGCCGCGTTCACGACCACCGCCGACGGGAACACCGGTGAGTGCATGGCGGCGACCGTCCGCCACTTGCGGCCGGCGGGGAAGCCGGCACCGCCGCGCCCGCTGAGCCCCGACGCGTCGACGAGGTCGAGCACCGCGTCCGGCTCCATCGTGACGACCCGGGCCAGCGCCTCCCCGCCGCCGCTCGACTGGTAGTCGGCGAGCGACGCGACCGGTGCGGGCGCCAAGACTCGGGTCACCGGGGGCATCGGCGGCAGTCTGTCACGCCGCTCCCGGCCGACCCGGGCCGCGTCACGCCGCGTTAGGTTCGAACGCCGTGACGGCGACGACCGCGGTGACCGGAGCCCGCACGATGTGGGAACTCATCGACCGGCGCGCCGCGGCCACGCCGGATCGGCCGATGCTCCTCGACGAGGCCGACCGGACGCTCACCTTCTCCGAGTTCCGCGACCGCGCCGAGCGCGTCGCGGCCGGCCTCGCCGAGCGCGGGATCGGCGAAGGCACACCGGTGTCGTGGCAGCTGCCCACCCGGATCGACACCGTCGTGCTCTCGGCGGCGCTGTGCCGGCTCGGGGCGGTGCAGAACCCGATCATCCACCTCTACCGGGAGCGGGAGGTCGGCTTCGCGCTCCGCCAGACCGAGCCCCGCCTCTTCTTCGTCCCCGGCCCGTTCCGCGGCTTCGACTACCCGGACTTCGCCCGCCGTGTCACCGCCGAGCTCGACGACCCGCCGGAGATCCTCGTCACCGACGACGGGCTCCCGGAGGGTGACGCGGGCGCGCTGCCGCTGGCCCCGGCCGGCTTCCCGCCCGCGGCGGCACCGGTGCGCTGGATCTATTACACGTCGGGAAGCACCGCCGACCCGAAGGGCGTCTGCCACACCGACCAGTCGCTCATCGCGGGCGGCTGGGGCCTCGCGGTGGCGCTCGACATGTCGCCCGACGACGTCGGCTCGATCGCGTTCCCGTACGCGCACATCGGCGGCCCCGACTACCTGGTCACGATGCTGAGCCTCGGGTTCCCGGCCTTGCTGCTCGAGGCGTTCTCGGCCCCGGACGTCCTGCCGGTGCTGCGCCGCTTCGGCGTGACGATGGTCGGCGGGAGCACCGCCTTCTACCAGGCGTTCCTCGCCGAGCAGCGCAAGCAGCCCGGCCAGCCGATCCTGCCGACGCTGCGGCTCATGTCGGGCGGCGGCGCGCCGAAGCCGCCCGAGCTCCACTACGAGGTGCAGCGCGAGATCGGGGGGCGCGGCACCGTCCACGGCTACGGCATGACCGAGGTCCCGATGATCGCCCAGGGCTCGCCGCACGACACCGACGAGCAGCTGGCCGACACCGACGGCGAGCCGATCGTCGACATCGACGTGCGCATCGTCGGTCTCGACGGTCACCGAGCCGGCCCCGACGAGGAGGGCGAGATCCGGGTCAAGGGTCCCATGGTCTTCCGCGGCTATACCGACCCCGAGCTGACCGCCGCCGCCTTCGACGCCGACGGCTTCTTCCGAACCGGGGACCTCGGGCGCCTCCGCGCCGACGGGCACCTGCAGGTCACGGGGCGGCTGAAGGACGTGATCGTCCGCAAGGGCGAGAACATCAGCGCCAAGGAGATCGAGGACCTCCTCTACACCCACCCGAAGGTGCAGGACGTGGCGGTCATCGGCCTCCCCGATCCCGAGCGGGGCGAGCGGGTCTGCGCGGTGGTGCAGGCCGCAGCCGGGGGGGAGCCGCTCGTGTTCGGCGAGATGGTCGCGTTCTGCCGCGAGGCGGGGCTCATGACCCAGAAGATTCCGGAGCAGCTCGAGGTAGTCGACGACCTGCCTCGCGCCGCCACCGGCAAGATCGTGAAGACGACGCTTCGGGACGAGTACGCCGATCGGGACCAGGCGGCGGACTGACGGCGGTCCCGGCGATCGCGGTGGTCAGAGGCGGCGAACGCTGCCGAGGATGGCGTCGATGAGCTGGGTGCCGGCGGCGTCGTCGCTCGTCGCGACCGTGATGGTCACGTTGCCCGCGTTCCGGGGGATGAACAGCTGGCTGACCCGAGTCGCCAGCGTCCGGCCGTCGGGGACCGTCACCGTTGCGCGTGCGTCGGCGCGGTAGGCCGTCGCTCCGCGGACCGGGACACTCGAGGTGCCGACGAGGGAGAGTCCCTCCTGGTTGTACTCGGGTCGCGCGCCAGCGGTGAACTCGTCGAGGCTGGTCGGGAACCCGCCCTGGTCGACGACCTGAACGCTGACGTTGCTCGCGAACCGGCCGGCGGCGGCCTCCTGGATGTCGACGGCCCGGAACTTCGCCGATTGCAGGAATTGCGCTTGCTGGGCGGCGTTGAGCGCGATCTTCGGGTTGTGCTTTGCGAGCTGGCGCTGTTGCGCCGCCAACGCCTTCGGGTCCCGAGCGAGGGTCGTCCATGAGCCCGGATACTTGAACGAGACGCCTGCCGACTTGACCACCGTGGTCTTGAGGGTCGTGCCCGCGACGGCCGCCGACGCGAACCCCAGCAGCGCCGCCAGCACGACGCCCCCCAGTGCTCGCCTCTGAAGACTCCCCACGGTCATCGCGCACCTCCGATGGCGAACCAGCGGGTGGAGTCTCGGGGAGGGACACCGCCCCCGCAACCGCCGGCGCCGGTCGCGTCGACCGGACCCCGTCCGATCAGGCCCGCCCCCCGGCGGGGACGGCGCGGTCGATGGCCGCCGCCAACCGCAGCAGAAACGTGCGCCGCTCGGCGAGGAACTCGGGGTCATCGGGGACCCGACCGGTGAGAAGCCGAGCCAGCTGCGGGAACGCGAGCGGAACGAGCGCGACGCCGAGTTCGGTGAGCACCAGCTGGGCTGGGTCCAGGTCGGCCGGCAAGTCCCCGTCGGCCTGCGCGGCCCGGACGACGTCGACCCACTCGGCGAGCACCGCGCGTCGCGCCTCCTCCTCTTCGAGGGGTCGGCGGCGGCCGCGCTCGAGCGCCTCCCACATGAGCAGCCGCACGTAGTCGGGCTCCGAGGCGAGTCGGTCCTGCAGATCGGCGAGGCGCTCGGGCCCGACGCGGGCCGGGGTCGAAGTCGGAGTCCGGTCGGCGAGCCGCTGGCGGAGGACGGCCCTGAACAGGCCGTCCTTCGAGCCGAAGTAGTGGTAGATCATCCGCTTGTTGGTGCCGGCCCGCGCCGCAATGGCGTCCACGCGGGCCCCGTCGATTCCGCGCGTCGCGAAGATCCGCCGGGCCGCGTCGAGGATCCGGCGCTGGGTCCGCTCGGGGTCCCGCACCGCCCGTCGCGCCACCGCCATCCGGCCCCCTTCCTCGCCTCGACGGCTCCTGTCGCGGCCCTGCTACTCTAGCCCGGAAAGTAACCAAATAGTTACTTCCCGCCGGAGCGCACGACGACCACGACCGCCACCACCGTTCCCGGCCCGTCCGCCGACGTCGAGGCCCGCCGCTGGTGGATCCTCGGCGTCCTCTCGTGCTGCGTGATCGTGATCGGGGTCGACAACACGATCCTGAACGTGGCGCTCCCGTCGATCGTGCGGGGGCTCGGGGCGTCGGGCTCGGAGCTGCAGTGGATGGTCGACGCGTACACGCTCGTGTTCGCGTGCTTGCTCCTCACCGCCGGCTCGCTCGGCGACCGCTACGGGCGCCGGCGGGCCCTGCTGTTCGGCCTGGTGTGGTTCGGCGCCTTCTCGGCCCTGGCCGCCACAGCGTCCTCCCCGACGATGCTGATCGGTGCCCGCGCGCTCATGGGCGTCGGCGGGGCCTTCATCTTCCCGACCACGCTCTCGATCCTCACCAACACGTTCCGGGACCCGCGGGAGCGGGCGCGCGCCATCGGCGTGTGGGCCGGCACCGCCGGCCTCGGCATCGCGCTCGGCCCCATCGCGGGCGGGCTGCTCGTCGAGAACTTCGGCTGGCCGGCGGTGTTCCTGGTCAACGTGCCGATCTGCATCACCGCCGCGCTGCTCGCCCGGCGGCTCATCCCGAACACGAGGAACCCCGACGAGTCGCCGCTCGACCCCGTGGGCGCCGCGCTGTCGATCGTCGGCCTGGTCGGGGTCCTGCTCGGGATCATCGAGGGGCCGAACCGGGGCTGGACGTCGCCCCTCGTGCTCGGCGGGTTCATGGTCGGCGCCGTATTCCTCGTCGCGTTCGCGTGGTGGGAAGGCCATAGCGACCGGCCGATGATCGATGTCCGCTTCTTCCGCAACCCGCGCTTTTCGGCCGCGTCGGCGACGATCACGCTCGCCTACTTCTCGCTCTTCGCCTCCACGTTCGTGCTGACCCTGTACTTCCAGTTCATCCTCGGCTACAGCCCGCTGAAGTCGGGGCTGATGCTTACGCCGGTCGCGCTCGGCCTCATGATCGGGTCGCCGATCGCGCCCCGCCTGGTCCAGCGGCTGGGGACGACGCGCGTCGTGGTGCCGGCGCTGCTCGTCGTCTCGGCCTGCGTCGCCTGCTACTCGTCCGACACCCTCATGTCGTCGTTCACCATTGGGTTCCTGATCCGTGGCGTCTACGGCATCGCGATGGGCATGACGACAGCACCGGTGACCGAGTCGATCATGGGATCCCTGCCGCCGGGCCGCGCCGGGGTCGGATCCGCCGTCAACGACACCACCCGCCAGACCGGTGGCGCGCTCGGCGTCGCGGTCCTCGGCAGCATCCTGGCCGCCAAGTTCCACCAGCAGATGGACACGTCGGCACTGCCCGCCTCGGTGCGCCACGCCAGCCGGGACTCGATCGGGGTCGCGCTCGCGGTCGCCAAGCGACTCCCGGCCCGACTCGCTGCCGAGCTGCACGCGATCGCCCGGCACGCCTTCCTGTCGGGCACCCGCCTCGCGTTTCTCGTCGCGATGGTCGTCGTGCTCTGCGCCGTCGCCGTGGCGGCCCGGTTCCTGCCCGCGCGCGAGGCACCGGCGCCGACGGTCTCGCCGACCGACCTCGACCAGGAGGCGATCGCGCTCGAGGTCGAGCGCCTGCCGGCCTGACGCGCTACCGGCGCGTGAAGGCGGGGCTGGCCGAGTCGGCGGGGACCGCGTCCAGCGGGACCGCCACCTCCTCCACCGTGGGCCCGACCCGGTCGCCGATCGGGGCCAGCGCGTCGAGGTCGAACCCGTAGAGGCGGGCCACGTTCTCGCTCGTGACCTGGCGCACCTCGGCCGGGTCCCAGTCGGCGAACGCGCCCCGGAGGCCCTCGGTGGTGTGCGGGTAGGTGCTCTCGTGGTGCGGGTAGTCGCTGCCCCACATCACCCGGTCCAGGCCCACCTTGCGCATCGCGCGCGCCTCGTGCGGGCTCGGGAAGCTGACCCCGACGAAGCAGTTCCGCGCGAAGTACTCGCTCGGTGTCAGCGAGAGCCGCTGGTCGTCGGTGTACCTCAGCTCGCCGATCCGGCCCGAGGCCATCTCGGCGTGGTACCGGTCGAGCATGGCCAAGGTCTCGGGGATCCACGAGCAGCCGGACTCGGTGAGCGTGAACCGCAGTCGCGGGTGGCGCTCGAACACACCGCCCATGATCAGCTGCCACAGCGGCCGGTGCGAGAACCAGGTCGTCTCGACGATCCACATCACCGACGCGCTCGCCGACTTGCCGTAGTTCGGGGATCCCTGCCCCGAGTGGTGCGTGATCGGGACCTCGAGGTCCTCGCACGCCGACCAGAGCGGGTCGTAGGCCGGGTCCCAGAGCGGCGGCAGGTCGCTGTCGTCGGGGCGGCCGGGCAGGAGCACGCCGCCGTGCAGGCCGTGCTCCTTGGCGAACGTGACGTCGGCGACCGCCTCGTCGACGTCGTTCAGGAAGATCTGGGCGATGCCGGCCCGCCGGCCCGGCGCCGCGGCGCAGAAGTCGGCCAGCCACCGGTTGTGGGCCCGGACGCCGGCCAGTCGACGCTCGAAGGAGTCGGCGCTCGGCGGCCGGGCGATGACGGCGCCGGTGGGGAAGAAGGGCGGCACCGTGTTCGGGAACAGCACCTCGCCGACGACCCCGTCCGACTCGAGCTCGGCGGTCCGGCGCTCGCTGTCCCAGTTGCGGGTCCGCCCGCCCCCCTGCAGGTCACGGAACGGGTTCGAGTAGCGGCCCCGCCACGCGTCGAACTCGTCGCGGTACCTCGGGTCGAGGTACTCCCGGTACTGGTCGATCGAGCCGCCCGCGTGGCAGTCGGCCGAGATGAGCAGGTAGCGGTCCACGGCTACTCGAGCGCGAACACCCGCCGGGCGTTCTCGCGCAGGAACTGGGGCCAGACGTGGTCGCGCAGCGGCACGTGCGGCAGCTCGTCGAAGATCCGCTCCAGCGACAGGCCCATCGGGTAGTAGCCGGCGTAGAAGACCTTGTCGGCGCCGCGGGTGTTCGCGTACTCGATGACCGCCTTCGGGTAGTACTTGGGCGCGAACGCCGACGTCATGTAGTGGAGGCCGGGCCATTTCAGCATGAGCTTCACGGCCAGCTCCTCCCACGGCTCGGCGCCGTGGCGCATGACGACGCGCAGCTCCGGGAAGTCGTAACAGACCCGGTCGAAGCGCATGACGTGCTGGCAGTCGGACGGGAACCGGGGACCGGCGATGCCGGCGTTCACGACCACGGCCAGGTCGAGGTCGACGCAGGCCGCGTAGAGGGCGTAGGCCTTCGGGTCGTCGACCGGCACCTGGGGCAGGCACCCGGCCGGGAACAGCGTCACCGCCTTCAGGTCGTGCTCGGCCTTGGCCGCCCGGACCTTGCGGATGGCGCCCATGACGTCGTTCGGGTCCACCTCGAGCGACAGCGCGACCCGCTTCGGGTCCCGGCGCCTCGCCTCGAGGGCGTCGGGGCTCATCCCGAACAGCCCGGTCTCGATCCCGAACCGGTCCATCTCGGTGAACGTGGCCTCGATCGGGTCGTCGCCCTCGTCGGCCGGGTCGGGGACCTCCTTGAACATGTACTCGGCCGGGAAGGCGAAGTCCTCCTTCGATTCCCGGTCCTTCGCCCCCCGCAGCAGCCGGTCGTAGACCCGCTTCCGGTCCCGGATCGGGAACCCGATCATGCCGTCGACGATGCCGATCCCGGCCGGGAAGCCCACGGGGGGATGGTCCCACGCCCGGGCCCGGCGCCGCACCACCGCGAACCGTGCTCAAGGTGCGCATCGGGCCGGTCGAACGACCAAGCGGCAGCGCCATCGGCGCACGCCCGGACCCGGACGCACAAGGGGCACGGAGGGGGCCGCATGCGAGTCGAGAGTCTCTCGTGGGCTCCCGGGGTCGGCTGGTCGGCGCCGTTCCCGACCGAGCTCGACTCCCCGCAGACGCTGGTGGTGGCCTTCGGCGCCCCCGCCCTCGCCGACGACCCCGAGCCGCTGGGGGCGCTGCGGGCCGCGATGCCGCGGTCGCGCCTCATCGGCTGCTCGACGTCGGGCGAGATCCTCGGCGACGCCCTGAGCGACGACGGGGTCGTCGCCTCGGTGGCCCGCTTCGACCGCACCCGGGTCGAGACGACCGTGGCCCGGGTCAGCGGCCCGGCCGAGTCGGCGGCCGCCGGCCGGCAGGTGGCCGAGGCGCTGCGGGCGCCCGACCTGCGGGCGGTGTTCGTGCTGTCGGACGGGCTGCTCGTGAACGGCAGCGAGCTGGTGCGCGGGGTGGCCAGCGCCCTGCCGTCGGACGTCGTCGTCACCGGCGGCCTGGCCGGGGACGGCGAGCGCTTCGGACGGACGTGGGTCCTCGCCGACGGCTGGCCGCGGGACGGCACGGTGGCCGGGGTCGGCCTCTACGGCGACGCGGTGGAGGTCGGGGCCGGCTCGTTCGGCGGCTGGGACGTCTTCGGTCCCGAGCGCGTCATCACCCGCGCCGAGGGCAACGTGCTGTACGAGCTCGACGACCAGCCGGCGTTGTCCCTCTACAAGGAGTACCTCGGCGACCGGGCGGCCGGGCTGCCCGCCACCGCCATGCTGTACCCGCTGGCGGTGCGGTCGGGCCGCGACGTCGAGCCCCGCACGGTGCGCACGATCCTCGCCGTCGACGAGGCCGACCACTCGATGACCTTCGCCGGTGACATGCCCGAGGGCGGCCTGGCCCAGCTCATGCGGGCCAACAAGGATCGACTCGTCGACGGCGCCATGCAGGCCGCCGCGCTCAGCGCGCCCGGCGCCGACGCCGGCCCCCAGCTCGCGGTCGCGGTCAGCTGCGTCGGGCGCCGGCTCGTGCTCGGGGAGCGCACCGAGGAGGAGATCGAGGCCACCCTCGAGGCGCTGCCGGCCGGCTCGCAGCTGGTCGGCTTCTACTCCTACGGCGAGATCGCGCCCCACCACTCCGGGTACTGCGACCTGCACAACCAGACCATGACCGTGACGACCATCGGCGAGCGGTGAGCCTGCACCGGGTCCTGGACCGCCAGCTCCGCCGGCTGGGTCTGGACCCGAGCCGGCCGCCGTCGGGGCAGGCCTGGGTCGCCCTCCTGCGCCGCGTCGACGCCACCTACCGCGACGCCGACGACGAGCGCTACCTCATCGAGCGGTCGCTCGAGATCTCGAGCGGCGAGATGAGCGAGCTCAACGACGAGCTCCGGCGCACCTCGGAGTCGCGCCTCGCCCTCGAGCACGGCCGCCTCCTCGCCGTGACCGAGCACTCGCCGATCGCGATCGCCGAGGTCGACACCCACGGCCGGGTGCTGTTCGAGAACCCCTCGCACCGGGCCCTGGTCGGTCGGAGCCTGGTCGGGACCGAGGAGCCGATCCTCGACCTCCTCCACGCCGACGACCGCCCGGCCGTGATGGAGCTGGCCCGCCGGTCCTGGACCGAGGGCGGCGACGTCGAGACCACGGTCCGCTTCCTGCACGCCGACCAGCGGGTGCGGTACGCGCGGATGCGGCTCCGGGCCCTGCGGGGCGAGGGCGCGCCGCGGTGGTTCGTCGCCTCCGCCGACGTCACCGACGAGATCCAGGCCCGACAGGAGCGGGAGCGGCTCACCGCGCTGCTCGAGGCGGCCGCCGACGTGGTGGCGGTCTTCGACCCCGACGGCCGGCTGCTGCACCTGAACCGGGTGGGATGCCGGTGGCTGGGCGTCGCCGACGACAGCGTCACCGGCCACAACGTCGTGGAGCTCTTCGATCCCCTCACCCGCCAGCGGCTCCGCCACGAGGGCCTGCCGGAGATGCTGCGCGACGGCCAGTGGCGGGGCGAGGCGACGCTCGGCGGGGCCGGACCGGCCATCCCGGTGTCGCTGGTCCTCCTGGCGCATCGCCAGCCGGACGGGAAGATCGAGTACTGCTCCGCCATCGCGCGCGACGTCACCGAGCTGAAGGACGTCCAGCGGGTGCTCTCGCGCCAGGCCACCCACGACGAGCTGACCGGCCTCCCGAACCGGGCCCTGCTGCTCGACCGGCTGACCCAGGCGGTGCTGCGGGCCGAGCGTCGCGAGGTGCCGCTCGGCGTCCTCTACATCGACCTCGACCGCGTGAAGCTCGTGAACGACAACCTCGGGCACCCGGCCGGCGACCGGGTCCTCATCCAGGCCGCCGAGCGCCTGCGCGGCTGCACCCGCCTGCCCGACACCCTCGGTCGGCTCGGCGGCGACGAGTTCGTCGTCGTGGCCGAGGACGTCGAGGACCACGACGCGGTGCTCCGCCTGGCGGCGCGGGTGGTGGACGTCTTCCACCAGCCGTTCGTCATCGACGGCACCGAGGCCTACGTGACCGCCAGCGTCGGCGTGGCGCTGCGCGGAGAGGACCAGGACGCGGCCGCGGTGCTGCGCGACGCCGACGTCGCGATGTACCGGGCCAAGGGCAGCGGCGGCAACCGGGCCGAGCTCTTCGACGCCGGCATGCGGGCGTGGGTGACCGAGCGGTTCGAGATCGAGTCGGCGCTGCGGCGCGGGCTCGAGCGCGCGGAGCTCGACGTCTACTACCAGCCCCAGGTCCGGCCGGTCACGGGCGAGGTCGTCGGCTTCGAGGCGCTGGCCCGCTGGGACCACGGGCTCGACGGCCCGATCTCGCCGGCCCAGTTCATCCCGCTCGCCGAGGAGACCGGGCTCATCGGCGTGATCGGTGCCCAGGTCACGGAGCAGGCGTGCCGGCAGGCCGCCCAGTGGAACCAGGGCCGGGCCCGCCCGGTCGCGATGGCGGTGAACGTGTCGGTGCGCCAGCTCGCCCAGTCGGGGCTGCTCGAGCTCGTCGAGCACTGCCTCGCCGTGTCGGGCCTCGACCCGGCCTGCCTGACCCTCGAGATCACCGAGTCGGTGCTGGTCCAGGACCCTGATCTGGCGCGCGACCGGCTCGAGCAGCTGCGGGCGGTCGGGGTGCGGCTGGCCGTGGACGACTTCGGGACCGGCTACTCGTCGCTCGCCTACCTCCAGCGGTTCCCGCTCGACGCGGTGAAGATCGACCAGGCCTTCCTCCGCGACCTCGAGCCGGGCGGCACCGACCACACCATCGTGGGCTCGATCATCGACCTCGCCCACGGCCTCGGGTTCGAGGTCATCGCGGAGGGGGTCGAGACCCACGACCAGCTCGGCGCGCTCGTCGACCTCGGCTGCGACGTCGTGCAGGGCTACGTCGTCGCGCCGCCGCTCCCGGCCGCCGACGCCACCGCCTTCCTCGCCGCCCGCGTGAAGGGCGCCGGCCGACGGCCCCGTGCGGTCGCCGGCGTCAGCGAGGGTCGAAGTCGAGGGACAGCGAGTTGATGCAGTAGCGCTGGCCGGTCGGCGCCGGGCCGTCGTCGAAGACGTGGCCCAGGTGACCGCCGCAGCGGCGGCACACCACCTCGGTGCGCACCATCCCGTGGGAGCGGTCCCGTCGCAGCTCCAGCGCCTCGGCGATCACCGGCTCGGTGAAGCTGGGCCACCCGGTGCCGGACTCGAACTTGGTGTTGGCGTCGAACAGCTCGGCGCCGCAGCCGGCGCAGTGGTAGACGCCGTCGTCGTGCTGGTCCCAGTACTTGCCGCTGAAGGCGGGCTCGGTCCCGGCCCGGCGCAGCACCGTGTACTGCTCGGGGCTGAGCTCGGCGCGCCACTCCTCGTCGGTGCGCTCGACGTCGCGCTGGTCGGTCATCTCGCCTCCGGAATGTAAGCCCACACCTCGAGCTCGACGAGCGCCCGGAGCGGCAGCCACGCCACCCCGACGGTGGTGCGGGCCGGCCGGTGCTCGCCGAGGTGCTCGGTGTACAGCGCGTTCAGCGCCGGCATCATTCCCGGGTCGTCGACGGCGAGGAAGATCGTCACCTTCGCCACGTCGCGCCAGCCCGCGCCGGCGTCGCCCAGGATGGCGGTCACGTTGGCGAGCGCCTGGGCGAGCTGCTCGGCCGGGCCGCCGCCCACGAGCGCCTCGGTCGAAGGGTCGACGCCGATCTGGCCCGCCAGGACGACCCAGTCGCCGGCCCGCACCGCGCCCGAGTACGGCCCGCCGACCCACGGCTGGCTCGGGGTCGGGATCGGGCTCGGGGTGGTCGTCATCGGGCGTCGTCCGTCGCCGGCGGTCCCGTCGCGTCGCGCCAGGCCGCCGCGCCGATGAGCCCGGGGTCGTCGCCGAGGGCGGCGGTCACGACCTCGATGGTGGGGCCGCGGGGCCCGAACCGCTCGAGCGCGGCCCGGATCGGCGCGTTCACGAGCTCCCCGTGCCGGCCGACGCCGCCGCCGACGACCACGATGCTCGGCGACGCGACGTGGGCCAGGTTCACGATCCCGAGCGCGGCCGCGAACATCGCCTCGTCCCAGATCTTGGTGGCCTCGGCGTCGCCGGCCTGGACGAGGGCTTCGAGCGCGGCCCCGACCGCGTCGAGCCCGACCGCGTGGGCGTGGCGGGCCAGCGCGGTGCCCGAGCCGAGCCCCTCGACGGTGCCGTCGCCGCCGGCCGCGGCGAGCCCCCGGTCGATCACGGTGTGTCCGACCTCGCCGGCGGAGCAGCGGGGGAGCACCAGCCGGCCGCCGACGATGATGCCGGCGCCGAGCCCGGTCGAGATCGTCACGTAGACCACGTCGCGGTGCCCCCGGGCGGCGCCGAAGTGCGCCTCCCCGACCGCCGCCACGTCGGCGTCGTTGGCCAGCGTGACCGGCAGGCGCAGCTCCCGCTCGAGCTCGGCGCGCGTGATGAGGTGCGGCCACCGCCGCGGCAGGTTCGGCGCGTCGAGGAGCGTGCCGGCCTCGTGGTCGACCCGGGCCGGGACGCCGGCGACCGCGTGCTCGACGCCCGGATGCGCGGCGAGCGGCCGGATCAGCTCGAGCAGCGGCTCGACGTTCGGGCTGTCGTGGGGCGTCTTGGCCTGCACCCGGTCGACGATGGTGCCGGCCCCGTCGACGATCGCGCCCCGCATGTTGGTCCCGCCGAGATCGACGGCCAGGGTGTGGCTCACGTCAGACGACCGGGTCGTGCCAGCCGTCGGCGTCGTGGATCAGGGCCTCGGCCTTCGCCGGCCCCCAGGTGTGCGGCTTGTAGGGGATCGCGGGGTCGTGGTCGGTGAGCACGTCGTTCACCACCCGCCACGCCGCCTCGACGCCGTCCTCCCGCGCGAACAGCAGGTTCTCGCCGGCCATGGCGTCGCCGAGCAGCCGCTCGTACGCCGTCATCTCGTCGGGCTGGTTGTCGGTGAGGGTGAGCTCGACCGTGTGCCCGCAGAAGGACTCGCCGGCGATCTTGGCCCGGGCGCCGAGCCCGATCTGGACCTGCGGGTTGAGGCGGAACCGGAGGTAGTTCGTGTCGCGAGGCATGTCCTCGTACTGGGCGAAGACCCGCTGCGGCGGCCGGTGCAGCTCCACCCGCACCTCGGTGCACGTGACCGGCAGCTCCTTGCCGGCCCGGACGAAGAACGGGACGCCGGCCCAGCGCCACGAATCGATCTGGAACCGCGCCGCCGCGTACGTCTCGACGTCGGAGTTCGGGTCCACGCCGTCCTCGTCGCGGTACCCGTCGAACTGGCCCCGGACCAGGTCCTTGCGCTCCAGGGTCTCCATGGCGAAGAACACCTTCTCCTTGGCGTCTCGCAGCTCCTCGACGTCGGGGCCGACCGGCGGCTCCATGGCGAGGAGGGAGCAGGTCTGGAGGAGATGGTTCTGGACCACGTCGCGCAGCGTCCCGACCTCCTCGTAGAAGCGGCCCCGGCCCTGGACCCCGAAGTCCTCCGCCATCGTGATCTGGACCTGCCGGACGTAGTTGCGGTTCCAGATCGGCTCGAGGAAGGCGTTGGAGAACCGGAAGTAGAGGATGTTCTGGATCGCCTCCTTCCCGAGGTAGTGGTCGATGCGGAAGACGGACGACTCCGGGAACACCGAGTGCAGGATCTCGTCGAGCTGCTTGGCGGACGCGAGGTCGCGCCCGAACGGCTTCTCGACGATCACCCGGCCGTCCTTGGCGATGCTGGCCGACCCCAGCCCCTCGACGACGGTGTCGAACAGCGTCGGCGGGATGGCGAGGTAGCTGGCCGGGCGCTTCGCGTCACCGAGCGCCTTCTTGATGGCCTTGAAGGTGGCGGCGTCCTTGTAGTCGCCGTCGACGTACTTGAGGACCGCCGTCAGCCGGCCGAAGGCGTCCTCGTCGTCGACGCCGCCGCCGAACTGCTCGATCCCGTCCCGGGCCCGGGCCTCGAGCTGCTCGAGGGACCACGGCGACGAGGCGACGCCGATGACGGGGAAGCCGAGCGCGTCGCGCTTGGCCATCCGGTAGAGGGCCGGGAAGATCATCTTGTGGGCGAGGTCGCCGGTGGCGCCGAAGAACACCAGCGTGTCGGCGGGCGGCAGCGGTGTCACTGGGCGCCCCCCGGCTTCTCGGCGTGGCCGCCGAACTCCTTGCGCATCGCCGACAGCAGGCGGTCGGCGAAGTCGGCCTGGCCCCGGGACGCGAAGCGGTTGTAGAGGGCCGCGCTCAGCACGGTGGCGGGCACCCCCTCGTCGACGGCCGCGAGCACCGTCCAGCGGCCCTCGCCGGAGTCGGACACCCGCCCCTCGAAGTCGGCGAGGTCGGGGACCTGGTGCAGCGCGTCGGCGGTGAGGTCGAGCAGCCACGACGCGATGACGCTGCCCCGCCGCCACACCTCCGCCACCTCGGGGATGTCCAGCGAGTACTGGTAGTACTCGGCGTCGCGCAGCGGCGCGGTCTCGGCGTCGACCGCCTGCTGCTGGGCGCCGACGTCGGCGTGGCGCAGGATGTTCAGCCCCTCGGCGTACGCGGCCATGAGCCCGTACTCGATGCCGTTGTGCACCATCTTCACGAAGTGACCGGCGCCGTTCGGCCCGCAGTGCAGGTAGCCGTTCTCGGCCGGGCTCGGGGTGCCGGTGCGTCCCGGCGTGCGCGGCGCGGCGTCGACGCCGGGCGCGATGGTGGCGAAGATCGGGTCGAGGTGCGCGACGACCTCGTCCTCGCCGCCGATCATGAGGCAGAACCCCCGGTCGAGGCCGAACACGCCGCCGCTCGTCCCCACGTCGACGTAGTGGAGCTTGCGCTCCGCGAGCCGGTGGGCGCGGGCGATGTCGTCCCGGTAGTACGAGTTGCCGCCGTCGATGACGATGTCACCGGCCTCGAGCGACGGGACGAGCTGCTCGAGGGTACTGTCGACGACGCCGGCCGGGACCATGATCCAGATCGCCCGGGGCGGGGTCAGCTTGGCGACGAAGTCGGCCAGCTGGGTGGCGCCGATCGCGCCCTCACCCTCGAGCGTCTTCACGGGCTCCGCGCTGACGTCGTAGACGACGCACTCGTGGCCGTCGCGCATCAGCCGGCGCACCAGGTTGGCGCCCATTCGGCCCAGTCCGATCATCCCGAGCTGCATGTGGCTCCTCCTCCGCGACAGCCCCATCCTTGGAGCGCGGCGCGCCCGCGGGCAAGGCCGAGCACGGTTTGTTCGGCGCCCCGACGGTTGCTGGACGTCCAGTCTCCCCACCGTCACGAACGTGACGGTGGTGGGCGAGACTGGGGGCAGCCCGGCCGGGGAACCGGGCCCGAGCCACGGAGGGACCATGCCGACGCTCCTCGGGATCGACATCGGCGGGACGGGCATGAAGGCGGCACCGGTCGACACGAACACCGGCGACCTGATCGCGCCCCGCCACCGGATCCTCACCCCGCACCCGGCAGTCCCCAACAGCATGGCCCGGGTCTTCGCCGAGCTCACCACCCACTTCGACTGGACGGGTCGGGTCGGCGCGACGTTCCCCGCGGTGGTGAAGGCGGGGGTGGCCCGCACCGCGGCCAACATCGACCGGTCGTGGATCGGGACCGACGTGGCGGCGACGTTCGCGCGCTCCTCGCACTGTGACGTCACGGTCGTGAACGACGCCGACGCCGCCGGCGTCGCCGAGATGGAGTTCGGGGCCGGCAAAGGTCAGACCGGCGTCGTGATGATGATCACGCTCGGCACCGGGATCGGGAGCGCCCTGTTCGTCGACGGGGTGCTGGTCCCGAACACCGAGCTCGGCCACCTGAAGCTGGGGAAGCGGGAGGCCGAGGCGCGGGCCTCCGACAGCGTGCGGCAGCGGCTCGGGCTGTCGTGGGGCAAGTGGGCGCGCCGGCTCGACGCCTACCTGCTCGAGCTGGAGCGGCTGCTCTCGCCCGACCTGTTCATCCTGGGCGGCGGCGTGAGCAAGAAGTCGGACCGCTTCGTCCACCGGCTCACGACGAACGCCGAGGTGGTGCCGGCCAAGCTGCTGAACGAGGCCGGCATCGTCGGCGCCGCCCTCGCGGCCCAGAAGGCGAACGGCACCTCACCCACACCGGCCCCCGCCGCGACGACGGCCGCCGCGCCGGCGGCGAAAGCGACTGTCCCGCCTGCGCCGACCGCGCCGCGGGACGGGACGCCGAGCTCGGCGTAGGTCACTCCGGAGGCTGCGACAGCGGCGTGCGGCCCGCGAAGCCGGCCTCGGGCCAGTGCCACCACTCGATGGCGTCCTCGCCGTCGAGCCAGCAGAGCAGGTACTCGCGCCCGGTCGGTGACTGGGCGGGGAAGTCGATCAGCCCGCGCGCGGGGTCGCGCACGACGATGCCACGTTCGGTCAGATCGGCGACGACGGCGCGCAGGTCGGCGTCGGCCGCTCCGGCGGCCGGCGTCTGCCCGTTCCCGGACGGCGACCCGTTGCCGCGCGTCTGGCGCGCCCGCGCCGCCGCGGCCGTCGCCAGCTCCCGCATGCGCTCCACGAGCGCCCGGACCTCGGGGAGCGCGGCGGTGGCCTCCTCGAGCGTCCAGAACCGCACGCGCCGAACGTTACGCGCGCCAATGCGCACGGCTGTCATGCGCGCCGCCACTACCCTCGGGCTGTGGCGCGCGTCGGCTACCTGGGACCGCCCGGCACCTTCGCCGAAGAGGCGCTGCTCGGCCAGCGCGACCTGGCCGAGGGCACCACGGTCCCGCTGCGCACCGTTCCCGAGGTCCTGACCGCGGTCGAGCGCGGCGACGTCGACGTCGGTCTTGTCCCGCTCGAGAACTCGATCGACGGGACCGTGACGGTCACCCTCGACACGCTGGCCTTCGACACCGACCTGCTCGTCCAGCGCGAGATCGACCTGCCGATCTCGCTGCACCTGTGCGCGAAGCCGGGCACCCGGCTGGCCGACGTCACGACGGTGGTTTCGCACCCGAGCCCGTTCGGCCAGTGCCGGACCTGGCTCGCCCGCAAGCTGGCCAACGCCGACCTCGAGGCCGCCAACTCGACCGCGGAGGCGGCCCGCCGGGTCGCCGAGTCCTCCCGGTCCGACCTGGCGTCGATCGGCACCGCGCACGCGGCCCGCCTCTACGGGCTCGAGGTGCTGGCGTCGGAGATCGAGGACCACCCCGAGAACGAGACCCGCTTCGTGCTCGTCGGCACCGGCGTCCCGGCCCCGACCGGGCACGACAAGACGTCGATCGTGTGCTTCCAGCGCGAGGACCGGCCGGGGTCGCTGCTCGCCATCCTGCAGGAGTTCGCGGCGCGGGCGATCAACCTCTCCAAGCTCGAGTCCCGGCCGACCAAGCGCGGCCTCGGGCAGTACTGCTTCTTCATCGACTTCGAGGGTCACCTGGACGACGAGCTGGTCGCCGACTGCCTCCGGAACCTGGCCGCCCGGCAGGCCGAGGTGAAGTTCCTCGGCTCGTACCCGGTGGCGGGCGAGGAGGGGCCGGCCCGCCGGCAGGCGGTGAGCGAGGCGTGGCGGACGGCGAGCGAGTGGGTGGACGCGCTGCGGGCCCAGGTCCGCCGCCCGTGACCGCGTGATCGACCTCCGCCGGCTGCGCGACGACCCCGAGTACCGCGCCGCAATCGAGCGCAAGCGGGTCCCGCCCGGCCTGCTCGCCGAGGTCCTCCAGCTCGACGCCGAGGCGCGCGCACAGCGACGGCAGGTCGAGGAGCTGCGCGCCCGCCAGAAGGTGGTGTCGAAGCAGATCGGCCGCGGCGGCGACGACGCCCCGGCCAAGCGCGAGGCGACCGAGCTGAAGGAGGAGCTGACCCGGGCCGACGCCGACCTCACCGCGCTCGAGCACAACCTGCGCGCGCTGGCGCTCCAGGTGCCGAACCCGGCCGACCCGACGGTGCCCGACGGCGGCGAGGACGACGCCGAGGTCGTCCGCACCGTCGGGACGCCCGGCCCGGCGCCCGCGCTCGACCACGCCGCCTACGCGGAGGCGATGGGCTTCGTCGAGACCCGCCACGCGGTCGAGGCGAGCGGATCCCGGTTCGCGTCGCTGCAGCGGGAGGCGGTGCTACTCGAGCTGGCGCTCGTCTCGTGGACGGTGGCGACGCTGCGCGCCGAGGGCTTCACGCCGGTCGTGCCGCCGGTGCTGGTGCGGGAGCCGGTCCTGGAGGAGGCGGGGTTCTTCCCCACCGACCGGGCCCAGGTGTACGAGGTCGACGGCGGCGAGCTCTACCTGGTCGGGACGAGCGAGGTGCCGCTCTCGACGCTGCACCGCGGCGAGCGCCTGCAGCCCGACGACCTCCCCGACCGCTACCTCGGGTGGTCGACCTGCTTCCGGCGCGAGGCCGGCACCTACGGCAAGGACACCCGCGGGATCTTCCGCGTCCACCAGTTCGACAAGGTCGAGCTGTTCGTGTTCGCCGACCCGGACGACTCGGACGCCGAGCTCGAGCGCATCGTGGCCCTGCAGGAGTCGATCGTCGGCGGGCTCGGCCTCCCGTACCGGGTGGTGAACATCGCGGCCGGGGACCTCGGCGCGGCGGCGGCCAAGAAGTACGACGTGGAGGCCTGGCTGCCGTCCGAGGGCCGCTACCGCGAGCTGACCTCGGCGTCGAACTACCGCGACTACTCGGCCCGCCGGCTCCAGACCCGGGTCGTCAAGCCGGACGGGGCGACGTTCGTGCACACGCTGAACGGCACCGCCTGCGCGGTCGGCCGGACCCTCGTCTTCCTCTTCGAGCACGGCCAGCGACCCGACGGCAGCTTCGAGGTGCCGGCCGTGCTGCAGCCCTACTGCGGCTTCGACGCCGTGAAGGCCGGCGCCTGACCCGCCCGTCGTGAGGGCGCTGCGGAGCGGGAGGGATTCGAACCCCCGGGCCTCATCGGCCGGCTGCTTTCAAGGCAGCTGCGATCAACCAGACTCTGCCACCGCTCCAAACCGGGCTGCGTCCGCGGACGCGAACCGCGCGAAATGGTATGCGTCGACCCCCGAGTTCGACGGGAGGCGTCTCAGCGGCCGGGGTCGGCCAGCACCGGGTCGGCGCTGCAGTAGCCGAGGTCGAGCAGCTCGGTGCCGGGCAGCGCGCGCGCCAGCTCGGCGCGCACCGGCGCCACGTCGAGATCACCGCTGGTGAACCCGGGCAGCCAGTCGTCTTGGTGGGCCAGCACCACCCGGCGGGGCCGCAGCAGCGTCGCCTCCCGGGCGACGAACTGCGCGAGCGAGCCTTGGATCGGCTCGCCGTCGACGTTGCCGCGGCCGGCGGCGGCCAGGATCGCGACGTCGGGGCGCAGCTCGCGCAGGACCGGTGTCCAGCAGCCGGACGTGTCCTGATAGAGCAGGCGCCCCGCGGGCGACTCGAGCACGTACACGAGCGGGCCGCCGTCGCCCAGCGCGTGCTGGTCGCTGGCCCGGAGGTGGTCGAGCACCTCGGGGCCGAGCGAGGTCAGCCACGCCCCGAGCTCGCCGAAGCGGGCCTGGCGCTCCTGGTAGGAGAGGCCGAGGTCGCCGAGGCAGACGGCGTCGGCGCCCGGGAACTTGGTGTGCGCCCACACGCACGAGTGCTGGCTCGGGTAGACGGCCGCGACGACGTGCGGTGACAGCTGGACCCGCTCGCCGCCCGCGACCGGGAGCAGCTGGCGGGCCGGGACGCCGGCGTCCCGCAGCACCCGAACCGTCTCGTAGGAGCCGACCACCCGGGCGCCGGTGTTCTGGGCGATGCGCTCCGCGCCCCAGAGATGGTCGAAGTGCGAGTGGCCGATCAGGATCCAGTCCGCGGCAGATACGTCGTCGGCGGCGAGGCCCGGCCCGGGGGCGCTCGGGACCCGGTCCACGTAGGCGTCGAGCATCACGACCAGGTCGTCGAGCGCGAGCCGGAAGGTCGCGCACCCCATCCAGTCGAGCGCGGCGTCCAGAGACGAGGAGGCTACGTGGCGGCCGGGGTCTGCGCTGCCGACGGGTCGCTCCGTAATGTGCCGGCCGTGGCCGAGTGGTGGGAGAACGCCGTCCTCTACCAGGTGTACCCGCGCTCGTTCGCGGACAGCAACGGCGACGGGATCGGCGACCTGCCCGGGATCACCGCCAAGCTCGACCACCTGGCCTGGCTCGGCGTCGACGGGCTGTGGATCAGCCCGGTGAACCCGTCGCCGAACGCCGACTGGGGCTACGACGTCGCGGACTACTACGGGATCCATCCCGACCTGGGGACGCTCGCCGACCTCGACGCGCTCGTCGCCCGGGCCTCCGAGCTCGACCTGCGGGTGCTCCTCGACTTGGTCCCGAACCACACCAGCATCGAGCACCCCTGGTTCCTCGACTCGCGCGCCAGCCGCGAGGCCGGGCACCGGGACTGGTACGTGTGGGCCGACCCGAAGCCCGACGGGTCACCGCCCAACAACTGGGCCAGCAGCTTCTTCGGCCCGGCGTGGACGCTCGACCCCGGGACCGGCCAGTACTACCTGCAGATGTTCCTCGCCGAGCAGGCCGATCTCAACTGGTGGTCGGACGCCGTGCGCGACGAGTTCGACCGGATCCTGCGCTTCTGGTTCGACCGGGGGGTGGCCGGGTTCCGCATCGACGTCGCCCACATGATCGTGAAGGACCGGCTGCTGCGCGACAACCCGCCCGCGACCGACGACGACCACTTCTACGACCGGGTCAAGAATCAGCGGCCCCTCTACACGTCGAACCGACCCGAGGTCCACGACATCCACCGGCGCTGGCGGCGGGTCGGGGCCGCCTACGACCCGCCCCGGGTGCTCCTCGGCGAGACCCACGTCTTCGACGTCGACACCCTGGTCTCCTTCTACGGGGACGGCGACGCGCTGCAGCTGGCGTTCAACTTCATGCTGCTGGACTCGAAGTTCGACGCCGCCGCGCTGCGTGACGTCGTCGAGCGGAGCGAGGCCCGGCTGCCGGCCTTCGCCACGCCGTGCTGGACGATGGGCAACCACGACGTGTCCCGGTACCCGACCCGGTGGGGGGAGGGCGACCCCACCCGAGCGCGCGCCGCCCTCGTGCTGCTCCTCGGCCTGCGCGGCACCGCCGTCCTCTACTACGGGGACGAGCTCGGGCTGCCCGACACGCCGGTGCCGCCGGAGCGGCTGGTCGACCCGCTCAGCATCCGGTACCAGCCGTACGTGAGCCGGGATGCCGCCCGGACGCCGATGCCGTGGAACGCCGAGCCAGGCGCCGGGTTCACCGCGCCGAGCGTCGCGCCGTGGCTGCCGACCGGCGACCCCGCGGCCGGGACCGTCGCCGACCAGGTCGACGACCCGACGTCAACATTGAACCTGACCCGGGACCTCCTGGCGCTCCGGCGCCAGGTGCCGGCGCTGCGCGACGGCGCGTACGCGACCTGGCCCGCGCCGGACGGAGTGTGGGCGTGGCAGCGGGGTGTCGACGTGCTCGTGGCGGTGAACCTGGCCGCGGGGCCCGCACTGCTGCCCGACGTGGCGGGCACGGTCAGGATCGGCAGCGACCGCGGCCGCGACGGCGAGGAGCTGGCGAGTGGGCTCGAGCTCGGGCCGTGGGAGGCGGTGATCGTCGCGAGGCGCTGATCAGCGCGTCGGCGACGCGCCCTCGCGCTCGAGCAGCGTGCGCTTGCGGGCGGGCCCGAGGCCGTAGTTGCCGACGCCGCCCGAGGCGGGCACGACGCGGTGGCACGGGACCACGACCGGCACCGGGTTGGCGCCGCAGGCCGACCCGACCGCGCGCGACGCGCCCGGCGCGCCGATGGCGGCGGCCACCTCGCCGTAGGTGCGGGTCTCGCCGAGCGGGATGCGGCGCAGCTCCTCCCACACCCGGCGCTGGAACGCGGTGCCCCGCACGTCGAGCGGCAGGTCGCGGGCGGGCGCCCGGCCCTCGATGCGGGCCAGCACCACCTCGACGAGCGACGCCAGGCCCTCGTCGTCCCGCTTCCGCACCGCCTGGTGGAACTCGCGCGCCAGCGCGGCCTCGAGGGTCGGCTCGTCGTCACCGATGTCGACCTTGCAGAGGCCGCGGTCGGTCGTCGCGACGAGCAGGGCCCCGAGGGGCGACGGGGCGATCGTGTACACGACCGTGGCGCCCGCGCCGCCGGCCCGGTACGACGCCGGCGTCATGCCGAGGTGGTCGTGCGCGCCCTCGTAGAGCCGGCTCGTCGACCCGTAGCCGGCCTGGAACAGCGCGCCGGTGACGTCCCGGCCTCGCCGCAGGTGGCGGCGGAGCCGCTCGCGCCGCAGCGTGTCCCCGTACTGGCGGGGCGTCACGCCGAGGACCCGGGTGAACGCCCGCCGGAGCTGGTCGGTCGAGACGTCGAGGGCCCGGGCCAGCTCAGGGGCGGTCGGGACGCGGTCGTCGGTGGCCTCGATGAGCCGGCAGGCCTCCGTCACCAGGGTGTTCGCCATGCCCTCCATTGACGCGCCAGCGGCGGGGCGGCGCTATCCGGTTCCGGCGTGGGTGGCCGCCCAGCCGGTCAGCTCGTCGGCGGTCCAGGTGTTCACCACCCGCTCCACCGGGATCCCGACCTTCGCCGCCCGGTGACAGCCGTACTCCTGCCACTCGAGCTGCCACGTCGCATGCGCGTCGGAGTCGATCGCCACCTTTGCCTGCAGGTCCGCGAGCTGCTCGAGCAGCCGGGTCGGCGGGTCGAGCCGCTCGGGCCGGGAGTTGATCTCGACCGCCTTGTCGAGCGCGGCCGCGGTCCCGAAGACGCGGTCGGCGTCGAACGTCGACTCCGGCCGGCCCCGGCCCACGACGATGCGGCCGGTGCAGTGCCCGAGGATGTCCACGTGCGGGCTCTCGAGCGCCTTCACCATCCGGGCCGTCATGCCGTCGGCGTCCATCCGCAGCTGGCTGTGCACGCTGGCGACGACCACGTCGAGCGCCGCGAGCAGCTCCTCCTCCTGGTCGAGCGCGCCGTCGGCGAGGATGTCGACCTCGATGCCGGTGAGGATCCGGAACGGCGCCAGCTCCTCGTTGAGCGCTGCCACCACGCCGAGCTGCTCTCGAAGTCGTGCCGGCGAGAGACCCTTGGCGATCTTCAGGGACCCGGAGTGGTCGGTGAGCACGAGGTACTCGTGCCCGAGCGCGGCCGCGGCCCGAGCCATCGCCTCGATCGTGTGGCCGCCGTCGGACCAGTCGGAGTGCGAGTGCAGGTCGCCGCGCAGCGCGGCCCGGATCGGCCCGGCCAGCTCGGTGGGCGGGCCGTCGGCCGGCGCCTCCGACTCGACGCGGCTCAGGTACTCGGGGGTCTCCCCCGCCAGGGCCTGCTCGATCACGGTCGCGGTGCTCTTCCCGATCCCGGGGAGGTCCGTGAGCCGACCCGCCCGGGCGAGGTCGGCGAGCTCCTCGACCGACCGGCCCCGGATGGCGTCGGCGGCGCGGCGGAAGGCCTGCACCTTCGGCCGCGCGCCGCGGGTCCGCTGCAGGCCGTCCGCAACCCGCTCGAGGGCCTCCACCGGGTCCATCGCGGCGACGGTAGCGGCCCGTCTCCGGCGCCCCGCCGCTGATCCATCGTGGCCGCTCGGGCGCGGTCGGCAGCCAGCCCGGACGTGAGGCTCCCAAAGGCGGTTGGATCATGCGAGGGAGCCCGGGGGCTGCTAGACACCTGCCCGGAGTACGGGCCCTCGCGGCCGGTCGAGTTGGAGGTAACGGGTGGGTGTCCATCGCGCAGCCGTGGTCGTCGCGGCCGGGATCCTGGGCGCAGTCGGGCTCATCGCGGCCACGACGGCGTCGTCGGGTGCCGCGGCGACGTCGGTCCCCTTCACCGCCGACGGCACCTTCACCGTCCCGGCCGGGGTGACGTGTGTGACCTTCGCTGCCTTTGGCGGCACCGGCCACAGCGGCTCGGGCGGCGTGGGCGGCGCCGGCGGCGCGGTCACGACGGGGGCGCTGCAGGTCAACGCGGGCGATCAGTACACGATCCAGGTCGGTGCCGCGGGCGGCCTTTCCACGGGCGGCGCGTCGACCTACGGTCCCGGCGGCAGCGGCGGGACCGTAGGTCGACGCGC
>CALEYV010000068.1 GCA_937927875.1 uncultured Actinomycetes bacterium | reverse complement strand
AAGTAGAGCCGGACGAGGTCTTCCTCGTCCCGCTCGACGCGCTCCTTCGCCACTGCTGCCTTTCGGGTGTGGATTGGTGTGGACGAGTGGCCGGTCGGCGGGGCCCAGAAGGGTGTTCCCGCAGGTGGGGGGCCGGTTCCTCCGTACCATACGGTCTGTGTCAAGCGAGCCGGCCCGGGCCCGGCGGCGCCCGCGCCGCCGGTTTTGGGGGGCTCGCCACGGTACCGGGACGGTGCTTGCGGCCCGGTACCGAGGTGGTCAACGGGGCAGCCGGGCCTCGATCTCGCGGCGCTGGCGGGCCGCCCGGTCCGCGTCGGCTCCGCCGTCGAGCAGGCCCTCGAGGACGCCGAGCCCCTCGGCCAGGTCGGCCCGCTCGTCCTCGACCACGAGCCGCAGCCGCCGGGCCACGGCCCCGTCGCTCCAGGGGCTGAGCCGCTCCAGGGTCCGGTCGTAGCCGGCGAGCAGGAAAGGAAGGAGCGCCTGGTACCAGCCGGCCAGCCGCTCGACGGTGGCGCCGGCGGCCGGGGCCCGGACCGCCTCGACGACGGCGGGCCAGCGGTCGTCGCCGGGCGCCACCAGGTCGGCCGGCCGGTGGGCGCGGGTCGACGGGAGCACCTCGGCCAGCAGCTCGGCGTGCCAGCCGTGGTGTCGGCTGTGCCGGGCGACGAGCAGCTTGGGGGCCGGCTCGGGGACGCTCGGCGTCCAGCCGCCCAGCAGCGTGAAGGCGGCCGCCTCGGCCCAGCACGCCTGGCCCACCAGCGCCGCGGTGGCGTCGATGCTGAGCACGGCGGGGATGGTAGGTGGCGGCGGTCCTCCGACCCCCGGGTTAGAACGGCTTGGGCTCGAGCTCGGGGCGGGCCGGCGCGTCCCGGCCTGCGAACTCCGCGACCGCGATGCCGACCAGGATCACCGCCGCCCCGGCCAGGCGCAGGGCCCCGAGGCGCTCCCCGCTCGCGTAGCCGGCGATGCCGGCGAACACGGGCTCCAGCAAGAGGATGAGCGCGGTGCGGCTGGGCGGGATGCGGCGCTGGCCCCACACCTGGAGCGACAGCGCCACCGCCGAGCAGGCGATGCCGGTGAACGCGGCCGCGAAGAGCGCGATCCCCGACAGCCGGCCGACGCCCTGGGCCGCGGTCGGCGGCAGGCACAGCACCACGATGACCAGCAGCTGCACGGTCGTGAACGGGATCGGGTGCAGCCGGTGCGCGTACTCGCCCTGGTACACGATCCACACCGCGAACAGCGCCGCGCCGAGCAGCGTCGCCAGCTCGCCGCCGCCGAGGGTCAGGCGGGCCCCAGTAAGGAGGTAGAGCCCGACGGTGGCGACGGCGACCCCGGCGAGGACGGGGCGGGCCGGCAGCCGGCGCCGGACGACCGCCTCGACGATGGGTGTCAGCACCACGTAGAGCCCGGTGATGAACGCGGAGGTGGACGGGGAGACGACCTGGAGGCCGACCGTCTGGGCTGCGTACCCGCCGGTGAGCAGGACACCGGCGAGGAGCCCGGCTCGCACCAGCGTGCGGCGGCTCCCGGGGTCCCGGCGCGCCACCAGGACCGCGAAGGGACCAAGCACGAGCGCGGCGACCGAGAACCGGAGGACGAGGTACGCGAACGGCTCGATGTCGGCGAGGGCGTCGTGGACGAGCGGGAAGGTCACGCCGTACGCGAGGGCGGCCAGGACCAGCGCGCCCTCGGGCGCGAAGCGACGCACCGGGCCGGGGCGCTACCCGGGCCAGCGGTTGACGATCGGGAGTCGGCGGTCCTTGCCGAACGCCTTCGGCGACACCCGGACCCCGGGCGCAGCCTGGCGACGCTTGTACTCGTTGCGGTCGATGAGCCAGGCGACCCTGCGCACGAGCTCGGGGTCGTAGCCCTCCTCGGCCAGCTCGTGCACCGAGCGATCGCCCTCGACGTAGCCCTCGACGATCGGGTCGAGCTCGGCGTAGTCGGGCAGCGAGTCGCTGTCGCGCTGGTCCGGTCGCAGCTCGGCGCTCGGCGGCTTCTCGAGCACCGCGTCGGGGATGAGGGGCCGGATCTCCCGCTCGTTCCGGTCCCGGGCCAGCGCGTACACGAGCGTCTTCGGGACGTCCTTGATGACCGCGAAGCCACCCGCCATGTCGCCGTAGAGGGTGGAGTAGCCCGTTGCCGTCTCGCTCTTGTTGCCGGTGGTGAGGACGATCGAGCCGAGCTTGTTCGACAGCGTCATGAGGATGGTGCCCCGGATGCGGGCCTGGAGGTTCTCCTCGGCCAGCCCGGGCGGACCGGCCGCCAGCGGCTCGGCGAGCATGTCCAGGAAGGCGGCGTGGGCCGCCTCGATCGGGACCGTCAGGGTGCGGATCCCGAGGTTGGCGGCCAGCACCTCGGCGTCGTCCACGCTGCCCTCGCTCGAGAACCGTGACGGCATGAGGATGCCGACGACGTGGTCGGCGCCGAGCGCGTCGACGGCGACGGCGGCGACGAGCGACGAGTCGATCCCGCCCGAAAGGCCGATGAGCACGTCGGTGAAGGTGTTCTTCCGCACGTAGTCGCGGGTGCCGAGCACGAGCGCCTCGTACACCTCCCGGACCGGTGCCAGCGGCTCCTCGACCCGGGACGGCAGGGGCGCGTCGCCGAGCCGCACGTCGCTGACCGCGATCTCGGGCAGCGGTGCCGCGTGGGGGCGGCCGCGGGGGTCGAGGGCGCGGCGGCGGAACGCGGCCCGCGCCTCCACGTCGACGACGAGCAGGTCCTCGGCGAACTGGCGGCCGCGGGCCACGATCTCCCCGGTCTCGTTGAGGAAGAGCGACGCGCCGTCGAAGACGAGCTCGTCCTGGCCGCCGACGAGGTTGACGTACAGCAGCGGCACCGCGGCGTCGGCGGCGCGCGTCGCGAGCATCGTCTCCCGCTCCCGGAGCCGGCCCGCGTAGTAGGGCGAGGCGTTGATGTTCACGACCAGCTCGGCCCCCGCCGCGGCCTGGGTGAGCACCGGCCCGGTCGGGCTCCAAGCGTCCTCGCAGATCGTCAGCGCCACCCGCACGCCGCCGATGACGAAGAGGGGCCCGTCGACGGTCGCGGGCTCGAAGTAGCGCTGCTCGTCGAACACCGCGTAGTTGGGCAGCAGGTGCTTGTGGTACACGCCGAGGACCCGGCCTTGGGCGCAAACCGCCGCCGCGTTGTAGAGGTCGCGCTCGGCGTGCGGGAAGCCGATCACGGCCGCGGCCCGCCCGGTGCGGGCGGCCACCTTGTCGAGCCACTCGCCGGCCTGGGCCACGAAGGCCGGCCGCAGGAGCAGGTCCTCGGGCGGGTACCCGGTGATGGCCAGCTCGGGGAAGGCAACCAGGTCGACGCCCGCCGCCTCGGCCCGCTCGTAGGCGTCAACGATCCGCCCCGCGTTGCCCTCGAGGTCACCGACGACGAGGTTCAACTGGGCCGCGGCGACGCGCAGACGGGGCACGACACCAAGGATACGGCCCGGCTTCCCGGGCGACTGGCGAATGCGGCCGCGACACACTGGGCGACGTGAGCGTGACCGCGGCGGTGGACCATCCGGACGTCGAGGCCGCGGTCGAGCGCGCCGCCGACGCCGGGGTCGCCCGCCACTTCCTCGAGCGGCTCGTCGAAGCGGACCCGGCACTCGCCGAGCGGGTGGTCGAGGTACCGGTCGTCCGCGACGCGCTCGTCGCGATCGCGTGTGCGTCCCGCTCGCTATCCACCACCATCGTCGCCGACCCATCGCTCGTCCAGGTGCTCGACAACCTCGACGGCTCGCCGGGATCGGCACCCGCCGACTCGTCCGGGCTGCGGCGGTGGAAGCGTCGCGAGCTGCTGCGCATCGCGGCCGCGGACCTGTTGGGCCGGATCGAGCTCCCCGAGGTCGGGCGGCGGCTCGCCGGGCTCGCCGACGCCTGCTTGGTGGCCGCGGTGGAGCTGGCGGCACCCGCGGTGCCGTTCGCCGTCATCGGCATGGGCAAGCTCGGCGGACGGGAGCTCAACTACGCCAGCGACGTTGACGTCCTCTTCGTGCACGACGGGGACGGCGAGGCCGCCGACGCCGCGGCGCGTCACCTGCTCGCCGTCATGAGCGAGCCGTCCGCCGACGGGATCGTCTTCCGCACCGACGCCGACCTCCGGCCGGAGGGGCGCGCCGGCGCGCTCTCGCGCACCCTCGACAGCTACGCCGCCTGGTACGAGCGGTGGGCGCGCCCGTGGGAGTTCCAGGCCCTGTTGAAGGCGCGGCCGGCCGCGGGCGACGGCGCGCTCGCGGACCGGTTCGTCGCCGCCACGCGGCCCCTGGTCTGGCCCGACGTCCTCGATCCCGACCTGGTGCGCGAAGCGCGCGCGATGAAGGCCCGCAGCGAGGAAGGCACGCGCCGCCGGGGGGTGGGCGCGCGTGAGCTAAAGCGCGGACCGGGCGGGATCCGCGACATCGAGTTCGCGGTCCAGCTCCTCCAGCTCGTCCATGGCCGCCCCGACGCCGAAATCCGCTCGCCCACGACGCTCGACGCGCTGCGCCAGCTCGCCGCTGGCGGCTACGTCGAGGCGGACGACGCCGAGCGGCTCCGCAGCGCGTACGTGTTCCTGCGCACTGTCGAGCACCGGCTCCAGCTGCGCGACGAGGCCCAGACCCACACCCTGCCCAGCGAAGCCGGGAGCCGGACGCTGCTGGCCCGCGTCCTCGGGTACCGCGACCGCGCCGAGGCCACCGCGCTCGAGGCGTTCGACGCCGACCACCGGGCGCATCAGGCGCGCGTGCGAGCCATCCACGAGCACCTGTTCTTCGCACCGATCCTCGACACCCTCGCGGGTTCGGGTCGCCTCCCGCCGGCGGCGGTCGAGGACCGCCTGGTCGCGTTCGGCTTCGCCGACACTGCGCAGACGCGGGCCGCGCTGACAGCCCTCACCCGAGGTCTGACCCGGACCTCGCGGGTCCTCCAGCAGCTGCTGCCCGTGATCCTGGACTGGCTCTCATCGAGCCCCGACCCCGACCTCGGGCTCCTCCAGCTTCGCCGGCTGACCGAGCACGCGGACTGGTCGGCGACCCTGGCCACCACGTTCCGGGACCAGCCCGGCGCCGCGGCCCGTGTGTGCCGGGTCCTCGGCTCGAGCCGGCTGGTCGGGGACGCGCTCCTCCGCCAGCCCGACGTCGTCGAGCTGCTCGGTGACGACGATTGGTTCGGGCGTGAGCGGACGCCGGAGGAGCTGCGGGGCGCCGCGCTCGGCACCTTGGCCTGGCGGGACGACCCGGAGGCGCGGCGGGCCGGGCTGCGGCGCTTCAAGCGCCGCGAGCTGCTGCGCATCGCGGCCCGCGATGTCGTCGACCTGGCGCCGCTCGAGACCACCGGGCGGGAGCTCGCGGCGGTGGCGGACGCGTGCGTCGAGGCCGCGCTGCGCTCGCTGGACCCGCTGCTGCCGTTCGCGGTGATCGGCATGGGCAGCTACGGCGGGCGGGATCTCTCCTACGCGTCGGACCTCGACCTGCTGTTCGTCTACGAGGGCGACGCGCCCTCCGACTTCGAGGCCGCGCACCGCGTCGCGCGCGGGTTGGTCGCCGAGCTCGGCGACACGACCGACGAGGGTCAGACCTTCCGCGTCGACGCGAACCTCCGCCCCGAGGGCAAGGACGGGCTGTTGGCTCGCTCGCTCGAGGGCTACCGCGCCTACTACTCGCGGTGGGGCCTGGTGTGGGAGTTCCAGGCCCTGCTGCGGGCCCGGGCGGTGGCCGGCGATCCCGACCTCGGTCGACGGTTCCTCGAGCTCGTCAAGCCGTTCGTCTACCGGGGGTCGTTCGGCCCCGACGAGGTGCGGGAGGTGCGCCGGATGAAGGCCCGCATCGAGCGGGAGCGGATCCCTCCCGGCGTAGACCCGCAGTTCCACCTCAAGCTTGGGCGGGGCGGCCTCGTCGACGTCGAGTTCACGGTCCAGCTCCTCCAGCTGCAGCACGGTGACACGAATCCGGCGGTGCGGGGTCCCGCCACGATGTCCACCCTGCGCGCCCTCGGGCGCGCCGGACTCCTGGACCCCGACGACGAGACCGCGCTCGCCGCCGCCTACACGTTCTGTGCCCGGGCCCGGAACGCCTGCTACCTCGTGACCGGCCGACCGGTCGACGCGCTGCCCCGCGACACCGACGCGGCCCGGGTCGGCCGGCTGCTCGGCGAGCTGCACCGGCCCGAGGCGACGCTGCGCGACGACTTCCGCCGCGTGACCCGACGGTCCCGCCGCGTCGTGGACCGCGTCTTCTACGGCCGGCCCGACGCCGCGACCGGGTAGGGCGCCGCTCGCGACCCTGATGCCGCGGCCGCCGGGTTCGCCGGGCGTGCCAGCATCAGGGCGCCCCCGAGGAGGTGAAGCGGTGCGTCGACCATGGCCCGTGGTCGCAGCCCTGGTGCTGATCGGCACCGCGTGCAGCGGATCGTCGAACCCGACCGCGACCGCGTCACGTCACCCCGCGAGCAGCACGACCGCGCCGAGCACCACCACCACGACGACGGGGATCCAGCCCTGCGGCGGCGTCGACACCCTTCCGGCTGCGGTGAAGGTCAGCCCGGTCGCGGGCCTGAACCAGAACCCGGACCAGTACCAGGTGCAGAACGTGACCGTCGCCCGCTCCGACCCGAACTGGGCTCGCTTCGACACCCTCCCGGTGCCGGGGCAGGAGGGGAACTACCAGGGCGGCTCCGGGCTCGCCCACTGTGCCGAGAGCTCGTGGTCCGTCACCGACTTCGGGTCCTCCGGCGTTGGATGCCCGGGCGGCACGGTCACGCCGCCGCCGGCCGCGGTGGCGACCGACCTGGGAATCAGCTGCCCGTAGCCGGCGCGCGTCAGGCGGCCGGCGCGCTCGCGGTCAGTGCTGACCGGCCCGCGCGCGCGGTTGCTCCGCCCGCCGCCGCGGGGACGGGTTAGATGTCGTAGGAAAGTGCGTGGCGCCTCGCGGACCTGCCGCGACGCGGAGAAGTGCAGGCTGACCAGCGACAACATGTTTCAACGCTTCGCGCTGGTGCTCATCGTTTTTCAAGCTCCCGCGGCCTGGCCGCGGCCTGAGCCTGACACCGGCGTCACGTCTATTCGATGCTCGGGCCTCGCCGGTGACCGATCGGCCCGTGAGGTTCGCGCGCTAGACGTCGACGAGGTCTGCGTACTGTTGGCGGGCGGCCTGACGCGAGACGCCGAGCGCCATGCCGATGCGGCCCCAACTGCGCCCGTTCTTCCGAGCCGCCTGGACGGTCTCCACGAGGCGCTGCTGAGCGCTGGCAAGATCGCCGACCGCCTGGGCGATGGCCCGCAGGTCGCTGATGTCCTCGGCGACCAGCTCGTCGGGATCGAGACCGTCGAGCCACGCTTCGGCATCAGCAGCTGCTTGCTCGAGCTCGTCTGCGGTTCGGGGCATGGTCATCACCTCAACAGGTCGTAGAACCTGGGTCGTAGCGGCATCGCGTGAATTGCGACCGGGTCGGCATCGGCATCGACGACGACGACTTCGAGGAGCCGCCCGTCTGGGCTGGGGCCAATGATGAGTAGCCGGTCACCCTGGGGGAAGCTCCGCAACGCCTGAGCGACAGCGTGACGGATGTCTTCGTCGGCCACTCCGTGCTTGCGGGCGGTCGGAGCGATTTCAATGGTGACAACCTACCTTGTCGGCAGATAGACGTCAAGTTAGATTGTCACCGCGTGAGTCGCGGGGCTGCGGGCTCTGGTCGATCATGATCACTCCCGGGCGCTTTCCCGATCAGCCACGCGGCGGTCATGCGGTGAAACAGCTCCGGGTCTTGCGCACGACCCTCACGTTGGCAAACCGACCGACGCGGACCCGTGGACGAGGGCAATTGC
>CALEYV010000067.1 GCA_937927875.1 uncultured Actinomycetes bacterium | reverse complement strand
CCGTACTCGTTGACGAGGTAGCCGCAGTAGTAGTCGACCGCGATGCTGCGGGCGAGGCGGGTCTCGTTCGAGTTCCGGACGATGCAGCGGCCCTGCACCGCGCCGACCGACGGGTCGGCGAAGTGGCGCACCAGCCGGCGGATCACGTCGGCGCGCGGCTTGTGGTCGGCGTCGAACACGACGACGACCTCGCCCCGGAGGGTCTGGAGGGCCGTGTTGAGCGCGCCCGACTTGCCGCCGCCGGCCCCGGGCGGGCGGTGGATGCAGTTCAGCACCGGGTGGCGGCGGACGAGCGCATCGACGATGTCGCCCGTGCCGTCGTCGGAGCCGTCGTCGATGATGATGATCTCGTGCCGGTCGTCGGGGTAGTCGAGCGCCAGCAGGGTCGTGACGAGCCCCTCGATCACCAGCTCCTCGTTGCGGCACGGAACGAGGATGGAGACGAACGGGTAGTACCCGAAGTCGAAGCCGCTGCGGGTGCGCATGTCGCGCGGCGCTGACGCCAGTGCCGACACCGCGAAGGCCAGGTGGCGGGCGAGGAACACGAGGAACAGCACGGTGAGGAAGATCACGACGGCGAGGCTGGCGTCGCGCAGCCCCAGCATCCCCACCAGCACCATCCCGACGCCGAGCAGGAACAGCAGCGTCCACGGCGCGCCGGCGGGCGACGCATGGCCGCCGGCGGCGGGCGCGTCGGGCGCGGCGTCCGGGGCGGTCACGGGCCGGACGGCCTCGTCGACGGCGGTCACGGGGCCACGGTCCGCAGTCGGCGGGTACGCCAGAACAGCAGCACGCCGAGCACCGCGGTCACGATCACGACCGCGGCGATCGGGCCCCACCCGGCGAGCGAGCTCCCGGCCGGCGTCGTCTTGCACGACGGGCCCGGAGCGCGGACCCGGCCGTTGCCGAGCGTCCAGGTGACGGGCCCCTTGACGTCGACCGAGAACACGTTGATGCGGGTGCCGGCGTCGAACGAGGTCGGCTGCCCGCGGTTGGCGGGTCCGGGGGAGAAGCTGTTGTTCGGGCCCACGTCCAGAACCATCGGACCGCCGGTGTTCTGGTACCCGTAGAGCGTGCGCGTCGAGCCGCTACGAGCGGCGCTGCACTCGACGATCGGCGTCAGCGCGGCCGGGGCGCGAGACGAGGTGCCGGCGCCGGCGGGAGTGGCGCCGAGCGCGGCGAGCGCGAGCGCGACGCCCGCGACACCGAGCGCCCGGTGTGCCCAGCTCAGTCGCATGCTCGCCGACCCTTCTTGTCACGGCGTCGGGAGGCACTGCACGCGGACCGCAGTCCGTCCTCCCAGCCTCCTGAAACATCGGAACTCCGGCCTGCTCCCTTGAGGATCCGGGGCTCGGCGGGTCTGCCGATAATCCTCGTTATGTCAAGTAGAGCCGGATCCGCTCAGTCTCCCTTGGCCGCTGGCGGCGCTGCGGCGGCGAGGCGACGGCGGCGGAGCCTCGACGGATGGGTTCGGGGTGTTCGGGCTTCAGCTCGGGATTCAGAGGGTGAGGGCAGCGGCGGCTGGGCGCGCTCCCCCATCGATCCGGGTGGGCGCGCGGTGCGGGAAGAGCGGGCGGGCCTTCAAGAAATCCCGGGGAGGTGCCGACACTTGGGGCGAGGAGGCCACCGGCGCGGCAGGGGTTCGGGCGGCGTACTGGAGGTGCGGTGCGAACGCGGCGACGGGGCGACCAGCGGGGCGCGGTGCTGGTCGAGGTCGCGATCGTCCTGCCGGTGCTGATGACCGTGGTCCTCGGAGTGATCGAGTACTCGTCGGCGTATCACGACTCCTCGGTGACGGCCGACGCGGCCCGAGCGGGCGGGCGCGTCGCGGCGGCACAAGCGTTGAACCCAGCGCAGGCCACGAACGCGGCGGGCGCGGTCTCGGGCGCGCTGCAGAGCCTGCCCGCGGCTGCGCCCCAGGAGATGTGGTTCTACAAGGCGAATGCCAACGGCTATCCCGGCAACGGGACGACCTTTACCACGTGCTCTGCGAACTGCATCAAGTACCTCTGGCTTCCAGCGTCGAAGACGTTCGATACCGCCAACCCTCAGGGCGGCGGCTGGGCGGCGTCGAGCGAGAACGTCTGCACCCAGCCGTTCGATGAGGTCGGCATCTACGTGAAGATCAACCATGCGTTCATTACGAAGCTGTTCGGCGTGAGCGTGACGCTGACGGAGCACAGCGTCTTCCGGCTCGAGCCGACTTCCCTAGCGACATGTTGACCCGCAACGCGATGTGGGCTCGGCTGCTGGCGCTGACTCCCAGGCGGCCGCGCCCCCGCGATGAGCGGGGGTTCGTACTGATCTTCGTAGCGATCATCCTGGTCGTGTTGCTCGCCATGGCCGGCTTCGCGGTCGACTACTGGCACTGGAGCCGCGAGGGGGCGAGGCTCCAGCGGACCGCGGACGCGGCTGCGCTCGCCGGCGCGATCTACATGCCCGACAACCCCGGGCAGGCCGGCTTCACGACCGCGAAGACCGTAGCCGGGCGCAACGGATACACGGACGGGCAGAGCGGTGCCACCGTCGTGGCCACCGCTGGCGTCGTGCCGACACAGCTGAAGGTGAGCGTGTCCCAGCGGGTCCAGAACTTCTTCGGTTCGCTCGTCGGCGCGGGCACGACGACCGTGACGAAGCACGCCGTCGCGGAGTACGAGCCGGCGGTGAACATGGGAAGCCCGATCAACCAGTTCGGCAACGACCCGCAGTCCGGCGCTGGGCTCGGGACGACTCGCTACCCCGAGTTCTGGGCAAACGTCTTCGGACCCTCGTCCAACAAGGACAAGGGTGACGCGATCCAAGCGAACATCTGCGCGGCCGGGGTCGCGACTGACAACTGCTCGGGGTCGAACTCGGACTACGACACAAACGGCTACTTCTATGCCATCGACGTCAAGCCGGGTGCCACAGGCCCGATGGTGGTCCAGATCTACGACCCCGAGTTCGCCCACACCGGTGACAACTGCGGGAACAACGACACCAGCAACGGCGCCCCGGGGAGCAACCTGGTCGGCGCCTCCCAGCTGCCGCCGAACTTCAATCCGCAGTTCGCGGTGAGTGACCCGTCGACCCGGTACAGCCCGTCATCGAGCAGCGTGTACTGCAGCGGCGACCAGTACTACAGCGACGGTGGCAACGGTCTGACACCGCCGTGGACCGACTTCCTCATCCGGGCTCCTGACGACACTCCGAGCAACCCGACGAACAACCCGATCCTGTGCACGAAGGACTTTCCCGGCTACCTCGGGGACCTGAAGACGGCCCTGCAGGCGACGACGCCGCAGGCCGGCGCGCCGGACCTGTTCGTGAAGTACTTCCGCCAGTGGTACACGGTGTGCACGATCCCCAACCCCCAGGTCGGCACGTACTTCGTGCAGGTGAAGACGGGTACGAAGTCCGACGGTACCGTTGCGCCCCACGGCGGCGGCGCCAACCGGTTCGCGATCCGGGTCGGCCTGAACAGCGACTTCTCGACGAGCAACGCCTCCATCTACGGGTTCGGGCGTCAGGGCCTCTACGCCAACTACCCGGGCTCGAACACCACCTTCTACCTCGCGCGGGTCCTGCCGGGCGCGTCGGGGCGCGCACTACAGGTGAACTTCTTCGACGTCGGCGACGCGTCACAGCCGGGCACGATCACGATCCAGCCGCCGCCGGACTCGAACGTCGGCAGCAGCTTCAGCGGCTGCACGTACACGGCGCCGCCCGGGAACAGCACTGGGCCGCCCTGGGGGACGTTCTCGAACACCAACGCGGGATGCTCCATCAGCGGCGTCCAGACCCCGGCCTACAACGGCCAGTGGATCAGCTACCGCATCCCCATTCCCGACAACTACACGTGTACCTACACGGACCCGCTGGGCTGCTGGACGAGGGTGAACTTCAAGTTCCCGAACCTGACCAGCGTGCAGGACACCACGACCTGGTCAGCTCAGATCCTCGGAGACCCGGTCCGGCTGGTCGAGTAAACGGCCCTGGGGCCGGCTGACCGGCGCTACTGGCCGCCGAGCTGCCCAGGCGGCACCATCGGGTAGAAGCGGCCGAGGAAATCGTTGATGACCGAGGGGCACAGCGTCGGGCCGCGCGAAGCGAGCGTGCACGTCAGCGCAGCGCCGCCCGGGCCCTGGGTCGGGACGTAGATCACCGCGCCGTCAGCCGGCGCGCTGCCGCCCGACGGCGTGCCGCTCCCGGACACGTGGGGCGGGTCGTGGAACAGCGCGACCTGGTCGGTCGGCCGGTCGACGGTCTCGGCGGCCGGCTTCGTCGTCGAGCAGCTGCCGCCGGAGCTCTGGGCCTGCGGGAACAGCGCGCAGGCGACCGAGGCCACCTGCCCCGTACCGGGGCTGGGGACGAGCACCGTCACGCCGGTGCCGGTGCTCGACGACTGGTTGCCGCTCAGCGGGTCGCCGGACCCGGCCGGGAACGCCGACAGGTGCTTGCCCCCGTCGGCGGCGACGAGGCCGTGGCACGCCCACCCGCGCGGCGCCAGGATGGTCTGGAAGCCGTCGCTGTAGAAGCTGAGCCGGCTCGCCACCGACGGCGCCAGCAGGGTGGGCAGCCGGTTCGGGGACGACGGCGCCTCCGGGGGCGGTGATACCCCGAAGTCCGACGCGCACGGCACGACGGGGAGGGCGACGAACGCCGACGCGTTCCGGGCCTGCGCGGTCGCGGCGGGTGCCATGGCGAGGCCGGCGAGCGCGACCGCGGCGAGGCCCAGCAGCGCGAGGACGCCGCGCCGTCGCCGAGCGCGGCCGGGGGTCGAGGGTCGGTCGTCGCCTCGTCGAAGCACGGGTCGCCTCCCGGTTCGGGTACCAGCCGCCCCACCCTGTCACGAACCGGGCCGAGGGGCGCGCACCGGTCACTCGCCGACGTAGGCCTCCAGCGGCGGGCAGGCGCAGACGACGTTGCGGTCCCCGTAGGCGTTGTCGATGCGGCTGACCGGCGGCCAGTACTTGTCGTGCTGCAGCTCTGGCCGTGGGAACGCGCCCCGCTCCCGCGGGTAGGCCCGGTCCCAGCCGTCGACCGCGACGTCGGCGGCCGGGTGCGGCGCATGCCGCAGCGGGCTGGCCTCGAGCGACCACTCCCCCCGCTCGACGGTGGCGATCTCGTCCCGGATCGCGATCATGGCGTCGCAGAACCGGTCGAGCTCCCGCTTCGACTCCGACTCGGTGGGCTCGACCATCAGCGTGCCCGCGACCGGGAACGACATCGTCGGCGCGTGGAAGCCGAAGTCGATGAGCCGCTTCGCGACGTCCTCCGCGGTGACCCCCGTGCTCTGGGTGATCGGTCGCAGGTCGAGGATGCACTCGTGGGCGACGAGGCCGTCCGGACCCGTGTACAGCACCGGGTAGTGCTGGGAGAGGCGCCGCGCCACGTAGTTGGCGTTCAGGATCGCGACCAGCGACGCGGTGCGCAGCCCGTCCGGGCCCATCAGCCGCAGGTACGCCCACGAGATGGGCAGGATCCCGGCCGAGCCCCACGGCGCCTCGCTGATGGGGCCGATCCCGGTGCTCGGGCCCGCCTCCGGCACCAGCGGGTGGTTGGGCAGGTACGGGGCGAGGTGGGAGCGGACCGCGACCGGCCCCACCCCCGGTCCCCCACCGCCGTGGGGGATGCAGAAGGTCTTGTGCAGGTTCAGGTGCGACACGTCGGCGCTGAACTCCGCGGGCTTGGCCAGCCCCACGAGCGCGTTGAGGTTGGCGCCGTCCAGGTAGACCTGCCCGCCGGCGTCGTGCACGACCGCGCACACGTCGCCGATGTGACCCTCGAAGACGCCGTGCGTCGACGGGTACGTGACCATCAGCGCGCCGAGCCGGTCGGCGTGCTCATGCGCCTTGCGCTTCAGGTCGTCGAGGTCGACGTTGCCGTCGTCGTCGCAGGCGACCACGACCACCCGGAGACCGGCCATGGAGGCGCTCGCCGCGTTCGTCCCGTGCGCCGACGCCGGAATGAGGCACACGTCCCGGTCGGCGTCGCCCTGGGCCCGGTGGTAGGCGCGGATGGCGAGCAGCCCCGCCAGCTCGCCCTGGGAGCCGGCGTTCGGCTGGAGGGACACCGCGTCGTAGCCGGTGATCTCGGCCAGCCACTCCTCGAGGTCGCGGAAGAGCTCCCGGTACCCGGCCGCCTGCTCGAGCGGCGCGAACGGGTGCACGCGCGCGAACTCGGGCCACGTGATGGGCAGCATCTCGGTCGTGCTGTTCAGCTTCATCGTGCACGACCCGAGCGGGATCATCGTGCGGTCGAGGGCCAGGTCACGATCGGCCAGGCGGCGCAGGTAGCGGAGCAGCTCGTGCTCCGAGTGGTAGCGGTGGAAGACCGGGTGCTCGAGGTAGGGCGTGGTGCGCTGCAGCGGGGGCGGCAGCTCGTCGGCGAGGGTCTCGTCGAGCGCGCTGACGTCGGCGTCGACGCCGAACGCTCGCCACACCCGCTCGACGATCGCGGGCGTGGTCGTCTCGTCGAGCGCGACGCCGATCGTGTCCGCGTCGACGACGCGCAGGTTGATCCGGTCGACCCAGGCGTCCGCCGCCACCTCGGCCGCTGCGCCCGGGACCCGGACGGTGACGGTGTCGAAGAAGTCGTCGTGGAGGACCTCGGTCCCCCGGTCGCGAAGCCCGCGCGCGAGCAGCGCCGCCAGGCGGTGGACCCGGGCCGCGATCCGGCGGAGCCCGTCGGGGCCGTGGTACACGGCGTAGAGCCCGGCGATCACCGCGAGGAGCACCTGGGCGGTGCAGATGTTGCTCGTGGCCCGCTCGCGCCGGATGTGCTGCTCGCGGGTCTGCAGGGCCAGCCGGAGCGCGGGCCGGCCCGCGTCGTCGACCGAGACGCCGACCAGCCGGCCGGGCAGGCTCCGCTTGAACTCGTCGCGGGTCGCCAGGAACCCGGCGTGCGGCCCCCCGTACCCGAGCGGCACCCCGAAGCGCTGGGACGAGCCGACGACGACGTCGGCCCCCTGCTCCCCCGGCGGGACGACGAGCGTGCACGCGAGGAGGTCGGCCGCGACGACGACGAGCACCCCCCGCTCGTGCAGCGCCGCGATGACCGCCCGTCGATCGCGCACCCGCCCGCTGGAGCCCGGCTCCTGCAGCAGCACGCCGAACACCTCGTCGCCGGCCGCCTCGGGCTCGGCGACGACGACGTCCAGGCCCAGGGCCTCGGCCCGGGTCCGCACCACCGCCACCGTCTGGGGGTGGCAGTCGGGCTCGACGAGGAACCTCGGGCCCGGGTCACGCTGCACCCGGTGGCAGAGCGCCATCGCCTCGGCGGCCGCGGTCGATTCGTCGAGGAGCGACGCGTTCGCCAGCTCCATCCCGGTGAGGTCGGCGACCATCGTCTGGAAGTTCAGGAGCGCTTCGAGCCGGCCCTGGGAGATCTCGGGCTGGTACGGCGTGTACGCCGTGTACCAGGCCGGGTTCTCGAGCACGTTGCGCTGGATGACCGGCGGCGTGATCGTGTCGGCGTACCCGGTCCCGATGAGCGACACGAGCACCTGGTTCCGAGACGCGATCGCCCGCAGCTCGTCCTGGACGTCGGCCTCGTCGACGGCCGGGGGCAGGTTCAGCGGCTCGGTCGAACTGATGCTCGACGGCACGGTGGCCGCCGCGAGGTCGTCGAGCGAGCCCAGGCCGAGCTCGGCGAGCATCGCTTGCTGCTCGTCGGCGTCCGGCCCGACGTGGCGATCGACGAACCGGGTCGGCTCGAGGTCCCGCAGGGTCATGGGCTCCGTCCCTCGTCGCGGTTACGGGTCGCGCCGCCGTGGCGGCTCGCTCCCGCGCTGTCGGGGGACCTGAGAGATTCGCCGGCGCCGCCGGCTTTCCCCTTCGGTGAGGCGGGTGTCCGCCTGCTCTCCAGCGTGGCCTCGCCCGGACGGTTCGTGCGGCCTGAGAGGTTCCGGGAGTGGTTGCTCCTTCGGCGCCCCGCTGGCGGCGGGGACTCTCCCGACCGGGGTCGACGGCTGACGCCGACATTAGCGGGCGGCGGCCAGCTGTCGGCTGCTGGACTAGGTGCGCATGAAGCCCCGAGTGATGTACGTGGAGCTGAGGAGCGGCTACGGGAACAACGACGGTCCAGCGTGGATCGGCTGGGTCCACTTCTCCAAGACCGGTCGAACGGTCTATTACCGAGGAAAGACACTCCGCCGAATCATCGGGGGCGGAGTCGGGAGCAACCACGTCGATATCGCTACCGGCGAGGAGTATTGGGTCTCTGGGTGAAGAAGAACCGCGAGGACCGCCATTGGGCTGGGGCGGGCTCTGTCAGCGTCGATGACGACGCCCGGGAAGAGTACGAGCGGCTCATTGCCGCAAAGCGTCCCTCGAACTGAGGGTCAGGGTCGACGGACGAACGGCGGCCGCACGACTGTGGCCGGCACGGCTCGGCCGCGCACGTCGATCGTGACCTCCTTGCCGTCGGCGACGTCTGGGGGCAGGAACGCGAGCGCGATCCCGCGCCCGAGGGTGGGTGAGAAGTTGCCGCTCGTCACCTCCCCCACCGCGACACCGTCGACGAGCACCGGGCAGCCGGCCCGGGGCACCTGGCGGTCCTCGCCGAGCAGGCCGCGGAGCTTGCGGGTCACGCCGCGGTCGCGCTCCGCCAGCAGCGGTGCTTCGCCGCGGAACTCGCCCTTGTCGAAGCGCACGACCCAGGCCGGACCGGCCTGTAGCGGGGTGATGCCGGGCCCGAGCTCGTGGCCGTGGAGCGGGAGGCCGGCCTCGAGCCGCAGCGTGTCCCGGGCTCCGAGGCCGGCGGGTCGGATCCTGGCGCCGAGGAGCCGGCGCCACACCGCCGATGCCGTGGCCGCGGGCACGTGCAGCTCCACGCCGTCCTCGCCGGTGTAGCCGGTGCCGGCCGCGTACCCGTCGAAGCCGTCACGGATCGACCGGACGCCGAAGTGGGGCACCGCGGCCGCGTCGTCGAGCACGCCGGCCAGCCGCTGCCGGGCCTTCGGGCCCTGCACCGCGAGCACGGCCCGGGACGCCGTGATGTCCTCGGACTGGGAGGGCGCGTCGACGCGGGTGGCCGCCTCCGCGATCGCGGTGGTGACCCCGGCCGTGTTCGAGGCGTTCGGCATGACGAGGAACGCCTCGGGCTCGACCCACCAGACGATGATGTCGTCGACGACGTGCGCGTCGTCGGGGTCGAGCAGCTGGGTGTACTGCGCCTTGCCGGCCTCGATCCGCCGGAGGTCGTTGGTCAGCGCCCACTGCAGCGCGTCGAAGGCGCCTGGGCCCTCCACGCGGACCGACCCGAGGTGGGAGACGTCGAAGACCACCGCGTCCTCGCGACAGGCGCGGTGCTCCTCGAGCACGCTCGTGAACTGGATCGGCATCTCCCAGCCGCCGAACTCGGCCATGCGCGCGCCGAGGGCGCGGTGCTCGGCGTCGAGGGGGCTGTGGCGGAGCGGGTCGGCCATGTCCCGGCCGAGCCTAGGTGTCGCCGGTCAGGCCGACGCTGCCGCCTCGTCGTCGGTGCCGGCCGCGGTCGGCCGCAGGTCGAGGCGCGCCGTCGCGTCGAGCGGCTCCTCGCCGAGCTGCGACGGCGGCTCGAGCCCGTACTTCACGAGCAGGTGCAGGTAGTCGCGCTGGTAGAGGACCTTGATATTCGTGCTCGGGTACCGCTCCTGCAGCCGGCGGGCCTTGCGGTTCTTCTTCGTGACCAGCTTCTGGTTCAGCGTCGTGATCTCGATGTACAGGTCGTAGGCCGGCAGGTAGAAGTCGGGTGTGAACGCCTGCACGGTGTGGCCCTCGCGGTTCTCCTCGAGGGTGAACGTGCGCGGCTCGTACTCCCAGACGATGCCGTAGAAGTCGAGCAGCTTGGCGAACTGACGCTCGGAGTTGTGCGCGAAGCGGGCCTGCTCGTGCGGGAGCGCGTCGGCGATGGGTCAGGCCCCTTGTGCGGCGCGACGCTCGCGGGGCGTCGCCGCCGGCGCCTCGGCCGGCCCGAGCTCGTGGATGCGCGCGTCGAGCTCCTGCACGACGTGGCCGAGCGGCACGATGTTCAGCACGCCCTGGCCCCGGCGCACCAGGTCGACGAGGTCGTCGCCGTCGCGGGCGAGCACCGAGTCGCTGCCGTCGAGGACGAGGCTGGCCGCCTCCCAGTTCGTCGAGTCCTCGCGCAGGTAGTCGATGGCGCGGCGGGCGGTCTGGAGCTTCACGCCCGCGTCGAGGAGGCTCTTGATCACCTTGAGCCGGAGCAGGTCCCGGTACGAGTAGCGGCGCTGGGTGCCGCTCCCCTTCGCGTCCGCGATCGACGGCCGCACCAGCCTGGTGCGGGCCCAGTAGTCCAGCTGGCGGTACGAGATCCCGACGATCTTGCAGACCTGGGGGCCGCCGAAGCCGTCCTCGGCCGCCGGCCCGTCCACCGCTGCCCGCTTGGCCACCACGCTGCCCTCCCGAGTCACACGGGCGTAGTTACGCCGCTGTGACGGTACAGGGCGGCCCGGCGGGCGTCAACGAGTCACTCGGGGGCGAAGTCCTCGGGCTGGACCTGGTTCAGGAACTCCCGGAACTCCTCGATCTCGGCCTCCTCCTCGTCCTGGTCGAACAGGACCCCGGCCTCCTCGAGGACGGCCTCGTCGGCGAAGATCGGGACCGGCTCCGGGTAGCGGGCGGCGAGGGCGAGGGCGTCGGAGGGCCGCGACGAGATGCGGCGGGTCTCGCCGTTCTGGCCCAGCTCGATCTCGGCGTAGAAGGTTCCGTCGTGCAGCTCGGTGATCACGACCCGCTGCAGCCGGACCGCCATCTCGTCGAGCACGCTCTTGAACAGGTCGTGCGTCATCGGTCGCGGCGTCTCCATCCCCTGGAGCGCGTAGACGATCGCGGTGGCCTCGGGTGGCCCGATGAAGATCGGCAGGTATCGCTGCCCGTCCTCCTCCCGGAGGAGAACGATGGGCTGGTTCGTGGGGACCTCGACGCGGACCCCCACCAGCGACATCTGGATCACTGGCGGCGCCTTTCGACTGACACCCCGAGAACAGCGGTCACCCTAGCATCGCGCTTTCCCGGCGCCGTCCGGGTGCGGAGGCCCAGGTCAGCGCCGTCACGACGCCTCCTCGCGCCGGCGCGCCGCGGTGGCGGTCGCGCCGTACATGCCGAGGTAGGCGTCGGGGTCGGCGGCGACGGTGGCCCGGTCCGCCTCGAGCACGACGGGCAGGTTGCGGTACCGCTCGGCGTAGTGCAGCCCGTAGCCGAGCACGAACGCGTCGCCGGCCAGCTCGATGCCGCGGTAGCGGATGTCGAGCGGCACGATGCGGCGCGCCGACCGATCGAGTAGCGCGCACAGCTCGACCCGGCGGGGGCCGCGGTCGCGGACGTGCTCGAGCAGGTAGGCGAGGGTGAGGCCGGTGTCGACGAGATCCTCGACGAGCACCACGTCGCGCCCCGCCACGTCGAGGTCGAGGTCCTGGAGGATGCGCACCCGCCCGCTGTCGGGCGCGTACCGGGAGATGGCGAGGAAGTCGAGCTGCACGTCGACCCCGCGGATGGCGCGGGCCAGGTCGGCGAGGAAGACGAGTGCCCCCTTCAGCACCCCGACCAGCACCACGCCGTCGGGGTGGTCGGTGGCGATCCGCCCCGCCAGGTCGCTCACCCGCGCCGCCAGCTCGGCTTCGTCGAGGAGCACGCGGGGAACCGGGTTCGGTCGGCTCACTCCTGCAGCGCGTCGCGCACGGCCCGGCGCAGCATGATCGTGCGCAGCCGGCTGCCGGCCCGGGCCAGTTCCTGCAGCTCCGACTCGAGGCGGGCCCGGGCGTTCGGGTTGTGCCGCTGCCGCTTGTACTGCCACAGCACCTGGACGAGCAGCTCGGCCTCCCTCTCGCCGAAGTGCTGGTACATGCGCAGGTGCCGGGCCTCGACCGACCGGGCGTAGAACGGCAGCGCGGCGCGCACGGTCTCGAACGCCTCGTCGTCGTAGCGCGCCGTCTCCCCCTCGCCCTGCACCGGCGTGACCATCCCGTACGACTCGAGCTGGTCGAGCACCTCGTTGCTGACCCGCAGCTCGCCGCAGAGCTCGGCGCGTGTCCGCCCGGTCGGCGCGCTCGGCGGCGGCGGCTCGTCCTTCGCGCCCGGCGGGGGTGGCAGCGGTGGCGCGGCCGGGATGATGGG
>CALEYV010000066.1 GCA_937927875.1 uncultured Actinomycetes bacterium | reverse complement strand
TACAGCGGTGACAACGGCTACGCCAACGCCGCCACCCTCAGCAACCCGGGCCAGCTCTGGCTGACGAGCACGGGCGACCTCCTCGTCGCCGACCATGCCAACAACCGGGTCCGCAAGGTCGGGACGCCGTAGCCGGCTCGAGGGAGCGCCAGAACCGGTGGCGGGCTACCCCCCGGCCCGGGCCAGGCGACGGGCTCGCCGCGTCAGGCTGACCGCGACCGCGACGAGCACGACGACGAGCGCATCGGCGAGCCACGAGCCCACGGAGCCCGACTTAGGGACGTGCATCTCCCCCGAGAACAGCCAGACGCTGATGGCGACGGCCGCCCCGAAGGCACAGACGGCGGCGACGAGCCGCTGCCGAACGGCTGCGGTAACCATGGCCCACTGTCTCCCCGGAGCCGGATTCGTTGCAGCCCGAGAGCGGCAGCTGCGATGAGCAGGTCGCCTACGAGAGCAGGCTGCTCAACCCGTTCGTCGGCCGGGCGGACGGCGTGACATCCCGCCCCGGTCCGGTGATGGAGGCCGGCGGGATCCCGAAGGCGATCGACGACCGGCCGATCTGACGGCCGGCGCCGAGCGTCTACGCGGCGGTCCGCTCCCGGCGCACCCGGTCGATGAACACCTCGGCGTACTTCTGGGCCTCGTCCAGGATGGCGTGGGCCTGATCGGTGATGTCCTTCGCCAGGGCCGCGACCGCAGCCGCCTCTTCCTTCATACGTCCACTCTGGTCTTCGAAGCGCTCGGGCATGGTTCGTTGCCTCCTCGGCGACGCGTCATGACGGGGGGTACCCACCTCAGGAAACGGCAAACGGGGGCGTCCATTGCGCTTTGCCCTGTCGCATCTGCCCGGCGATGTCCGTATTCCCCCTCCAGGTTGCCCCTCGGGTGGGGCCACGGCTTCACTGTCGTGATGGCGCCCGAGCCGGTCGACCGGACGACCACCGCGGCCCGCGTCCTCCCCGACTCCCGCCTGGCCGGCGGTGAGCTGGTGCCGGTCCCGAAGCCCGCCGCCAGCGGCGACGACGAGCTGCGGGTCGGCGACGTGGACGGGTGGGGCCGCAGCGAGCGGGTCCGGGCGATCGCCCGCCGGCTCTACGACCCCCTCTACCGGCGGTGGTTCCGGGTCGAGTGGGAGGGGCTCGAGCACGTCCCGAAGGAGGGCGGCGCGCTGCTGGTCGGGAACCACGCGGGAGCCATCCCGTCCGACGCGCCGGTGATCATGCACGGGATCGAGACCGAGCTCGGCCGGCCGCTCTACGGGCTGGCCGACAACCTGTTCCGGCTGGTGCCGGTGGTCGGGACGCTGTGGTCGCGCACCGGCGGCGTGCCCGCGCACCCCGACAACGCGTACCGGCTGCTCCATGACGAGCAGCAGCTGGCGCTGGTGTTCCCGGAGGGAACGAAGGGGACCGGGAAGCACGTCAGCGAGCGCTACCAGCTGCGCCGCTTCGGGCGGGGCGGGTTCGTCGAGATCGCGATGCGGGCCGGGGTGCCGATCGTGCCGCTCGCCATCGTCGGGAACGAGGAGGCGATGCCGATTGTCTACAAGAGCGGCCGGCTAGCCAAGATGCTGAACATCCCGTACTTCCCGGTCACCGCGAACCAGTTCGTGTTCGGGCCCATGCTCGGCCTCGTGCTGCCGTTCCCCGCCAAGTTCCGGATCAAGGTGCTGCCGCCGGTGCACTTCGACGCCGCCCCGAACCAGGAGCGCTACAACCGCAGCGTGGTGATCGACCACTCTGACCGCATCCGCGAATCCATCCAGAACGCCGTGTACGACCTCCTGCGCGAGCGCAAGAGCATCTGGGCCGGCTGATGCGGATCCTCCTTACCGGCCTCGGGACCTACTTCGGGAGCAAGCTGGCCCAGGTCCTCGAGCGCGAGCGCAGCGTCGAGCTGGTAGTGGGCCTCGACACCCGCGAGCCCGTCCTGCCGCTCGAGCACACCGAGTACGTGAAGGCCGACAGCTCGTTCTCGATCCTCGAGCGGATCGTGACGGCCACCAGGGTCGACACCGTGCTCCACACCCACCTGGTCGTGGACTCCACCCAGGCCAGCGGCCGAGCCCTCCACGAGGCCAACGTGATCGGGACCATGAACCTGCTGGCCGCCGCCGGGGCCGCCGGGAGCACCGTCCGCAAGGTGGTGATGAAGAGCTCGACGCTCGGCTACGGCGCCAACTACACCGACCCCTACTTCTTCCGGGAGGGGACCGCCCGGAGCCGCGCCCCCCGCACCCGGGTCGAGCGGTCCTTGCTCGAAGTGGGGGGCATCGTCGGCGACTTCGCCGAGGACAACCCGCACGTGACCGTCACCATGCTCGCCTTCGCCAACATCCTCGGCGAGCACCTCGGGTCGCCGATCGCCCGCATGCTCCGGCTCCCGGTGGTGCCCGAGATCCTCGGCTTCGACCCCCGCCTCCAGTTCGTGCACGAGGACGACACCATCGGCGCGCTCGTGTACGCCACTCTCCACGACGTGGCCGGCGTCTACAACGTCGCCGGCGCGGGCACGATGCCGTGGAGCGAGGTGTGCTCGATCGTCGGGAAGCGGCGGGTGCCGTTGCCGCCCTTCCTCACCGGCCTCGCCGTCGAGCCGCTGCGCGCGGCCCGGCTGGTCGACATCCCGCCCGAGATCCTGGCCCTCCTCAGGTACGGGCGGGGCGTCGACACGTCGCGGTACCGGGAGGCGGGGTTCCGCTACCAGTACACGACCGCTGGCGCCGTCGACGCCTTCGCGCAGGGGCTGCGCCTGCAGTCCACCGTCGGCCGGCGTGAATATCGGTACGAGCGCGACGTGGAGAACTTTTTCCGCCACTCGCCGGCGGTCGTCCGCGACCGCAGCTGACGTGGCGCTGCACGTCGAGCGGGACGGCGCGGTCGTCGCCCTGACCCTCGACGACCCCGAGCGGCGCAACGCGCTGAGCGCCGAGATGGTCGACGCCATCGTCGCCGCCGTCGACGACGTCGACGCCGACCCCGACGTCGGTGCGCTGGTCGTGACCGGGGCGCCGCCGGCCTTCTGCTCCGGGGCCGACACGTCGAGCCTCCGGTCGATGGGCGAGGGCGGCGAGGCGCCGGCCTCGGTCCGCTCGATCTACGACGGGTTCCTGCGCGTGCGGGCCTGCTCGCTGCCGACCGTAGCGGCGGTGAACGGCCCCGCGGTCGGGGCCGGCTTCAACCTGGCCCTGTGCTGCGACGTGCGCCTGGCTGGCGAATCGGCGCGCTTCGACTCCCGGTTTGGCCGCATCGGCCTCCACCCCGGCGGCGGCCACACCTGGCTCCTCGACCGGGCGGTCGGGCCGCAGGCCGCGGCCGCGCTGGCGCTGTTCGGGGTGCCGGTCGACGGCCGGCGCGCCGCCGAGCTCGGGCTGGCGTGGGCGTGCGTCGCCGACGACGAGCTGCTCGACGCGGCTCGAGCCCTCGCGGCGCGTGCGGCCGAGGTGCCGCGCGACCTCCTCCGGGCGATCAAGACGTCGCTACGCGAGGCGCCGGGCCAGCTCGACTTCGACGCCGCGGTCACGACCGAGCTCGAGCGACAGGCCGAGTCGGTCCGCCGGGGCTGGGTCACCGAGCGGCTCGCCGCCCGCCGTCGCTGACGTCAGCGGCGGACGAGGAACGCCGCCTCGAGCTCGTCGCGGCGCTCCGCCCACTCCTCGGCGGTGATGGCGTAGCGGACGTGGTCCTCCCACGCGCCGCGGATCTGCAGGAACCGTTGCGACGTCCCCTCCTGCCGGAGGCCCAGCTTCTCGGCCACCCGGCGGCTGTTCACGTTGCGAGGCACGATCGCGGCCTCGACCCGGTGCAGGCCCAGCTCCTCGAAGGCGAAGCGGAGCACGACCGCGACCGACTCCGGCATATAGCTCCGGCCGGCGTGCTCGACGTCGATCCAGTAGCCGACGTTCGCGGACTGGAACGGGCCCCGCTGCACGCTGCCGAGGCTGACCTCGCCGATGAACGCCCCCTTGCGGAGGAAGATCCCGAACCCGTAGGCGGCGTCGAAGTGGCGCTGGCGCTCCCACGCCCCGCACCGGGCTTTGAACGCCTCGGGGTCGGTGATCGGGTCGGGCGCGCCGGGCTCACCGAGCGGCTCCCACGGCTCGAGCCACTCCCGGCTGCGGATCCGGACCTCGCGCCACGCCTCCCAGTCGTTGGCCTTCAAGGGCCGGAGGGTGACGCGCGCTCCGGCGAGCCCGTCGTTGCGGCGCATCGGGGCGAAGGTTACCGACGCCCCCCGCGAGCCCGTGTCAGGCTGCTGGTTGTGCCCCCTCCCGCCGACGGCCGGCTCGTGTGGCTCGACCTGGAGATGACCGGGCTCGACGTGACCCGCCACGTGATCGTCGAGATCGCGGCGCTGGTCACCGACGCCGAGCTCGAGCCTCTCGACGAGGGCATCGACGTCGTCGTGCACCAGCCGCCGGCGGCGCTGGCCGAGATGAACGACACCGTGAAGGCCATGCACACCAGCTCGGGTCTCCTCCCGGCCATCGAGGCGTCGACGGTGAGCCTGGCCGAGGCCGGCGAGCAGGCCCTCGCCTACGTGCGGCGCCACATCCCCGAGCCCGGCGCCGCGCCGCTGTGCGGCAACTCGATCGGCGTCGACCGGCGGTTCCTCGACCGCCAGCTCCCCGAGCTCGACGCCTACCTCCACTACCGCAGCATCGACGTCTCGTCGCTGAAGGAGCTCTGCCGGCGGTGGTACCCGTCGGTGTTCAAGCGTCGACCGGGCAAGCGGGAGACCCACCGGGCGCTCGACGACGTCCGGGAGTCGATCGTCGAGCTCCGCTACTACCGCGACACGATGCTGCGGCCGGAAGAGCAGACCGCCGACCCGTCCGCCCCGTAGCGACCGCGCTCGCGCCGTCGTTCCCTGGTCCGGCGCGGACACCCGTCGGTAGGCTCGCTGCGCCTCACCGGCGGGCGAGGTTGCGCCGATCCTTGGGGGTAGCGATGGCGAAGCGGGCTCCGTCGAAGCGAGCGGCCGGCAAGGATCCCCGGCAGGCGATGGTCGAGACCTTCACCGGCACCTGGTGGCTGTTCGTCATCACCGGGATCCTCTGGCTGGTGCTTGGCTTCCTGTGCCTTTCCTACCGGGCGGCGTCGGTGTCGATCGCGGTCGTCTTCGTCGCGGTCGTGTTCTGGATGGGCGCGCTGTCTTCCTTCGCGGTCGCGGCCGCGACCCAAGGGGGCTGGCGGATCCTGGCCATCGTCACCGGCGTGCTCGCCGCCCTGGCCGCGGTCGGGGATCTGGTCTGGCCGGCCCCCACCCTGCTCATCGTGTCGCTGTACATCGCCTGGTTCCTGCTGGTCCGGGGCATCTTCGACGTGGTGATCTCGCTCTCCCACACCGACGTCCGGGGCTGGTGGCTCCAGCTGGTCTCCGGGATCCTCTCCATCGGGCTCGGCGCGTGGGCGATCGGCAACCCCGACCGGTCGGTGCTGCTGCTCATCACGATCATCGGGATCTTCGCCATCTTCCACGGCACCGCCGAGCTGATGGCCGGCTTCCACTACCGACAGATGCGCAACGAGATGGGGATCGGCTGACGAGCCCGAGGGCCGAGCAGCCAAGACCGGGGCCGGGGAGCGTCAGAGCAGGTCGCGCAAGGCGCCCAGCAGCGCCGTGACGTTGCGGTCCCGCGCCGAGTGGCCCATGAGGCCGATTCGCCACGCTTTGCCGGCGAACTCACCGAGGCCGGCGCCGACCTCGATCCCGTAGGTCTCGAGGAGCTCCTTTCGCAGCGTGGCGTCGTCCCCGCTCTCGGGCAGCCACGCCGACGTCAGCTCCGGGAGCCGGTGGCGCTCCTCGGCGAGCAGCGCGAACCCGAGCCGCGGCAGCTCGTGCTGCAGGCGCGCCCCCACCCGCCGGTGCCGGGCCCAGACCGCGTCGAGCCCCTCGTCGAGGATGGCGCCGAGCGCGGCGTGCAGGGAGTAGATCATCGCCACCGGCGCGGTGTGGTGGTAGGCGCGCTGCGCGCCCGCCACGTACCGCTCGATGAGCCCGAGGTCCAGGTACCACGACTGGGGCGGCGCCGATCGGGTCCGCACCCGCGCTCGCGCCCGATCGGACAGCGTGAGCGGCGCCAGCCCGGGGGCCACCCCGAGGCACTTCTGGGTGCCGGCGTAGCAGGCGTCGATGCACCACCCGTCGACTTCGACCGGGATCCCGCCGAGGCTCGTGACCGTGTCGACGACGAGGAGGGTGTCGGTCTCGGCGAGCGCCGACAACGGGGCGACGTCGTTCTCGACCCCGGTCGACGTCTCGGCGTGCACCACCGCCAGCAGCCGGGCGCGCGGGTGCTCGGCGCGGGCGTCGAGCAGGCGCTCGGGGTCCAGGGTCCGGCCCCACGCCGCCTCGACGCGCACCACCTCGGCGCCGCAGCGGCGCGCCACTTCGCACATCCGCTCGCCGAAGACGCCGTTCACCCCGACGATCGCGGTGTCGCCGGGCTCGAGCAGGTTGACGAAGCACGCCTCCATGCCGGCCGATCCGGTGCCGCTGACCGGGAACGTCAGCGCGTTCTCGGTCCGGAACACCGACCGCAGCCGGGCCATCGTCTCGTCGAGCAGGGCGAGGAACTCGGGGTCGAGATGCCCGAGCAGCGGCCGGGTCAGGGCGGTGGTCGCCTCCGGGTACGGGTTCGAGGGTCCCGGCCCGAGCAGGAGCCGATCCGACATCGTCACGGCCGAGATCCTAGAAAACGCCGGCCGAGCGACCGGCACCCCATCGACACCTAGACGGGCGTGGCGAAGCCGTCCCAGTGCTCGAGGAGCATCCCGACGACGGTCCGGGCCGGCGACCCGGCCGCGAGGCCGCGCGCGACCTCGGCCGCGGCGCGGGCGACCCGCGTCACCTCGGCGTCGGGCAGGTCGATCCCGGCCCGGTCAGCCGCGTCCTGGACCGCGCGCGAAGCGTCGGCGGCCGCCCGAGCCGCCCGGCGGGTGCAGCGGGTCCGCCGCAGAACCTTGTCGATGGCGATCGTCGCCCGCCACCAGTCGACCTCGTCGCAGATCTGCTCGGCGTCGAGCGACGCTGCGACCTGCCGCAGCTCGTCGCCGGACATCGCTCGCAGCGACGCGGTGAACCGCTCCGGCGACTGGGGTCGCGTCGTCCCATGCCCCACCTAGGCATTGTCAGGCCGATCGTCCCGAAAGTGGTGGATTTCGACGGGTCGAGATCGGACCCGGCCGGGCTTCAGGCGAGGCTGCGGGCCAGGCCGTCGAGGATGTCGTCCTCGGAGACGAGCACCTCGTCGATCTCGAAGTAGCGCATCGTGGTCACGAGGACCACCGCGCCGCCGACGATGATGTCGACCCGACCCGGCTCGAGCCCCGGGTTGTGGCGCCGCTCGGCGGCCGGCTCGAGGGCCAGCGTCCGGAAGACGTCCTCGGCCGCGTCGCGGGTGAGCCGGAAGCGGTGCACCGCCTCCCGCGAGTACGGCACGCCCTGCTCGACGGCGGCGATGGTCGTGATGGAGCCGGCGAGGCCGACGACGGTCTTGGCGTCTCGGAGGTGCGGCAGCGCCCGTTCGACGTCACCGAGGTGATCGCGTACGACCGACACCGCCTGCGAGAGCTCCTCGGGCGCCGGCGGGTCGGAGCGGAGCCACTGCTCGGTGAGGCGCACGCAGCCGACGTCGACCGAGATCACGGCCTCGGGCTCCGTGGTTCCGAGCGTGAACTCGGTCGAGCCGCCGCCGATGTCGATGACGAGGTACGGCGCCGGCTCGTCCGCGAGGCATGCGGTCGCGCCACCGAAGGAGAGCCGCGCTTCCTCGTCGCCGCTGAGCAGCTCCGGGACCACGCCGATGGCCTCGGCGGCGGCGGCGAAGAACTCGTCGCGGTTGGTCGCGTCCCGGGCCGCGCTGGTGGCGGCGGCCCGGACCTTCGCCGCGCCGTGCCCGCGGATCGCCTCGCCGTACTCACGGAGCACGTCGAGCGTCCGCTCGACCGCGGCCGGGGCGAGCCGGTGACCGGTGTCGACACCCTCGCCGAGGCGGGTGATGCGCATCCGCCGGTCCAGCGCCTCGAGCGCAGTGTCACCGTCGCGATGTGCGACGTCGGCGACGAGCAGCCGCACCGAGTTGGTGCCGATGTCGACCGCGGCGACCCGGGTCATCCCAGCCGCTCCGCGACCCACGCCCCCACCGGGTCGTCGCCGCCCGCCAGGTACCACGCGTAGTGCGCGTGGAGGCACTTGACGCCGGCCCGGGTGCCGCCGACGCCGCCGTGGGGACGGGGCCCGGCCCAGCCGGCCGGGATCGCCGCGTCCCGCTCCGCGGCATAGACGTCGTGGGCCTGGGCCAGCGCGGTCGGGTCGACGGCGGCCTCGGCGGCACGCACGCCGCCGTCGGCCTCGAGACGCGCCACCCGCCGCCCCAGCTCGGCGTCGACGAGCCAGTAGCGAGTCGGCATCGGCTCGCCGTCCCGGGTCAGGGGCGCGTTGCGCAGCACCGCGGGCGCCCCGTCGGCGGCGCGCACGACGACCTCGAACGCCGCCGTCGGCTCGCGTCCGAGTCCCCGCCGCACCGCGTCGAGGTCGGCCACCGGATCGACGAACGGTGACGTCGAGCTGCGGTCCATCACGGCACGACCCCCGGCTCCTTGGCGGCCCGACGGCCGCGCCCCGCAACCTACCGGGCGGCTCGTCGCGCCCCGCCTACGGCCGGCTGCCCGAGCCCTGGGCCGGGGCCGGCGGGGTCGTCGTGGGCGCGGTCGTCGGCGCCGCGGGCACGAGCACGTAGGGAACCTCACCGGGCCGGACCAGGCCGTACTGCTCGCGAGCGATGCGCGTCACGGCGGCGTCGCCGCGCAGCTGCTGGCTCTGCTGGTTGAGCGCCGCGGTGGCGCGCTGCAAGTCGGCCAGCTGCTTCTGGGTCGCGTTGATCTGCGATCGCTGCTGCAGGAACGTGCGCGTCGGGTAGCCGAAGGCGAAGAGCAGCCCGATCACGACGAGGAGCCCGATGGTGGCGGCCAGCAGGGCGCGACGGCGCCGCACCCGCACCGACGGGCGCCGGTCCTTGGCGCGCGCCGACCCCGGTCGAGCACGCCGGCGGGGCGGGGGCCCGGCTGCGCCGCGACGACGCCGCGACTCAGCCACGTTGCTCATGCCCCCGACCCGCGCCGGCGAGCGCGGCACCGCCGCGGTAGGCGGCGATCGGCCCGAGCTCCTCCTCGATGCGGAGCAGCTGGTTGTACTTCGCGACCCGGTCGGTGC
>CALEYV010000065.1 GCA_937927875.1 uncultured Actinomycetes bacterium | reverse complement strand
AGCGTCGTGCGCGCCGCCCGCCAGCCGTCGCCCGCGGCGCCGACGAGGCAGTCGTCGGGCACGAAGGCGTCGTCGAAGAACACCTCGTTGAACATGGACTCGCCGGTCAGCTCCCGCAGCGGCCGCACCTCGAGCCCGGGCGTCGTGCGCATGTCGACCATGAAGCAGGAGATGCCGTCGTGCTTGGGCCGGTCGGGGTCGCTGCGCGCCAGCAGGATGCCCCAGTGGGCCACGTGCGCCATCGACGTCCAGACCTTCTGGCCGTTGAGCAGCCACCCGCCCTCCACCTTCGTCGCCTTGGTGGTGAGGCTGGCCAGGTCGGACCCGGCGCCGGGCTCGCTGAACAGCTGGCACCACACGATCTCGCCGTACAGCGTCGGCGGGATCCACCGGGCCTGCTGCTCGGCGGTGCCGTAGACGATCACGGGCGGGAGGGCCCAGCTGCCGACCATGATGCCGGGCCGCGGCACCTTGGCCTGCCGGAACTCCTCGCTGATGATGAGCTGCTCGGCGGCCTTGGCGTCGCGTCCCCACGGCTTCGGCCACGTGGGCATGAGGTACCCGGCGTCGGCGACCCGCCGCCGCTGCTCGTCGGCCGGCAGGTCCTTCACGGTCTCGAGGAAGGCGCGCACCTCGGCGCGCTGGGCGTCGCCGGCTGCGCCGAGATCGAGGTCCAGGGTGCGTCGGACGCCGCCTCGTGCCAGCTCGGCCGCCCGGGCCCGCCACCCGTCCTCGACGCCGAGCAGGGAGCGGAGCGACATCGCCCGTCGGAGGTACAGGTGGGCGTCGTGCTCCCAGGTGAAGCCGATGCCGCCGAGGACCTGGATGCAGTCCTTGGCGTTCGAGAACGCGGCGTCGAGGGCGAGCGCGATCGCGGCCGCGGCCGCGAGCGAGGCGCCGTCGGCGTCGAGGGCTCGGGCCGCGTCCCACGCCGCGGCGCGTGCGAGCTCGACCCGGCAGACCATGTCGGCGCAGCGGTGCTTGACGCCCTGGAACTGCCCGATCGGGCGTCCGAACTGCACCCGGGTCTTGGCGTGCTCGGCGGCGGTGGTGACGCACCACTGCGCGACGCCGACCGCCTCGGCCGCGTCGAGCAGCGCGGCGACGTCGCGGACGGTGTCGGCGTCGAGCGCGGGGAGCTGCCGGTCGGGGGCGACGACGGTGTCCACGCCGATCTCGCCGACCCGTCGGGTCAGGTCGACGCTCGGCAGCTCCTGGTGCTGGTCGGCCGCGACGTCGAGCGCGCACCAGACCTCGGCGCCGTCGACGGCGACCGGCGCCAGCACGAGGTCGGCGAGGTGCGCGGAGAGCACGGGGCGGACGCGGCCCTCCACGTGCAGGCCGTCCTGGTGCTCGACGCCGGTCAGCCCCGCCTCGGTCTCGAGCGCGACCGTGCCGACGGTCGCGCCGCTGGCGAGCGCCGGGAGCAGGCGCTTGGCGAGTGCCTCGTTGCCGCCGCGCGCCACCAGCGCGGCCGCGAGGACCGTCGAGAGCGCCGGCCCCGGCGCGACGACCTGGCCCAGCTCCTCCAGCACGACCGCCAGCTCGGGGACGCCGTACCCGGATCCGCCGTGCTCCTCGGGCACGTGGAGGCTGAGCCAGCCCTGCCCGGCCAGCTCGGACCAGAACGGCGGGAGCGGCTCGACGTCGGCGTCGAGGAGCGACCGCGGGACCGACGGGGGGCAGTGACGCTCGCACCAGCCGCGCACGGCGTCGTGCAGCGCGAGGTGCTCGTCCGAGATTCCGATCGGCATCCGCTGATCCTACGGGTGTCGGCGGCGCGGCGACGCGCCGCGACGGCTACACGATGCGCTCGTCGTCGCGCCAGATCGCGATGGCTTGGGTCGGGCAGCCCTGGCCGGCGAGGATGACCTTGTCCTCGGGGTCGCCGGCCGGGTCCTTCACGAACGCGACGCCGTCGTCACCGAGATCGAACGTGCCCGACGCCCAGAACGAGCAGTTGCCCGATCCCATGCACTTCGTGGCGTCGATCTCGATCCGCAGCACGGCTCACGCGGCGTCGAAGAGCACCGGCAGCATGGTCGGCGACCGGAAGGTCTCCCCGTGGATGTGCACGTCGTCTCGCTCCACGGCGTCGGCGTCGAAGCGCAGGTTCGGGCAGCGGTCGAGCAGCCGGTTCACGGCCGCCCGCATCTCCATCCGGGCCAGGTGCATGCCGAGGCACATGTGGGGACCGACGCCGAACGAGATGACGGGCTTGGACTCCCGGAACAGGTCGAACTCCTCGGCGTGGTCCCAGCGCGTCTCGTCGCGGTTGGCGGACCCGATGTTGGGGATGACCTGGGCGCCGGCGGGGATCGCGGTCCCGGCCACCTCGGCGTCGCGCACCGCGACGCGCGAGGTGATGAGCAGGGGCGGCTCCCAGCGGATGGCCTCCTCGACGGCCGCGACGAGCAGCGAACGATCGGCGCGCAGCGCGTCGAGCTGGGCCGGGTTCGAGAGCAGCCCGAACAGCAGGTTCCCGGTCGCGCGGTAGGTGGTCTCGGCGCCCGCCGGCAGCAGCAGCTGCAGGAACGAGAAGATCTCCTCGTCGTCGAGCCGCTCGCCGTCCAGCTCGACGGTGGCGAGCTCGGTGATGAGGTCGTCATGCGGGTTGGCGCGCCGGTCCTCGAGTACCCGCTCGAGGTAGGCGCGCAGCTCGGCGGCCGCCTGCATGCCCTCCATGGGCCGGCCCGCGACGCTGATGATCGCGGAGGCCCACCGGTGGAACTGCTCGTAGTCGTCCTTCGGGAGCCCGAGGATCACCGCGATGACCTGCACCGGGTAGCGGTAGGTCATCTCGCGCACCAGCTCGGCCTGGCCCCGCGCCGCGAAGCCGTCGATCATCTCGTCGACGACCGGCACGACCAGATCGTCCTCGAAGTGAGCCAGCGTCTTCTGCCGAAAGGCCTGGGCGACGAGGGACCGCAGCCGGCGGTGGACGGGCTCGTCCATCCCGACCAGCGGGTACTTCCCCATGAAGTCGGCCATGCTGACCCGGATGCTCTCCGACGAGAACGTCTCGTTGTCCCGCAGCACCGACGCGCAGTCGTCGTAGCGATACACCTCGAAGCCGTCGATCCGGGCCCCGGCCGGGCGGATCGCCACCGGGAGCTCGCGGCGACGCCGGGCGAGCTCGGCGTGGGGGTCGCGCACGTCGTTCGGGTCGGCGACGAACTGCGCCATCGGGTCCCAGTCGGCGTGCGCGCGCGTCACTTGGGTCATGCGCGAATGCTACGTCGCCAGTTCGAGGAACCGCTCGTACCGCTCGTTCACCGGCTCCACCCAGGCCGGGTCGGGCTCGACCCGCCGTCCGGTCCGCGCCCACCGGCGCCCCTCGGTCATCGCGGTCGGCTCCTCGAAGCCGGCCGCGATGCGCGCCAGCCACGCCGAACCGAGCGCGCCGCCTTCGGGCACGGCGACGCAGTCGATCGGCAGCCCGGTCGCGTCGGCGACCGCCTGCACCCAGTCGTCGACCCGGGTGCCGCCCCCCGACGCCACGAACCGTCGGGGCTCGATGCCGTGGTGCTGGCGGGCCAGCTCGAGCAGACGACGCGCGACGAACCCCGATGCCTCGAAGGCGGCCCGCCGAACCGCGGCCGCGTCGTGGGTGAGGTCGAGATCGGCGAGCACGGCTCGCCGGTCGGGATCGTGCAGCGGTGAGCGCTCCCCACGCGGGTAGGGAGCCCAGACCGGGACCCGCCCAGGATCGACGGCGCTGGTTGGCGCGCCGAGCAGGCTCGCCGCCCAGTTCGTGAACAGCCCGCCGGCGTTGCTGGGCCCGCCGACGAGCATCTTGCCGGCCGCGGTGTGCGGCAGCACGTAGAGCCCCGGCGCGGGATCGCTCGACGGCGTGACGGCCCAGACGATGAGCGTGGTGCCGAGCAGCAGCAGCACGTCGCCGTCGGCGTCGGCGCCGGCGACAATCTGCTCCGCCAGCGCGTCGATGCACCCCGACGCCAGCGGTGGACCGTCCCCGCCGATGCGCGCGCCCTCGAGACCGGTGGGAACCAGCTGCGGGAACTGCTCGACGCGGGTGCCGTGGTCGGCCGCGACCTTCGGGTCCCAGCCCGTCCAGTCGAAGAGCGGGAGCGCGGTGGCGGCGGTCGAGGTGTCGAGCACCGCGGTGCCGCTGAGCGCATGGTTGGCGACCGCTTGCGCAGGCCAGAAGCCGGCCGCGTCCGGCGCCTCGCCGACCAGCCACCGTAGGAAGGCCAGCAGCTCCCCGGCCTCGATCGGGTTGCCGGCGACACCGGTGTGGCCGCGCTCGTCGCCGTACAGGAGGCCCGGCTGCACGGGCACGCCGCCGCCGTCGACAGCCGTCAGGGACGGGACCATGGCCGCCACGCTCACGCCCCGCACGTCGAGGTCGCCGAGCGCGGCTAGCGCGGCCTGCGGTCCGCGGCGCCACGCGTCGGCGGCGTCGTGCTCGAGCCGCCCCGGCGCTGGGACCCGGACCTCGTGTGGGATCCGAGCGTGGGCGACGACGTTGCCGTCGTCGTCGGCAGCGACGGCCTTCACCGACGAGGTGCCGATGTCGATTCCGACCGTGACCGGCCCGCTCACGGCGCCTCCCCGAGCGCGGCGAGCACGGCGTCGTGCAGCCGTCCGTTCGTCGTCACGCACGGACCGTCGCGCGTCCACCGGTCGCCGTGCAGGTCGCTGACCCGGCCACCCGCCTCCTGCACGATGGGCTGCAGGGCCGCGACGTCCCAGAGGGACAGGATCGGCTCGACCATCACGTCGACGGACCCCTCGGCGACGAGCACGTGGCCCCAGAAGTCGGCGAACCCCGCCGCCCGCCACGACCGCCGGGCCAGGGCCCGGAACGGAGGGCCGAGGCCGGCGTCGTCGAAGTAGCGCTCGCTCGGCGCGCAGAGGTGCGCGTCCTCGAGCCGCTCGACACCCGACACCTGGATGGCCTCCCCGTTCGCGAACGCGCCGCCGCCGCGCCGGGCCCACCAGCGCCTCCCGAGCGCGGGCGCGGAGGCGACGCCGACGACGACCTCGTCGTCCACCTCGAGCGCGAGCAGCGTTCCCCACGCCGGCACGCCTCGCACGAAGCTCTTCGTTCCGTCGATGGGATCGACGATCCATCGCCGGGGGCCGTCACCGGACGCCCCGAACTCCTCGCCGAGCACCGCATCACCGGGCCGGGCGGTCGCCAGCTCGTCGCGCACCATGCGCTCCACGCCCAGGTCCGCCTCGGTGACCGGCGTCTGATCCGGCTTGGTCTGCACGCGCAGGTCGCGGGCCCTAAACCGGGCGGTCGTGATGGCGTCGGCGGCGTCGGCGAGCGCGAGCGCCAGCGCCAGATCGTCCTCGGGGTCGGCGGCGCCGCCGCGCAAGGTAGGCACGCCCGGGCGCGACGAGGTCCGAGTTCCGAGGCGGAACGGGACTACGGCGCGGGGACCTCGAGGACCGTCGCGGAGCCCATGCCGCCGCCGGCGCACATGCTCGCCACGCCGGTGCCGCCCCCGCGGCGCCGCAGCTCGTACACGAGGGTGGCGATCATGCGGGCGCCAGTGCAGGCGACCGGGTGGCCGAGGCTGCAGCCGCTGCCGCTCACGTTCACGATGTCGTGCGGGAAGCCGAGGACCCGGCTCGACGCCACCGCCATCGACGCGAACGCCTCGTTGATCTCGACCAGGTCGACGTCGGTGAGCTCGATCCCCGCGCGCGCGGCGGCCTTCGGGATCGCCACCGTGGGGCCGAGCCCGGTGTCGGCCGGCGGCAGGCCCGCCGACGCCCACGACCGAACGGTGGCGAGCACCTCGAGGTCGTGGTCCCGCGCGTAGGCGTCGTCGGTGAGCACCAGCGCGCACGACCCGTCGTTGAGGCCGGAGGCGTTGCCGGCCGTGATCGAGAAGCCCGGGATCTCGGGGTGCAGCGGCGGCAATGCCGCGAGCTTCTCGAGCGTGGTGTCCCGCCGCGGGTGCTCGTCGGTGTCGAAGATCTTCCGCTCCCCGCGACCGACGGGGACCTCGACCGCGAACACCTCGTCCCGGAACCGTCCCTCGTCGATGGCGGCGACGGCCCGCTGGTGCGAGTGGTACGCCCAGTCGTCCATGGCCTCGCGGGTGACGTCGCACCGCTGTGCGGTGTTCCACCCGACGGTGATCGACATGTCCATCGTCGGCGCGTCCGGTGTCTCGGGATGCGACGGCGACAGCCACTGCTGCACGCCGCCGTAGGGGCCCGGCAGCTTGCGGAACACCTGGGGCGACTGGCTGATGCTCTCGGAGCCGCCCGCGATGACGACGCGGTCCATCCCGGCCCGGATGTTCGCCGCCGCGGTCTGCACCGCCGCCATGCCGGACGCGCAGTGGCGGTTGTGCGCCATGCCGGGCACCTCGGTCAGCCCGAGCTCGATCGCCACGTACCGGGCGATGTCGCCGCCGCCCTGGAGCACCTCGCCCAGCACGATGTCGTCGAAGTCCTCGGTCGGGATCCCGGACCGCTTGGCCGCTTCCTCGACCGCGAGTCGGGCCAGCTCGAAGGCCGTGAACCCGGCCAGCGAGCCCTTCCGGGCGGTGCCGATCGGCGTGCGGGCCGCGGCGACGATGACGGCGTCTCCCACTGCTGCTCCTCCCGAACCGTGGCGGCCGGTCGTGGAGAGGCGGCCGCCGGCCTCGACCCTACCCTGACGCCTGCGTCAGGTCCGGCGGCTACGTTCGCGCCCGTGCCTCCGTCGGGCGAGCTGCAGGTCGATCAGCTGCGCTTCATGGCGCGCCAGCACGGCGACGCCGTCGCGTACCGCAACCTCGACGCGGAGACCGCGATCACGTTCGAGGGCTGGGACGGTGACTCGAACGCGCTCGCACGGGGCCTCGTCGAGCTGGGCGTCGGTCCGAACGATCGGGTCTCCATCTACCTGCCGGCGGACGAGGTGCTGCGCTGGATCGTCGCCTACGCGGCCGTGCACAAGGCGGGCGCGGTCGCCGTCCCCACGAACACCCGGCTCTCGGAGCCCGAACTGGCGACGATCCTCGGCCACGCCGAGGTGTCGGCGCTGCTCACCTGCGAGTCGCTGCTGGCCGCCCCCTTGGCGGTGCGGCCGGCGGTCCCGTCGCTGCGGACCGTGGTGTCGGCGGGCGGCGGCGCAGCCGGCGTGCAGCCGTGGGAGGCGGTACGGGCCGCCGACCGGAGCGACTTCCAGGTGCCCCGGGACCCGTCCGACCTGGCCGACGTGATGTACACGTCGGGGACGACGGGGCTGCCGAAGGGCATCGCGGTGCGGCACAGCAACCTGGCCATGATCCCCAACCGCGAGCCGGTGTGGACCGGCCGGGGCTGGATCCACGGGGCGCCGATGTTCACCTTCGCCGGCATCGCGTTCATCTACAACCCGATGAAGATGGGCCTGGTCGGGTTCTACCAGCCCCGCTTCGACGCCGGCCGCTGGCTCGAGTACGTCGAGCGGGAGCGACCGACGTCGTGCATGCTCGTGCCCGCCTTCGCCGAGCTCATCGTCGCCCACCCCGACTTCGAGCGGCGCGACCTCTCCAGCCTCCAGCTGGTGTCGATCGGCAGCGCGCCGCTGGCACCGAAGACCCAGCTGACGCTCATCGAGCGCCTCCCCGACGCGACCGTCGGCAACTCGTACGGGATGACCGAGGCCGGCCCGGCCTACATCGTCATGCCGAAGGAAGAGATCCGGAACCGGATCGGCTCGGTGGGCAAGCCGATCGGCCCGATGGAGATCAAGGTGGTCGACGACGACGGCAACGAGCTGCCGGCGGGCGAGGTCGGCGAGCTGCTGCTCCGCATGGCCGGCAAGCAGCGGGAGTACTACAAGGACGACGAGGCGACCGCGGCCACCTGGACCGACGACGGCTGGCTGCGCTCCGGCGACCTCGCCTACCTCGACGCGGACGGCTTCCTCTATATCTGCGGCCGCAAGAAGGACATGATCATCCGGGGCGGCAACAACATCTACGCCACCGACGTCGAGGCGGTGCTGCTCGACCACCCGGACGTGCAGGAGGCCGCCGTCACCGGCGTCCCGCACCCGGTGCTCGGCGAGGACGTCGCGGCCTGGGTGGTCCGCCGCCCCGGGAGCGACCTCGACGACGAGGGCCTCATCGGCTTCGTCGCCGAGCGGCTGGCCGACTACAAGCGGCCCCGCCAGGTCTTCTTCGTCGACGAGCTGCCCCGGAACGCGACCGGCAAGGTCATGAAGCACCGGCTCCAGGTCCCGTCCACGCGCTGAGCGACGAGACGAGCAGCCCGGGCCCGGGCGACGGCGGCGGTCGGGCCGGCCGCGACGGCTCGCCGCCCACGGTCCCGAACGGCTCCAGTAACGTGCCCCGGCCGAGGCGAGGAGCGGACCGAACGTGGCACTCACGGAGCTGAAGGGTCAGACCGGCGGCACCCAGACCGTCGTCATCGAGCGGGGGCCGGTCCGCGTGTTCGCGGAGGCGCTCGGCGACCCCGACGCCGTGTACAGGTCGGACGCGGCGCCGGTGCCGCCGACGTTCCCGTTCGTGATGTCGTACTGGGGCTCGCTCGGGACCGGCGGGGCCGCCGGCCTCCCGATCGAGCGGCTCCGGGGGCCGGGACGCGCCATCCTCCACGGCGAGCAGGCCTTCGAGTACTCCCGCTGGCCGACGGTCGGCGACGTCCTCGAGGGCACGACGGTCATCACCGACGTGTACGAGAAGGAGCGCTCGAACGGCGGGAAGCTCGAGTTCTACGTCACCGAGACCGAGTGGAAGGACGCCCAGAGCCAGGAGCCGGTGGTGAAGGCGATCTTCACCCTCGTCATCAACGTGCGTCCTCCCGAAGCCACGACGTAGCCACGGCCCTTCCCTCGCACCGGAGGCGCGCGTGGCCGGTGCCCCGGTGCGCGAACATGCGCGCATGGCGGTCTTCAACCACCTGGGGCAGTGCGTCACCGACCTGGCCCGGTCCCGCCGGTTCTACGAGGACGTGTTCGGGTTCGAGTTCTGGCGGGAGATCACGCCCGCCGACAGCCCGTCGGACCAGCTGCTGCGGCTGACCCCGCCGATCGGGATGACGGCCTGCTACCTGCGGCGCGACGGCCTCGTCCTCGAGCTGCTGCACTTCGCCGGCGACGGCGCCCGCCCGGGCCCGCCACAGCCCCGGGTGATGAACGATCCCGGCCTCACCCACGTGTCGCTGTCGGTGGACGACATCGACGCCGCCTGCCGGGCCGTCGCCGCGAACGGCGGCGAGGTGCTCGACGACACGAACATCGGTTTCGGCGTGTTCGTCCGCGATCCCGACGGCCAGCTCATCGAGCTGCTGCCGATGGCATACCGCGACTCGCTGGACGGCTGAGACGTGGACCCCGTCCACGAGCTCGCGCTCGGCGACGTGCTGCGTGAGCACGCACGCAGTCGCCCGAAGCAGCTCGGCGTCGTCGACGGCGACCGGCGGCTCTGCTACCCCGACCTCGACCGGCGCGTGAACCAGCTCGCGAACGCCCTCGCCGCCGAGGGCGTCGGGCCCGGCGAGCGAGTCGCGTGGCTGGGCCAGAACTCGTTCCGCGTCCTCGAGACGCTGCTGGCGGCGGCGAAGCTCGGCGCGATGTGCTGCCCGGTGAACTGGCGCCAGACCGCCGACGAGCTCGCCTTCGTCCTCGACGACCTCGAGCCCCTCGTGGTGCTGTGGCAGGAGGAGGAGATCGGCGCCTCGGTGACCGAGGCCCGACGGCGGACCAGGAGCCGCGCCCGGTGGATCCAGCACGACGAGGACGTCGGCGGGTACGAGGAGTGGCTGGCCGGGAGAACCGGCGACGACCCGGGCCGGCCGGTCGACTCGGCCGCCCCGGTTCTGATCGTCTACACGGCGGCGTTCGAGGGGCAGCCGAACGGAGCGATGCTGAGCCACACCGCGTGCATCGCCCAGGGCCTCGTGTACGGGCACTACACGGGGACGAGCGCCGACGACGTGTACCTGAACAGCGGCCCGCTGTTCCACCTCGGCACCCTCATGCACACGCTCGCCACCTTCGTCACCGGGGGCACGAACGTGTTCGTCCGGCGGGTCGACGCCGAGCTGCTGTGCCAGGTCATCGAGCGGGAGCGCTGCACCGGCGCGTTCATTCTCGGCCCGACCGTCGACGAGGTGCTCGCGGCCCGGGAGGAGGGCGGCTATGACCTCACCAGCCTGCGGGTGGCGCCGGGACGGCCGACGTTCGACGCCGTCGCCCGAACCGACACCAGCGCCTGGGCGACGCGCCCCGGTGGCTACGGGCAGACCGAGGTGGTCGGCATGCTGACGTATAGCTGCCTGGGCCTCGACGCCGCCGGCAGCCACGGCCGGCCGTCGCCGCTGGTGCAGGTGCGCATCGTCGACGACGACGACCGCGACGTGGCGCCGGGCGAGGTGGGCGAGATCGTGGCCCGCGGCCCGACCGTCATGTCCGGGTACTGGAACCGGCCGGCCGAGAACGCCCGCCGCCACCGCGACGGCTGGCACCACACCCACGACCTGGGCCGCCGGGAGCCGGACGGCTCGCTGAGCTTCATCGGGCCGAAGGCCCGCCTGATCAAGTCGGCGGCGGAGAACATCTACCCGGCCGAGGTCGAGCGGGGCCTGGCCAGCCACCCCGCGGTCGCCGAGTGCGCCGTCATCGGCGTGCCTGACCCGACCTGGGTGCAGCGCGTCAAGGCGGTCGTCGTGCTGCGCGACGGGTCGAACGCGACCGCCGAGGAGCTGATCGACCACTGCGGCACCCAGATCGCGTCGTACAAGCGGCCCCGGTCGGTCGAGTTCGTGGACGCGCTCCCCCGGCACGGCTTCGCGGTCGACTACGACGCCCTCGACGCTCGGTTCGGCGGCGGCAGCTACCCGGGCGGGCGGACCCGGAGCGCATGAGCGGCCCCTACCCCACCGGCTCGTACCGACGGCGGCTCCGGGTCGTCCTCGAGGGCGACGGCGTCGTCGCGGGCGGGCTGGAAGACGACTTCCATTACTTCACGGTCCAGCTCCGCCACGACGGCGAGCGCGTCGTCGAGATCGACGCCGGCTCGCGCCGGTGGCCGTGGACGACGTGCCCGTCGGCCTCCGAGCCGCTCCGGGCGTTGGCGGGGATGCCGCTGTCGCCGCGGTGCCTGGCGGTCGGCGACTGGGCCGATCCCAAGCGCAACTGCACCCACATGTTCGACCTCGCCGGTCTCGCGGTCGCGCACGCCGCCCGCGGCGGGCCGCCCGGTCACACCCGCCAGTACGACATCGCGATCCCGGCCGGCGCGCAGCTGGGCGGCCGGCACGAGGTCCGGCTCTGGCGCGACGGCGAGCTGCGCCTGACCTGGGTGCTCGACGGCCGCCGCTGCGTCGAGCCGCCGCCGTACTCGGAGACCCGCTGGCGGGGTGGGTTCCTCCGGTGGGCCGACGAGCACCTCGAGCCGGACGAGGCCGAGGCGGCGATCGTGCTGCGCCGCGCCTGCGACATCGGCATGGGGCGGGGCATGGACCTCGACGCGGTGCCGCGCGCCATCGACCTCCTCGACATCCAGGGCCCGATCTGCCACACCATGCAGCCCGGCGTCGTGGAGGTGTCGCTCCGCAACACCGGCACCACCCGGGACTACGACGCCGACCCCGACGCCCTGCTGGCCGAAGGGCCCTGACCGCCACCGGCGGGGCGCCGACGCCACTGGCCGCCTACCGGGGCAGCTCGAGGCGCCGCGCGAAGTCCTCCATCCCATCGATGGCCTCGCGGGAGCGTCGCCAGGGCGAGACGATGAGGCGGGTCACGCCGAGGTCCGCCCAGCGGGCGGCGTCCGCCTTCGACTCGACGGGGCCGCCGAGGCAGATCTCGAACCGGTCGTCGCGGCGGCCTGCGTCGGCGAGCAGCGACCGCAGCCGGGCGATCTGTCGACCACCGCTGTCGAGGTCGTGGCTCATGCCGATCCAGCCGTCGGCGTGGCGGGCCGCTCGGCGCAGCGCGGCGTCGCTCTCGCCGCCGATGAGGATCGGCGGCCACGGCCGCTGCAGCGGCTTCGGCTCGAACACGACCCCGTCGAACGAGAAGAACTCTCCCCGGTGCGACACCTCGTCCTCGGTCCAAAGCCGCTTGCACACCTCGAGGGCCTCGTCGACGCGGCGACCCCGGGTGTGGAAGTCGAGCTCGGCCGCCACCCACTCCTCCTCGAGCCAGCTGGCGCCGACGCCGAACTCGGTGCGGCCGCCGGACACGACGTCGAGGGTCTGCACGGCCCGGGCAGCGACGAAGGGATGCCGAAGGCCGAGGTTGTAGACGTGGGTGCCGAGCCGCACCCGCTCGGTCCGGCCCGCGAGGTAGGCGAGGTAAGCGAAGGCGTCGAAGATGGGCGTGGTCGGCGGGACCGGCGGGTGCTCCTCGCCGGGGTGCGGCGACCGGCTCATGCGGCTCGTGAAGACCAGGTGCTCGGGCAGCCAGACCGACTCGTAGCCGAGCTGGTCCGCCGCGACGCTGCACTCGGTGAAGAAGGCCGGGTTCAGGCGCCCGAGCGCGATCCCGAACTTCATCGGGCCGACCTCCGTCGGCACGCCGCGTTCACGGGTGGAGCACGAAGGTGCCGTCCGGTCCGCGGTACCAGCCGCCGGCGGCGAGGTTGCCGCCGTCGACGTGGATCGTCGTCCCGGTCACGAACCGGCTCAGGTCGCCGGCGAGGAACACGGCCGCGGCCGCAATGTCATCGACGTCGCCGGCGACCGGCAGCGGCGTGTGAACCTCCTGGGGGCCGATGCCGGGCGTGGGGATGACGTCGGGCGCGATGCAGTTCACCCGGATGCGGCGCGGGCCGAGCTCGAGCGCCAGCGTCTTGGTCAGGCTCGCCACCGCCGCCTTCATCGCCGAGTAGACGGCGTAGCCGGGGGCGGCCCGGTGCGCCTCGATGGACGTGAGGTTCACGATCGAGCCGCCCCGCTCGGCCATCACCTCGACGGTCGGCCGAACGAAGTTGGTGACGCTCACGAAGTTCTCGCGGATCAGGGCGTCCTGGCCCTTGGCGTTCACGCCGAGGAAGTCGGCCCAGAACCCGCCGCCGGCGTTGTTGACGAGCACGTCGATCGGTCCCAGCTCGCGGGCAGCCGCGGCGACGAAGTCGGCGGCGGCCGCCTCGTCACGGACGTCGAGCTCGGCGGCGACGACTCGCCGTCCCTCCGCCTTGATGCGCTCGGTGGTGGACTCGAGGTTCGGCTGGTCGCGGTCGCAGATCGCCACGTGGGCGCCGAAGCGGGCGAACGCGCCCGCAATCGCCTCGCCGATGCCGACCGCGGCGCCGGTGACGACGGTGATCCGGTCGGTGAGCAGCGCCGCGGCGGGATCCAGGGTCACGGACGCGGGACAGTACCTGCCGGGTGCCGGTAGCGTCGGGGCTCATGGGCTACACGGTCGACGGCAAGCACGTCCTCGTCACCGGCGCGTCGTCGGGCATCGGCGCCGCGCTCGCGGAGGGTTTCGCCCGCCGCGGCGCGACGGTGGGCATCTGCGCCCGGCGCGCCGATCGGCTCGACGAGGTGCTCGCCCGGCTCCAGGAGCACACGCCGGCGTCGCGCGCCTGGACGGTCGACCTCGCCGACCTCGACCAGATCGAGGGCTTCGCGAAGCGGGCCGCCGACGAGCTGGGCGGCATCGACGTGCTCGTCAACAACGCCGGCATCCCGAAGCGTCGGGACGTGCGGCGCCTCTCGCCGGCTGAGGTCGACGCGGTGATGCGCATCAACTACCAGTCGCCGGTCCGGCTGACCCTCGCGCTGCTGCCCATGCTCATCGAGCGGTCAGGGCGAATCGTGAACATCTCGTCGGTGGCGGCGCGGCTCGGCCCGCCGATCGAGGCGGCGTACGCGGCGAGCAAGGCCGCGCTGACGGCCTTCTCCGAGTCGATGGCGGTCGACCTGCGTGACACCGAGGTGCTCGTGCACGTCGTGAACCCGGGCGTGCTCGACACCGAGCTGTTCCACCTGCCCGACAACGAGGCCGGGTTCCACGAATCGGTCGAGATGCTGCCCGTCGATGCCATCGTCGAGCCGGTCCTCGCCCAGCTCGACGCCGGCTCGTTCGAGGGCTACGTGCCGGCCTGGTTCGCCGACATCGTGGCCGGGAAGTTCGGCGACACCGACGGCTTCCTCGCCGGCACGAAGGAGTACGCCCGCTCGAAGACCTCGTAGCGTCAGTGGCGGGCCGCCAGCGCGGCGGCGACGTCCGCCGGCGAGTACGGGTCGGGTCCGTAGTTGCCGAGGATGCTCGGGAACGGCGAGCCGCCGTCGAGCAGGAACGTCCCCGGGTGCGGCTTCGACGACTTCGCCAGGAGATAGGGCGCCTGCGGCTTCACGACGACGAGCACCCGGGGTGGTGTTCCCTCCAGCGCCTGCGCGATCTCGAGCCGGACGACCTGACAGCGCTCCGGCGGGATCGGACCGGCGAACCCAGGCGGCCGGCGGGGCGTCTTCGGCGGGCGACCTTGGTAGACGACGGCCGCGACGCGGGCGGCGACCGCGGTCTTGGCCGCCGCCAGCACGACCGGCAGCGGCGTCGGCGGCAGCGCGCTCCGAGCCGCGACCGGCACCGCCGCGGGGGTGCCGGGGCTGGCGATGAGGACGCCGGCGGCCCGGCAGGCGGCGGCGTAGCTCCGCTGGGGGCCGGTCGCCGCCACGGCGGGGACCGCACCCGCGAGGCTCGCCGCGAGGAGCCCGGTCGCGAGGACGGCGCCGCCGCGCCGCAGCGTCGTCACTCGAGCAGGTCGGGCTGCTCCCGCACGATCCACTCGTAGAGCGGCGAGAAGCTGAACCATCCCGCGACGTGCGACCCGACCTGGCTCGCGGTCAACGCCGCCGCTTCGGGCGAGATGTGCACCGGGGTGCCGGCGGCCTCGGCCAGCAGCTGGGCCTGGCAGGAACGCTCCATGGTGATGAACCACCAGACCGCCTCGTCGACGCTGTGACCGACGGTGAGCAGCCCGTGGTTGCGCAGGATCAGGGCCTTGGCGTCGCCGAGCGCGTGCGCGAGGCGCTTGCCCTCCTCGAGATCGAGGACGACGCCCGTGTAGTCGTCGAACAGCGCGTGGTCCTGGTAGAAGGCGCACGCGTCCTGGGTCAGCGGGTCGAGCAGGCGGCCGAGCGTCGACCACGCCTTTCCGTGCAGCGAGTGGGAGTGGGCGGCCGCCACGACGTCCGGGCGGGCCTCGTGCACCTGGGAGTGGATGGCGAACGCGGCCGCGTTCACGCCCTTGTCGCCCTCGACGACCTCGCCCTCGCGGTTGACGAGGAGGAGGTCGGAGACGCGGATGTGCTTGAAGTTCATGCCGAACGGGTTGACCCAGAAATGGTCGAGGTGCTCGGGGTCGCGGGCGGTGATGTGACCGGCGACACCCTCGTCGAACCCGAACTTCCCGAACAGACGGAAGCCGGCCGCGAGCCGCTGCTTGCGGTGGCGCCGCTCCTCCTCGAGGGTGGCGAACTTCGGGAGGTACTCCGCGTAGGGCAGGAGCGTCTCGAGGTCGTTCTGCGTGGTCGCCATGTGGTCCCCTTCGTCGTCACCCACCCTGAGGGCGATGGTAGCGGGCGGTTCGCGCGTCAGGTCGGGTCGCCGGCGAGGTCGGCGGTGTCGCCGCGGAGCACTCGCCGCACGTCGCGCAGCAGGGTGCGGCGCCCCGCGGCGCGGTCGACGTCGTAGCGGCGCCATGTGCCGTCGGCCTTCACGTCGGCGGCCAGCCCGGTCGCGAAGGCGTGGAAGTGGAGGAACGCGCCGCCGCGGTGGGTGAAGGTGCCGGGGCTGCGCTCGCGCAGGTCCGGCAGTGCCCGCAGGTCGGCCAGCACCGGCTCGAGCCGCTCGAGGGCCGGCGCCGGAAGACGCGCCAAGCGCGTTACGCGGCGTCGGCGGGGAGGCCGATGGTCTTGAGCTCGAGGTACTCCTCGAAGCCGGCGATCCCGTGCTCCCGGCCGATGCCGCTCTCCTTGTAGCCCCCGAACGGGGAGTCGGGACCGAACCACCCGCCGCCGTTCACGCTGATGGTCCCGGTACGGATCTGCGACGCCACCGCCAGGGCCCGCTCGAGCGACCCGCTATTGACCCCGCCCGAGAGCCCGTAGCGCGAGTTGTTGGCCATGCGGACCGCGTCGGCGTCGTCCTCGTACTTGAGGACGGCGAGGACGGGCCCGAAGATCTCCTCCTGGGCGATGGTCGCGTCGGGGTCGACGTCGACGAAGAGCGTCGGCTCGACGAAGTACCCCTTCGGGAACTGCTTGGGCACCTCGCCGCCTACCAGCAGCCGCGCGCCCTCGGCCTTGCCGCGCTCGATGTAGCCGAGGACCCGCTCGCGCTGGCGCTCGTTGATGAGCGGTCCCATGAGGTTGGCGGGGTCGGTCGGGTCGCCGTAGGGGAAGCCCTCGAACGCCGCGCGCACCAGCTCGACGCCCTCGTCGTACCGCGCCGCCGGGAGCAGCATGCGGGTCGTGATGGCGCAGCCCTGCCCGGCGTGGATGCACGTCATCGAGCCGGACGGGACCACCGACGCGAAGTCAGCGTCGTCGAGCACGATGTTCGCCGACTTGCCACCGAGCTCGAGGAACACGCGCTTCAGCGTGTCGGCGCCGCGGGCCATGATGCGCTTGCCGGTCCCGGACGATCCCGTGAAGCTGATCATGTCGACGCGGGGATCGCCGGTGAGCACCTCCCCGACCTCGGCCTTGTCGCCCGCGGTGACAATGTTGAGGACGCCCGGCGGGAGGTCGGTGTGCTCGGCGGCCAGCCGGCCGAGGAAGGTGGCGCTCCAGGGCGTGTCGGGCGCCGGCTTCAGCACCACGGTGTTGCCGGCGGCCAGGGCCGGGCCGATCTTCGAGAGGTTGAGCATGAACGGGAAGTTCCACGGCGTGATCGCGCCGCAGACGCCGACCGGCTCCTTGTAGACGCGCCGCCCGCTGCGCATGCCCATGAACTCGTGGACCGGCAGGTCCTCCTGCCACCGGTACGAGTCGATGACGTCGATGTCCCACTGCAGGTCTTCGATGCACGAGTCGAGCTGCACCGCGTAGGTCAGCATGATCGGCGTCCCGACCTCGGCCACGATCTGGGCCCGGAGAGTCTCGCGCTCGCGGTCGAGGGCGTCCTTCAGCTGCTGGAGGCAGCGACGGCGGAGGTCCCGGTTCGTCGACCAGTCGGTGTCGTCGAAGGCGCGGCGAGCGGCGGCGATGGCCCGGTCCATGTCGGCCGGGCCCGCGTTGGCGACGTGGCCGATCACGTCCTCGGTCGCCGGGTTGACGTTCGGGAACGTCGCCCCCGAGGCGGCGTCCGCGAGCTTGCCGTCGATCAGCATCCGTGGTTCGGCGTCGTACTCGGCCATGTGCTCCTCGCTTACTCAATCACCGTGCGGCCAGGACCCTACCGCTACCCTCGCCGCGTGCGGATCGCCGCGCTGGACCTCGGCACCAACTCCTTCCATCTGCTCGTCGCCGACGTTCGCTCCGACGGTGAGTTCGAAGCGCTGACGCGCGAGAAGGCCATGATCCGGCTCGGCGACGTCGTCGCTCGTGAGGGTCGCATCACCGACGACGCCGCCGACGGGGCGGTCGAGACGGTGCGCCACTTCAAGCTCGTCGCCGACGCCGCCGGCGCCACCGAGACCCACGCCTGCGCGACGAGCGCGATCCGCCAGGCCTCCAACGGCGACGCGCTCGTCGACCGCATCGAGGCCGAGACCGGCGTCCAGGTCGAAGTCATCAGCGGCCGTCGGGAGGCCGAGCTGATCTTCGGGGCCATCCGGGCCAGCGTGCTGCTCGACCCGGCCCCGGCGCTCTGCTTCGACCTCGGCGGCGGGAGCCTCGAGATCATGGTCGGCGACGCGGGCGGGCTGCAGTGGTCGACGAGCGAGAACCTCGGCGTCGGCCGGCTCACCGCCGAGTTCGTGCGCAGCGACCCGCTCTCGAAGCCCGACCGGCGGGCGTTGCAGGCCCGGATCACCGAGGCGCTGCAGCCGGTCGCCGAGGAGGTGCGGCCGTTCACGCCCCGCCTCACGGTCGGGAGCAGCGGGACGCTCCTCGACCTCGCCCACATGGTCGCGTCCCGGCGCGCCGTCGACGTGCCCGTCTCGCTGAACCAGCTGCGGTTCACCCGCGACGAGTTCCGCCCGCTGCACCAGGAGATCCTCAGCTCGAAGGCCGGTGAGCGGCTCCGGATGGAAGGGCTCGAGGCCCGGCGCGTGGACCTCATCCCGGCCGGCTCGGTCCTGCTGGCCACGGCCATGGACCTCTTCGACATCGACGCCATGACCGTGAGCGAGTGGGCGCTGCGCGAGGGGATCGTGCTGGACGTGATCGGGCGCCACGATCCGAGTGACTGGTCGGACGATCCGCGGGCCATCCGGCGCGCCTCGACGCAGGGCTTCGCCCGCCGCTGCGACGGCTCGGAGGAGCACGCCCGTCAGGTGGCGCGCCTGGCCCTCGAGCTGTTCGACCAGACCCACGAGCTGCTGGGCCTCGATGCCGCGGACCGGGAGCTGCTCGAGTACGGCGCGCTGCTGCACGACGTCGGCGAGCACGTGTCCACGAGCGGCCATCACAAGCACGGCGCCTACCTGATCCGGCACGCGCAGCTGCGCGGCTTCACCCCCGAGGAGGTGCAGCTCCTCGCCGCGCTCGCCCGCTGGCACCGCCGCGGGGAGCCGAAGCCCGGCGACGAGTTCGGGATGGTCAACCGGGGCCGGCTCCGCCGGCTCGCCGCCATCCTGCGCCTGGCGGACGGGCTCGACCGGAGCCGCAGCAGCGCGGTGGACCACGTCGATGTGACCGTCGGGCCGTCGCTGGTGGTGCTGCGGCTGCAGGCGACGCGCGACGTCGAGCTCGAACTCTGGGGTGCGCGCCGGAAGCGGGAGCTGTTCGAGAAGGTGTCGGAGCGAGACGTCGAGCTCATCGCCCACGTCGCGCACCCGGCACGGGCCGACCGGCCGCGTCAGGAGGGGCCGGTCACCGTCTGATCGATGATCCGGGCCGTGGTCGCGATGAGCGCGTCCGGCCCCACGCCCAGGTCCTCGATCTCGCGGTGGAAGGCGGCGACCCGCTCGGTCATCGCCACCATCGCCGACGCGGCCGCGATCGGCGACACGTCCGGGCTGACCCGACCCGCCTGCTGCGACTCCGCGACCCGCGCCGCGAGCGCCTCGGTGATCGGCCGCAGCGAGGCGAGCCGCGCGGTCCGGAACCGCTGGTCCCCCTCCTGGGCCGCGAGGTTGCGGACCCGCAGCACGGCGCGGTGCGCGTCCCAGGAGACGACGAACGCCTCCACGATCCGGCGCGCCGAGGTGTCGGTCCACGGCTCGGCGAGTGCCCTCGACACCGGGCTCAGGTCCTCGGCCGCCTCCACCGCGAGCGCGAGCACGGCGTCCTCGACGTCGCGGAAGTACTGATAGAAGGTCGCCGGCGATGTCCCCACGACCCGGGCGATGTCGACGACCCGAAGGTCGCGCAGCCCGACCCGCTCGAGCATCTGCGCCGTCGCCTCCAGGAGCCGGGTCCGCGTCTGCTGCCCGCGCCGACCAAGGGCCCGCCCGTCCAGGGCGACCGAGTCCGAGCTCACCGCCGGCTCGCCGCTCATCCGAGGGCTCCGGCGTCCCGCAGGGCGCCGGCGCGATCGTCGTCGTAGCCGAGCACGTCCCGCAGCACCTCGTCGGTGTGCTGCCCCACCTTCGGCGCCCTGCTCGGGGCCGGCAGCTCCTCGTCGGCGATCTTCACCGGGAGGGGGATCTCGTCGGCGCCGAGCTGTGACGCGGGGAACCACGGGAAGCGGTCCTGGAACTGGGGGTCGTCGGCGATCGTCTTCGACGTGTTCACGGGCGCGATCGGCGTGTTGACGGTGTTGCCGAACTCGATCCACTCCTTCGACGTCTTGGTGTGGAAGATGTCGCGGAGCTCCCGCTGCATCTCGCGGTTGTTCCGCGCGTGGTCGGCGTACTCCTCGCCCGGCCAGCGCTCGAACAGGTCGAGCCGGCCGACGCCCTCGCAGAAGTTCCGCCAGAACGCCCGCTCCGACGCCATGAAGAGGACGTGGCCGTCCGACGACTCGTACATCTGGTAGCGGACGCCCTCGCGCATGCCGGCCGTGCCGGGGGCGCGTCGCTCGTAGTTGTCGCTGGCGTTCCCCGTCACCTCGGATTCGGGGCGCTCGTACGCGCGCCAGGTCTCGATCCGGTACCAGTCCATGTACGCGGCGGCGTCGGACTGCGCCACCTCCATGGCGCAGCCCTGACCGGTCTCGCGCGCCCGCGTGATGCCGGCCAGCAGGGCGAAGGCGCCGAGGAGCGGGCCGGCGTGGATCCCCATCGACGGGTGCTCGGGCAGGTAGCAGAAGCCCTCCTCGTCGTAGGCGGCCGGGACGAGGCCGGCCCAGGTGTCGAAGGCGATGCCGTGGGCCGGCAGGTCCCGGTAGGGGCCGGTCGCCCCGTAGCCGGAGAGGGAGCAGAAGACGATTCGCGGGTTGACCCGCGCCAGCTCCTCGTACCCGAGCCCCCGCTTGGCGAGCGCGCCCGGTCGCATCGCCTCCACCACCGCGTCGGACTGGCGCGCCAGGTCCCGGTACACCTCGACCCCCTCCGGCTTGCGCAGGTCGAGCGTGATGCTGCGCTTCCCGCGGTGGATGTGCAGGTGCAGCAGCGACTCGCCCTCCACGATCGGCCACGTCATCCGCCGGATGTAGTCACCCTGCGGCGGCTCGACCTTGATCACGTCGGCGCCGAGGTCGGCGAGGAACGACGTGAGCTCGCCCGGCCCGAGCAGCGAGCTCTCGATCACGCGGACGCCCGCGAGGGGTCCGCGGCGCGAACCGCTCACAGCGGGTCACCGGCCGAGAGCACCGTCCTCGGGTGCGGGGTCATCAGCTCCTCGCGCCAGTCGGTCAGGAACTCGCGAGCGCGCGCCCGCCACCAGGCGATGCGGTCGTCCATGCGCTCGACGGCGGCGCTCTGGAGCTCGCAGTGCGACGTCGGGTCGGTGGCCCAGATCGTGAGCACCTCGCGGTCGGTGAGCAGCACCTCGTAGAGCCCGACGAGCCGGTGCCGGTAGTCGGCGAGCACCGGCTGCCACTCCTCGCGCACCGCGGCCAGGTACTCGAGCGCGGCGCCGGGGCGGCACCGGGAGAGCTCGTGCACGAACACCGGCGACCGGATGTCGGCGGCCCGCAGGTCGGCGAGGGACGGGCAGCCGGGCGCGCCCGCTAGCAGGCGGTCGAAGCCGCCGGTGCGCACCTCGAGCGCCATCCGCCACCAGGATTCGAGCTCGGGACTCTGGGTGCGGCGCAGGTTCGTGCGCTCCATGAGGCGGCGCCAGCTCCGCCAGCCGTCGACGCACTCCCACACGTTCACGACCTGGGGCCAGCGACCGGTCGAGCCCATCGTGTACCAGGTCCCGACCAGCGCCAGCTCGCCGCCCGACGCGTCGTCCGCGCCCCGCTCGACGGTGTGCTCCATGTACGCCATGGCGCCTTCGCCGACGATGTCGATGTACTCGTGGAGGTACACGTTGCGGTCGGGCACCGGCGGGATCGTATAGGAGGCCTAGCGACACCATCGGGGGCGCGGCGCGCGCGACACCTGGGTGCCGACGCGTCGCCTGCGCGACGATGACCGCGTGGCGAGGGACGGGACGCTCGACCGCCGCGGCCGCCTCGTCGTGCTCGCCGGCCCCGGCGTGATCGACGACGACCGGGTCGAGGACCTCCGGGCCTTCGCGGCGGCCGGCGACCTCGGCGTTGCCAACACCTGGGGCGCCAAGGGCGTCTTCGCCTGGGACAGCCCGCACCACCTGGGGACGTGCGGCCTCCAGGCTCACGACTTCGAGCTGCTCGGCTTCGGTGCCGCGGACGCGATCGTCGTCGTCGGCGCCGATCCCGACGAGTCGCCACCGGCGCGGCTCGCGCTCGCCCCGCGCGTCGACCTCGAGCCCGCCGAGCTCGGCGTCGCCGCCGGTCGCATCGTGAACACCGGCCCCCCGCTCCCGAACGAGCTCTATCGCAGGCTCGCGGCGGTCGCGCAGCCCGGCTACGGGGACGACAAGGTCCCGCTGCATCCGGCCCGTGCCGTCGCCGACGTCGCCGCCGCGGTGCCCGCGGGCGGCCTGGTCACCGCCGAGCCGGGACTCGCGGGCCTGTGGGTGGCGCGGACCTTCGCGACCCCCGCGCTCACGCCCGGCGCGAAGCGACGGGTCGTCGTCCCGGCCCGTCGGGATCCCGGCGTCGCGGTCCGCCTCGCCGCCGCCGAGGCGGCCGCTGGACGCCCCGCGGTCGCCGTCGTCAGCGAGCCGCTCGACGAGGCCACCGCCGAGGCCATCGAGCGCGCGCTCGACCAGCCCGCCCCGCTGGTGATCGAGGTGTGGTCCGAGCAGGCCTCCCTGGCGCGCGCCGACGCGCACGCCGCGCAGCTGGCGGGCGCCCTCGACGCCGGCTCGCCCGAGATGCTGGCGGTGCCGGTCTGCGTCGACGACACCGCGCAGCTCCTCGAGGCCGCCGGACCGGTCGTGGCCTGGGGCGGGCTCTAACGTTCGGCGCGGAGAGGAGCCGATGAGCGAGGCGCGGACGGCGATCGTCACCGGGGCATCGTCCGGCATCGGGCGCGCCATCGCGGTCGAGCTCGGCGGGCTCGGCTGGGCGATCGCGCTCGGGGCGCGGAGGACCGACCGGCTCGCCGACACGGCCAGCGAGGTCGAGCGCCGAGGTGGGACCGCGTTCGCCCAGGAGCTCGACGTCACCGACCCGTCCTCGATCGAGCGCTTCTTCGTCGCCGCCGAGGACACCCTCGGCGCCGTCGACGTGCTCGTGAACAACGCCGGGGTGGCCACCCCGGGCTGGATCGACGAGATCCCGGCCGATGCGCTGGCGCGCGACGTCGCCACGAACCTGCTCGGGCCGCTCCTCATGACCCGCCTGGCCGTGGGATCCATGCGGGGCCAACGACGCGGCGACCTCGTCTTCATCACCTCCGACGCGACCCGGCACGTGCGGCCTCGCATGGCCGCGTACACGGCGACGAAGGCGGGGCTCGAGGCGCTCGCTCACACGCTCGCGGTGGAGCTCGAGGGCACCGGCATCCGATCCACGACGGTGCGGGTCGGGCCCACGATGAGCGAGTTCGGCTTCGCGTGGCCGATGGACATGCTCGAGGACCTGATGGCGTACTGGCCCCGCTTCGGGCTGCAGCGCCACGCCGGCATGCTCGAGCCGGACGCCGTCGCGCGCGCGGTCATCGCCGCCGTGACCGCGCCGGCGGGTGTGCACGTCGACACCATCGAGGTGCAGCCGGAGGCACCGGTCGGCGACGCCGGGCCGGCAAGCATCATCGAGCGCCCGACGGAGGGCTGACCCGGTGGCGCGGCGTTGACGAGCACCATCGGGCGCCGCCATCCTCTGGCCATGCCCACGCCGCAGGAGTACATCGTCGACGCCGACGGCCACGTGTGCGAGCCGCCCGATCTCTGGGAGCGGAGCCTCCCGGCCCACCTGCGCGACCGGGGCATCCGGCTGCGCTGGAACGAGGCCACCGGCTACGACGAGTGCCTCGTCGAGGACCAGGTGGCCACCGACCGGGGCCTGGTCGGGCTCGGCAACGCCGGCGAGTCGTTCGAGGACTTCGGTCGCGGCCGCCACTACGAGGAGCTGAACCCGGCCGGGTTCGACGCCACCGAGCGGGTGAAGGTCCTCGACTCCGAGGGGATCGACCTCGCCGTCATCTACCCCGGGCTGGGGCTGAAGCTGGGCGGGATCCGCGACCCGGAGCTGGCGGTCTGGTCCTGCCGCGCCTACAACGACTGGCTCGCCGAGTGGACGGCGGCCGCGCCGAGCCGACTGCGGGGCGTCGGCGCGCTGCCGATGCAGGACCCGCC
>CALEYV010000064.1 GCA_937927875.1 uncultured Actinomycetes bacterium | reverse complement strand
GCGATGACGCACCGACCGGCTCCTTCCGCCTTGTAGGTGATCATCGCCAGGAGGGTTCCCCACCCGGCGTCTCGAATGGAACGGTTGAGGGCGGTCTTGGCGGCCGCCCCGTTGGGCTCGTGGCCGCCCTTGCCGTCGGGACGGGGCTTGGCACGTCGGACCAGGTTCGGGATGCGCAGGTCTTCGTGGACGAGGAGGTCGTAGTCGTTGACCAGCTGGCGGGACAGCTGATGGAGGGCGTTCATGCGGCAGTTGCGGATGTAGCGGTGCGCGGCCCCGACCCGTTCACCGGCCCGCCAGCGGCGCTTGGATCCCTTCTGCTTGCTGGCGACGTTGCGCTGCGCGGCGGCGAGACGCCCCGCGCCCCGGGCGCCGTGGCGCGGGTTGGCGAGGAGCTGCCCGTCGCTGGTCGCGACCAGAACCCGGACCCCCAGATCGATATCGACCTCGCGTCCAGTGGGCGGCAGCGGCTCGGCGGGAACATCGACACAGCGGATGCTGACCCACCAGCGCCGCCCTTCCCGCTTGATGGTGACCGCCTTCGGGGTGCCCCGCAGCGGCCGGTGGAGGCGAACCTTGATGCCGCCGACCGCGTGGACGTGCAGGCGCCGGGCTGCTGTGTCGAGACGCCAGCCGTCGCGGTCTTCCCATTGCAGCGACGCGAAGCGTCGCTGCGACTTGAACCGCGGGTAGCCCGGCTCCTCACCCTCCTGGCACCGGCGGAAGAACGCCTCGAACGCCCGGTCCAGGCGCGCCAGCGTCCCCCGGCTCACGCCCACGCCCGCCGCCCGCACCACCGGGTCCGCCGCCCGCAGCGCAGTGAGCGTCCGGCACTGAGCCTCATAGCTCACCGAGCGGTGCTTCCAGCTCCAAGCACCACGACGCTCCTCCAACGCCGCGTTATATATCTCCCGCTGTGTCCCCAACAGATAGACCAGCGCCGACCGCTGACGTGCGGTCGGACTCAACAAGAAGCGAAACGAACGACACCGGCTCACCAAGCGAACGGTAAAGAACACCTACGACACTCAAGCTGAACCACATCCGTCACAGCGTCTTGCTGAAACACCGGCTGAGCGGCGACGCCCGGTAGAAGCCGTACGGCTCGATGCGCTCGTAGCCCGCCGACTCGTACAGCGCCATCGCCTCCGGCTGGAGGACGCCGGTCTCGAGCACGAGCCGCCCGTAGCCGAAGCGACGCCGGGCCCGGTCCTCGAGCTGGGCGAGCACCTGCCACGCCACCCCGCGGCCGCGCCACCGGGGATCGGTGTACATGCGCTTCAGCTCGCCGACCCCGTCGTCGTAGCGGCGCAGACCGCCGCAGCCGACCGGCGTCCCGTCGAGCCACGCGACGACGAAGGCCCCGACCGGTGGCGCGAGGTCGTCGGCGGTCAAGCGGTCGGGGTCGGCGTCCGGCTCGCCGTAGCGGTCCTCGATCTCGGCGAGCAGCGCCCGCGCCAGCGGCGTCGCCACCTCGGAGTCGAGCCGGTGGTCGGCGATCCGCAGGTTCACCCGAGGAGCATGCGCCACTGCTCGAGGGTGGGGAGCCGAAATACGTAGTTGCGCTGCCGCGTCACGCCCATCGTCGCGAACGGCGCCTCCGAGTAGAGATGACCCGGGTACAGCACCGTGTCGTCGGGGATCGAGGCGAGCCGTTGGGTGAGGCTCTCGTACATCTGGTCGGAGTCGCCGCCGGGCAGGTCGGTGCGGCCGCAGCCGTCGAGGAACAGGGTGTCGCCGGCCACGAGCTTCCCGTCGACGACGAAGCACTGGCTTCCCGGCGTGTGACCGGGCGTGTGCAGCAGGCGCACCGGGACGTGGCCGACCTCGACCACGTCGCCGCTGTCGTGCAGCTCGAGGTCGCCGTCGCTCACGCCGGTGGCCCGCTTCACCCACTCCTCCTCGTCGCGCTGCACGTGCACCTTCGCCGCCACCTCGGGGATCGCGAGCAGGTCGCGGATGCCCTCGATCGGGTAGCCCATGAGGTCGCCGCCGAGGTGGTCGGGGTGCCAGTGCGTGCCGAGCACCCCGCGCAGCCGCAGCCCGTCGGCGTCGAGGATCTCGACCAGCTCGTGCACGCCGTAGGCGGGGTCGACCGCGACTGCGTCGCCGGTCTCGCGGTCGCCGATCAGGTACACGAAGTTGACCATCTGGGGCGCCACCGGATCGTCGCGGGCGAAGTCCCGGCCCGCCAGCAGCTGGCGGAAATACAGCTGGTCGGTCATCGGAAGTCGAACGCGACCTTGATCGCGCCGGTCTCGTGCTGCTTGGCGATGGTCGTGAACGCGTCGCGCCAGTCGACGAGCCGGAACGTGTGGGTCAGCATGCCGGAGATGTCGACCCGCCCGTCCTGCACCAGATCGAGATAGTGCTGGATCGCGTGCTGGCGGACCCCTTCGACCTCCTCGATCCCGAACGCGTTCGAGCCGACGAGGTTGACCTCCTTGAAGTACTGCGGCGACCACTCGTAGCGCCCGCCCGCGTGCACGCCGCTCACCACCAGCGAGGCCCGGGAGGCGAGGACCCGCAGCATCAGCTCGATGGTGTGCGGCGCCCCGATGGTGTCGTAGGCGACCTCGATCGCGCCCGGCTGCGTGATCGGCAGCCCCTGCCACGGCCGGTGCAGGCGGCCGCCCGACCAGTCGGCGAGCGCGACGACCAGCTCCTCACGGTCGAGCTCGGAATCGAACACGGTGGCGCCGAGCTCGGCCGCCAGCCGCTGTTGGGCCGGATGGCGAGCCGCCACCGCCACCGCCACGTCCGGGTACAGGGCGCGCAGCACCGCCACTGCCGAGATCCCGAGGGCCCCCGCCCCCCAGACCAGCGCGTGCCCGCCGGGCCGCGGCGGGTGCCGGGTCACCGCGTGCAGCGACACTGCGAACGGGTCGGCGAGCACCGCCACCTCGTCGGGCATCCCGTCGGGGACGGGGATGGCCTGCGTCTCGTGCGCGGGCAGCCGCTCCGCGAATCCGCCGGTGGCGTCGCTCGAGTTGCCGGTGTGGATCCCCGCCGTGAGCGACCCGTCGGTGAAGTGCCAACAGAGCGGGTAGTCGCCGGCTGCGCACGCCGGGCAGACGGGCGTGATGCCGCGCGGCACACACGAGAGCCAGCACTGCAGGACGACGCGCTGGCCCACCTCGACCCCGCGCACGGCCGAGCCCCGCTCCACCACGTCGGCGACGACCTCGTGCCCGAGCACCTGCGGGAACGAGATGAAGGCCGTCATCGCGAAGTCGGTGTCGCCGCCGGTGTCCATGAACACCTGCTTGGAGTCCGAGCCGCAGATCCCGGTCAGGCGCGTCTGCAGGACCAGCCAGTCGTCACCCCGCACCGGCGGGTCGGGGACCTCCTGCAGCGCCATCGGCGTGGACGCGAGGTTCACCAGCAGCGGGTTGTCGCCCGTCGCCTCGGGCGGGACGAAGCCGGCGTCGACGCCGAACACCAGGGCCTGCATGATCCTCCGAACGCTCGGGTAGCGGCCGCAGCGTACCGGCGGGCGTCGATCTACCCTGTCGGCGAATGACGGTCGCCTACCGGACCTGCCACCTCTGCGAGGCCACGTGCGGCCTCGGGCTGCACGTCGACGACGGCGCGGTCACGCTGGTGCGCGGCGACCGCGACGACGTGTTCAGCCACGGGTTCCTCTGCCCGAAGGGGAGCGCGATCGGCAAGGTCGACGCCGATCCGGACCGGGTCCGCCGGCCGTTGCGACGCGACGGGGGCGGCTGGACCGAGATCGGCTGGACCGAGGCGTTCGAGCTCGTCGAAGCCGGGCTGACGCCGATCCTCGAGCGCGGCGGGCGCGACGCGGTCGCGCTCTACGTCGGGAACCCGAACGCGCACAACCTGTCCGGTCTGCTCTACGGCCGGGCGCTCATCCAGGCCCTCGGCTCGGCCAACGTCTACTCGGCCAGCACCCTCGACCAGATGCCCAAGCAGGTGTCGGCCGGGCTGCTCTTCGGCGCCGGGCTGTCGATCCCGGTCCCCGACGTCGACCGCACCGACCATCTCCTCATGCTGGGCGCGAACCCGTTCGCGTCGAACGGGAGCCTCCTCACCGCGCCCGACCTGCCGGGTCGCCTGCGGGCGCTGCGGGCCCGCGGCGGCAAGCTCGTCGTCGTCGACCCCCGCCGCACCAAGACGGCCGAGGAGGCCGACGAGCACGTCTTCATCCGGCCCGGCACCGACGCCTACCTGCTCGCAGCCATCGCGCACACGCTGTTCGCCGAGCGGCTCGCCGACCCGGGCCGGCTCCGCCCCCACCTGTCGGGACTCGACACCGTGCAGACGCTCGTGCGCGACTTCTCGCCCGAGACGGTCGCCGACCGCTGCGGCATCGACGCCGACACCATCCGGCGCCTGGCCCGGGAGCTCGCCGCCGCGCCCCGGGCCGCCGTCTACGCGCGGATCGGCACCTGCACCCAGGAGTTCGGGACGCTCGCCTCGTGGCTCGTCGACGTGTGCAACGTCCTCACCGGCAACCTCGACCGGGAGGGCGGCGCGCTCTTCGCCAAGCCGGCCACCGGCGGCGCCAACACCGGCGGTCAGCCCGGCGTCGGGCGCGGCGTGCGGTTCGGCCGCCGCGCCAGCCGCGTCCGCGGCCGGCCCGAGGTGTTCGGCGAGCTCCCGGCCGTCTGCCTCGCCGAGGAGATCGACACGCCGGGCGAGGGCCAGGTCCGGGGTCTCATCACGCTGGCCGGCAACCCGGTCCTCTCGGCACCGGACAGCGAGCGCCTCGACCGTGCCCTCGGCCGCCTCGACTTCATGGTCAGCGTCGACCTGTACGTGAACGAGACGTCGCGCCACGCCGACGTGATCCTGCCCCCGCCGCCGCAGCTGGCCAGCGCGCACTACGACATCGCGCTCTACTCGCTCGCCATCCGCAACGTCGCCAACTACTCACCGCCGATCGTGGCCCTCGGACCCGACGAGCGCGACGAGTGGGAGACGGTGCTGCGGCTCGCCAACATCGTCGCCGGGGCCGGCGCGGCCGCCGACCCGCACGCCCTCGACGACGCCATCGTGACCGGGCTCGTCGACAAGGCCGTCCAGCGCCCGGCCTCGAACGTCGCCGGTCGCGACCCCGCCGACCTGCTGGAGGCGCTGGCGGACCGCCGGGGCCCGGAGCGGATCCTCGACCTCATGCTGCGCACCGGCCCCTACGGCGACGGCTTCGGCGCCGACCCCGACGGGCTCACCCTCGAACGGCTCGAGGCCGAGCCCCACGGCGTCGACCTCGGCCCGCTCACGCCCCGGGTGCCGGAGGTGCTGCGGACCCCGTCGGGCACGATCGAGCTGGCGCCCGAGCCCCTCGTGGCCGACGTCGACCGGCTGCGCGACGCGCTGACCCGGCCCCGAAACGGCATGGTGCTGATCGGCCGGCGCGACCTCCGGTCGAACAACTCGTGGATGCACAATGTCGAGGTGCTCGTGAAGGGCCGCGACCGCTGCACGCTGCTCGTGCACCCGGACGACGCCACGCGCCTCGGCCTCGAGCACGCGGGCCGGGCGAAGGTCGCCGGTCCGGGCGGCAGCGTCATCACCCCGGTCGAGGTGACGGAGACGATGATGCCGGGCGTCGTGAGCCTGCCGCACGGCTGGGGCCACGATCGCGACGGGGTGCGGCTCGGCGTCGCGTCCGGCCGGCCGGGTGTGAACAGCAACATCGTCGCCGACACCGAGCGCTTGGACCCGCTGTCGGGCACCGCGGTCCTGAACGGGATCCCGGTGGAGGTCGCGCCGGCCTGAGGGCTCAGCCCTCGGCCATCTGGCCCATCAGGTCGACGAAGGCGTCGACGTTGCCGGTCTTGCCGGTGACCATGTCGTGCTGGCTGCCGAGCCCACCCGGGAACTCGGGCGGCACGAAGAACTCGAAGCCGTCGGACTCGATGGCGTCGACGATGCTCGCCGCGCACTCCTCGGCCGGCACGAACGGGCCGGCGTAGAGCGCGGGGTCGTTGCCGGGCAGGTCCCAGATCTCGGTCTCGATCGGCCCCGGCAGGGCCAGCTTCACCTCGACCCCGGTGCCGCGCAGGTCGATCGCCATCGACTCGCTCCAGCCGCAGAGAGCGAACTTCGACGCGCAGTAGGCGGCCTCGTGGGCGATGCCGAGCCGGCCCCCCATGCTCGACACGTTGACGACGCATCCGGCGCCCCGCTCGAGCCAGCGAGGCAGCAGGGCCAGCGTCATCCGCACCGGGGACGCGAAGTTGACCCGCATCGTCTCGTCGACGAGCTCGTTGGTGAGCCGAGGGACGGGCACCCGCTTCGGGATGGCGGCGTTGTTCACCAGCCCGTCGACGCCGCCGAAGGCGTCCCACGCCTCGAGCGCCACCCGCTCCGCCGCCGCCAGGTCACCGAGGTCGGCCGCCCACAGGCGCGAGTCCGGCGCGGCCGGCGTGCAGCGGGCGAGCACCTCCTCGAGGCGCTCGCGCCGACGCGCCACGATCCCGACCGTCCCGCCGCGCTCGGCCAGCATCGGCGCCAGCGCGGCGCCGATGCCCGACGACGCGCCGGTCACCAGGAACGTCGAGCCTTCGATGCGCATGCGGAGCGGGACGGTATCGCGGCCGTCGTGCACGCCGCCCCTGCCAGCCCGCGGCGCGCCCCGGCGCTCCGGGTGGGTCAGGCGCCGGTCGGCTCGTCGTCGCTCACCGCGCGCGACTCACGCGCCGCCCAGCCGAACACGCCCTTCGCCATCGTGGACGTCGCGTCGGCGACCCGCCGCTCGTAGACGTCGGCCCGGGCCCGGTGGACCGCCCGGTCGGCGGGGGCGGCGAGCGCGGCCCACTCGACGAGATGCCCGGCGAGCCGGAGGTCGCCGGCGTCGGCCAGCTCGAGCGCCCGGGCGGCCAGGCGGGCCGGCCCGCCCGCGAGGGCGGCGACCTCGGCCGCCACGGCGGCGTCGGGCGCCGGCTTCAGCCGCGACGGGTTCCCGTCGTGCCAGCCGCCGTACAGCCGCCACACGTTGCGGACCACGAACTCCGGCTCGTCGTAGACCGGGCGCAGGTAGGGACGCTCGAGCAGCTCTGGGGGCGCGTGCACCGTGTGCAGGATCTCGTCGAGGGTCGCGCCCGCGTTCATGCGCTCGAGGGTGGCGTCGTGCAGGTGCTCGAGCAGCGCCGCCGTCTCGGTGAGCGCGCGCTGCACCCGGTCGGCGCCGACGACCGGGAGGCCGTGGCCGGGCAGCAGCGTCGTCGCGCCGAGCCCGGCCATGGTCCGCAGCGCCGCCGCCCAGTCCTTCGGGTAGCGCTGCACCTTCTGGGGGTTGCCGCAGTTCGGCGACGCCCAGATGAACAGGTCGCCGGTGCAGAGGACGCCCCGGGCCGGGACCCACGCCCAGGTGTGGTCGTCGGTCTCGCCGCGCGCGTGGTGGAGCTCGATGCGCTCGCCGCCGACGTCGAGGTCGAGCCGCTGCCGGTAGGTGCGGTCCGGGTAGCGGTAGTCCTCGGGCCACCGAAAGTCGTTGCCGGCCATCGAGAACTGCCGGCGGTTGATGATCGTGTTGTACCCGGCGGTGGCGCGGTACCGGTCGAAGCGGTCCGGCACCGCCTCGTGGGCGACGACGTCGACCGCCGGCGCGCTCGCAGCCGCGTTGTCGGCGTCGTAGCGCTCGACGCCAAAGCAGTGGTCGATGTGGCCGTGCGTGAACACGACGGTGTGGGCGGGCGCGTCGGTCCAGCGGCGCAGCGTGTCGTGGACCGACCCCGAGAACAGGGCGCTGCCGGTGTCGACGAGCACCAGGCCGGCGTCGGTGCGCAGGGCGGTGACGTTGGCGAACGAGGCGACGAAGCCGGTCCCGTCCGCGACCTCGGCCAGCTCGTCGAAGTGCGAGAACGGGTGGTAGCGGCGGGTGTCGGCCTCCCCGCGCCAGAGCTGGTCGGCGAGCTGGAGGAGGTCGGGCACGCCGTCAGGCGAGGATCTGGACCGGGGTGCCGAGCGGCAGAAGGCCGGCCAGGGCGGTGATCTTGTCGTTGCTCATCCGGATGCACCCGTGGCTCACGCTCTTGCCGAGGACCGACGCGTCGTTGTTGCCGTGGATGCCGAGCTCGGCGTCCCCGCCCAGGTAGGTGGTCAGGGCCTCCGAGTGTCCCGAGAGGCCGTACGCGTACGGCCCGTACACGGTCGTCGGGTCGGGCGCCTTCAACAGGACCCGCAGGTAGTAGGTGCCGGTGGGCGTCGGCGTGTCGGGGGCGCCGTCGGCGATGGTGTCTTGGGTGACGATCGACGAGCCGCTGTACACGGTGATGTGGTGCGCGCCGAGCTGCACCACGATCCGGTACGGGTCCTGCTGCAGCAGGACGTCACGGGCTCGCACCCAGCCCGTGGTCCCGTTCGGGCGCACCGGCAGCACCAGCCGCAGCCAGTCGCCCCGGCGCTCCTGCACGAGGAGCCGCTGGGGGACCTTGAGGTTCGGGTCGTCGTTCAGCAGCCAGGGGTTCGGGAACGTGAACGACGGCGATGCGGCCAGCGGCGCCGGGTACACCACCAGGCTCGAGCCGACCGGGATGGCGACACAGCTGACCGGCGTCGCGAACAGCGGCTGCGAGCAGGGCAGCGGCGCGACCGAGCGCGACAGGCTGGGCCGGCTGTCGCTCCCGCCACCGCACGCGGCGAGCACAAGCGACAGCCCGATGACGACGACGAAGCACCGGCGCACGGGCGCGCATGCTACGCGGCGTCCACCTCGCCACCCCATCGGCCCCGACCCAGCGTCCTGACCCGCCGTCTACCGTGACGCCGTGGACGACGACGAGCGGGGCTGGGTCGACGTCGGGCTCTACGACCCCTACGCGCCCGACGCGGCCGACCGGCTCGCCACGCTCCGCTACCTCCGCGACCGCGGCGCGACGGCCGACGAGCTCCGCGACGCCGCCACGGCGGGATCGCTGCCTGCGCTCGCCGGCACTCTCCGGATGCGGCGCGACCACTGCACGCTCCGCGAGCTAGCCGCGACGTCCGGGCTTCCGATCGACCAGGTGCGGGCGGTCCTCCGGGCCGCTGGCCTCGGCGATCCTGGGCTGGACGACCCGGTGCTCCTCGCCAGCGACGCGGAGACGCTCCGGCTGGCCGGGGCCGCGATCGAGCTGTTCGGTCTCGACGCGACGCTGCAGTTCTCACGGGTGCTCGGGGCCGCGCTGACGAGCATCGCCGAGGCCGCGATGACGACCTTCGGGCAGAACGTCGCCCCGGCGCTCGACGCCGAGGGCGCGGGCGACCTGCCCCGGGCCCAGGCCGTCGACTTCGCGACCGAGATGCTCGTCGGCGAGATGCCGAAGATGATCGGCGGCATCTTCTTCCACTTCGTCGAGGGCGCGGTGCGGCGCACGGCGGTCTCGGGCGCGAGCGCCACCTCCGACCTCACGGTCGGCTTCGTCGACCTGGTGGGCTCGACGGCGCTGGCCGAGCGCCTCTCGCCGAACGAGTTCGGCGCCCTCATCACCGGCTTCGAGCGCGACGCCACCGAACGGGTCGCCGCCGTGGGCGGCCAGCTGGTGAAGACGATCGGGGACGAGGTGATGTACGTCGTCACCGACGCGGCCGCGGCCTGCCGGGTCGCCCTCGAGCTCGAGGAGTACGTCGACGCCGACCCCGAGCTCCCGCAGCTGCGGGGTGGCATCGCGGCCGGTGGCCTCGTCCGCGGCTACGCGGACTACTACGGCCCGGTCGTCAACACCGCGGCCCGGGCGGTGAAGCTCGCGCCGCCCGGTGCGATCTGGGCCACCGACGAGGTCCGACGCCGCGCTGACGGCGCGCCCCTCGTCTTCGAGCCACTGGGCGAGCACGTGCTGCGCGGCTTCGCCCAGCCGGTTCCGCTGTTCGCGGTGCAGAGGGTCTAGTGCCTCGCGTCCGCCGCCAGCTCGTCGACGCGGCGGCCGAGGTCGGTCGGGTGGACAAGCAGCTGGCACGCGTCATCGCGGCGGTGGGGCCACCCGACCTGCGCCGCGGGCGACCCCGCCAGGAGCACTTCCCGGAGCTCGTGCGCGCCGTCTGCTACCAGCAGCTGGCCGGCGCCGCGGCCCGGGCCATCCACGGGCGGTTCCTCGACCTCTTCGACGACGGGCCGACCCCCGAAGCCGTCCTCGCGATGCCGGTGCGGCGGATCCGCGCCGCGGGTCTGTCCGCGAGCAAGACCCGCACCATCCGGGACCTGGCGCAGCGGGTCGTCGACGGCGAGGTCGAGCTCGAGCGGGTGGCGAGACTCTCCGACGACAAGATCGTGCAGGAGCTGACCTCGGTGTGGGGGATCGGCCGTTGGACCGCCGAGATGTTCCTCATCTTCCAGCTCGGGCGCCTCGACGTCTGGCCGGTCGACGACTTCGGCGTCCGCAAGGGCTTCGGCCGGATCCACCGCCTGGACCCGGCGCCGACGGCACGCGAGCTCGAGCCGCTCGGCGAGCGCTACCGCCCGTACCGGACGGTAGCGGCCTGGTACTGCTGGCGGGCCGCCGACACGGTCGTCCCGCAGGCGTGACTCATGCGATCCACTCCCGCCCCCACAGCGTCCCGCGGACGCGGTATTGGAACTCCATGTTGCGCGCCTGGGCCGCCAGGGGTGGCAGCCCCATGACGAAGCGGCGCTCGTCGACCTGGGCCGGGTCGTCGATCGGCCACGGGGAGAGCGTCGCGTCGTCGTGCACGACGAACTGCGAGCCGTACACCTGGGGTCGGCCCTCGCTCATCCGCACCCGGTCGAGCAGGCACGCGTAGTGCGACGGGTGCGCGTCGCCTTGGTCCACCGCCGCTTCGAGGTGGGGGAGGGCCCGCCGCTGCAGGTCGGCGTCGCCGAGCTGCACGATGAGCCACGCCGCCCGCTCGCCGTCCTGGCCGACCAGTCGCAGCCCGGGCCAGGTCTCGTAGTCGTCGAGGATCCCCCACAGCCGGTCCGCGTGCCGAGGGTCGGCGGGGCGCTCCGCCATCGTGACGAGCTCCGCACGCAGCGCGTCATCGCGCGGGCGAACCGGTCGCGTCATCAAACGGGAGGATAGGCCCGTCAGCTTCTTGCGCAGCCCTTTGGTGCGCCGGCTCCGGCCCGGCATCGGGGAGACGCTCGCCATGGTCGACCCGTACCGGGAGGCCTGGGAGCGCTCGAACGCGGCCGACCGGGAGCGCGAGGGCCCGCTGTGGGTCGCGCTCGGCGACTCGACCGCCCAGGGCATCGGCGCGCCCGCGTTCGACCGTGGGTACGTGGGTCAGCTCCGGTCGCGACTCGACGCTCGAGACGGGCGGGCATGGCGCATCGCGAACCTGTCGGTGACCGGAGCCCGGCTCCGAGACGCGCTGCGCCAGGTGCGCGGGCTCGCCGACCTGCCCTCGGCGCCGGAGCTCGTCACCTGCGCGGCAGGGTCGAACGACCTCGCGTGGCGGCTCGGGCTGCGCGGCATCGGGCATGACCTGGCCCAGCTCCTGGAGGCGCTGCCCGCCGGCGCGGTCGTCGCCACGATGCCGCGCGGGCTCGGCGAGCGGCGGAGCGAAGCGCTGAACGCGATGATCCGCCGGGAGGCGCCGGCCCGCGGGCTCGTGATCGCCGACGTGTGGGCGCACACCGGGGCGCCGTGGCGCGGCAAGCTCGCCGCCGACGGCTTTCACCCGAGCGAGCGGGGCTACCAGGACTGGGCGGCCGCGTTCGCGGAGGCGCTCGGACTCCCGACCCCGGCCGCGCCGGACACCCGCGACGGGCGCTGACGCTGGCGGGTCAGTCGAGCGCCGTCTCGGGGCGCGGCGCGGTCCCCGGCGCGTCGGCCTCGACGCCGAGCACCGCCAGGACCCGGCCCAGGCCGAGGAAGGCCGCACAGCAGATCGAGAGGTCGAGGATCTCGTCGTCGCCGAACTCGGTCCGCAGCCTCGCGAAGAGGTCGTCGTCCATCCCCTGGTGGTCCACCGCGAACCGCTCCGCGAACTCGATGGCGAGCCGCTCGCGCGGGGTGTAGTCGGCCTCGTCAGGCTCGTGGACGTGGGCGTAGAGGTCGTCGGTGGCGCCGCCGGCGCGCGCCGATCCGGCCCGGAAGTCCCGGCAGATCGTGCAGTCGTTGAGCAGCGCGATCCGCATGCGGGCCGCCTCGCGTTCGCGGGCCGGCAGCCGGCTGCGGTGATACGGCCCGTCGATCATCGCGGTGACGGTCGGCAGCAGCTCGGGTCGGAGGTTCCAGACCTGCACCGGCGGGCCGCCGGGACCGTCGGGGATGTCGAGCCGGGGGGTCACCGGTCGGCCCGGCTCAGGATCCGGACTGGTCGGCGCCGCCGGCGCGTCGGGCGGGGCTCCACGGCGTGTCGGGAGGCGCCTGGGTGACGCCGTCGACCCGGTGCTCGGTCCGCTCGGCGTAGAAGCAAACTCGACCGGCGATCGACTCGACCGAGTCGAGGGGCGCCTCGTACCCCCACGCCACGTCGCGGTGCTCGCCGGCCGACCAGTACGAGGCCTGGCCCTTGAACGGGCAGACGGTCTCGGTCGGCGTCGCCTCGAGCAGCTCCATGCGCACGTCGCGGCGAGGGAAGTAGTAGCGGGGCGGGAGCCCGGTCTCCTCGAGCACCAGCGTGGCGGTTGACGAGGCGACGACGTCGTCGCCGATCACGACCTCCACCCGTCGGGGCTCGTCGCGCAGCGTGATCTGATGGCCGTCCATGGTTCGAGCCTACGTCGACGCGCGACACTGCCCCGTCACGACCGAGGAGGGACCATGGAGGCGGGGGGCATCGCGCTCGTCACCGGCGCCAGCCGTGGCATCGGGCGCGGGGTGGCCATCGAGCTGGCTCGTCGGGGCTTCGACGCGGTTGCGACGATGCGCGACGCGCGGGACGGTGCCACGCTGCCGGACGAGGTCGTCGGAGCGAAGGGGAGCCTGCGCGTCGAGGCACTCGACGTGACCGAGCCGGCGGGGTTCGATCCGCCGGCCGGGCTGCGGGTGCTCGTCAACAACGCCGGCGTCGAGGCGCCCCACCCCGCGTTCGAGGACACGCCGCTCGAGCTGTGGCGGCACATGTACGAGACGAACGTCTTCGGACTGATCGAGGTGACGCGCCGGGCCATCCCGGCGCTGCGAGCGAGCGGCGGCGGGGTGCTGTGCAACGTCACGTCGTCGTCGATCCTGGCCCCGGTTCCCTTCTACGGCCCGTACCGGTCGAGCAAGGCGGCCGTGAGCGCGATCGGTGAGACCCTGCGGGCGGAGCTGGCGCCGTTCGGCATCCGCGTCCTCGAGATCATGCCGGGCCCGATCCGGACCGACATGCTCATCGGCTCGGCTGAGCCGCCGGCGGCGATGGAGCGGGCCGAGTACCGCCCGATGGCCGAACGGGCCTACGCCGGGCGCCAGAACGTCGACGCCATGGTCACACCGGTCGACGACGCGGCGCGGGCCATCGTCGACGCCATCCTCGACGACGACGCGCCGCTTCGGGTCGGCTGCGATCCCCTCTCAGTCGGGATGCTCGACGCCTGGCGTCAGCAGGCCGACGAGGCGCTCCAGCGCTCGATGCTGCCGACGTGGGTCGGCCACGACTGAGGAACCGCCGCACCGCTCCCGCCACGACGCGCGCCTGTCGTCGCGCGCTCGCTACGGGCAGTGACCACCCCAGGGACCGGCGCCCTGCCACTGGTACAGGCCCCAGGCCACGTCGTCCTGGTCGTACGGCGACGCCTGGTCGGGTCGGACCCCGATGAGCGACGAGCGACCGATGTGGTTCGCCGCTCCGTCCCAGGTCGACTGGAGGAACTGGTACGCGCCCATGTAGGGACCGGCCGGGTTGTACGCCTGGTAGTTCCCGCCGCTCTCCCGGAGCCTGACGCAGGTGAGGAAGGGGTCGTCGTGGTGCGGGTTCTGCCCCGGCGACGGCGTGTAGCTGGGTGGCGGCCCGCTCGCCGGCGCGCCCCCGCCAGCACCTCCGGCCGCGGGCGTCGAGGATGCCGCCGGCGCCGGTGCCGCCGCCGCGGCCGCGGCGGCGAGCTGACGCTGTCGCGTCTCGGCGGCGGTGAGCTTGGCCTCGATGGACTGGCCCTGCGCCTGCACCGCCGCCAGCGCGGTGGCGGCGTCCTGCTGCGCCGCCCGCAGCGTCTTCTCGTCGGCGCGGAGCTTGTCCTCGAGGCGACGAAGCTCGACGAGGGCCCGGTTGTCGCGTCCGTTCAGGACCTTCAGCCACTGGGTTTGGCGGGCCGCAGTTAGCACGCTGTCGCTGTTGATGATCGCCCCGAGCTCCGGCGCGCCCTCGCCTTCGTAGGCGACGACGGCGCGGGCCGTCGCGGCGCGGAGCCGGGTCTTCTCCTGATCGCGGAGCGCCGGCAGCTGCGCCTCGAGCCCGTTGATCTGGTTGGTCAGCGTGGCGAAGCGACTGAGGGCGGCGAAGTACGACCCGGACGCGGCGTCGGCCTGCTGGCGAAGCGACGCCACCGTGGCGTCGGTGCCGGCGGCGCCGCCGCCGTCGGTCTGGGCTCCAAGCGGCGTAGCCACGACGACGGCGCAGGCCAGCGTGGCCGCCGCGGCAATGATCCAGACCCGCGTGCGGTGGGTCAGCATCAAAGGCGGGTCTTCCTCCGGGTCGAGGATCCCGAGCCGCGCCGCGCCAGGACCCACTTCGAGCGAAGGTCGACAGCGTAATGCTCCCGGTCCGGGTCGGCGATGTCCGCCGCCGTTACCCTGGCCGCTGCGCATGGTCCTGCTTGCCGCAGCTCTTCGCGCCCGGACCGCCGGCCGATCGGGAGGAGCGGGACGCTGACCGCCCTCCCCGAGCGCCCGATCCCACCCGAGCCGACACGCTGGTCGCTGCCCGATCCCCGCGACGCGCCCGACGAGCTGGTCGGCCTCGGCGCCGACCTCGAGCCGGGGACGCTGCTCGCCGCCTACGAGCACGGGCTGTTCCCGATGCGGGTCGAGGAGAGCGGTCCGCTCGGCTGGTGGTCACCCGATCCGCGGGGCGTGATCCCGATGCCGGGCTGGCGCGGCGCCCGGTCGCTCCGCCGCTCGACACGTCGCTACGACGTGACGGTCGACACCGCCTTCGTGCCCGTCATGCGCGGCTGCGCCGATCCGTCCCGGCCCAACGGGTGGATCGACGAGGAGTTCATCGTCGCGTACTCGCGGCTGCACGCGCTCGGGTGGGCGCACAGCGTCGAGGTGTGGGGCGGGCCCGAGGGTGATGCGCCGCTGCTGGTCGGTGGTCTCTACGGGGTCGCGATCGGCGGGCTCTTCGCCGCCGAGTCGAAGTTCCACCGGGCGCGCGACGCCTCGAAGGTGGCGCTGGCGGCGCTCATCGAGCGGCTCCGGGTCGGGGGCGGCGTACTGCTCGACGTGCAGTGGTGCACGCCGCACCTGGCGACGCTCGGGGCGGTCGAGGTGCCCCGCGAGGACTATCTGGCGATGCTGGCCGACGCGGTGCGCCAGGCCCAGCTGCGCCTCGACTGAGGCTCGTCAGCCGGCGCGGTCGGCCGCGACGGCGTCGAGCAGCTCGTACTCGACCTCGGTGTCGGGCGCGTCCTCGAACTCGATGACCCCGATCTCGGTGAACCGGTCGCGCAGCCACCCGTCGCCGGCGTCGAGAAGGCCGAGCTTCTTGCAGTTCGGGACGATCTTCGAGAACAGGGACGCCTGGAACGGGTTCACGCCCGGTCGGCGCACCTCGAACATCATCCTCGTGATGGTCTCCTTGTCGATGCCGCAGCGGTCCCACACCGCGTGCATCATGAGCCGGTCGCGCATGCGCAGCGCGGCCTCGAAGGCGAACTCCTGGCGCTCCCGGATCTCGGAGCCGCTGAGCCCGTCGTAGTACTCGTGGAGCGACAGCACGCCGAAGGCGACGTGGCGGGCCTCGTCGCTCATGACGTAGCGGAGCAGCTTCTTGAGCAGCGGCTCCTGGGTGACGTGGTGCATGAACCCGAAGGCGGCGAGGGCGAGGCCCTCGATCATGATCTGCATGCCCATGTAGGTCATGTCCCAGCGGCTGTCGCGGATCACGTCGTCGATGAGCAGCTGCAGGTTCGGGTTGACCGGGTAGCCGCCGCCGAGCTTGGTGTCCAGGTACCGGGAGAAGACCTCCACGTGGCGGGCCTCGTCCATGACCTGGGTGGCGGCGTAGTACTTGGCGTCGATCCACGGCACCGTCTCGACGATCTTGGCCGTGCAGATCAGCGCGCCCTGCTCGCCGTGCAGGAACTGGCTCATGCGCCAGCGGAACGCCTCGACGGCGAGTCGCGCCCACTCGCGCTCGCCCCACGACTGCAGCGGTGACCCGGGCAGGTCGGTGAGCAGTCGGCGCAGCGGCGCCATCGCCACCGACATCTCGTCGGCCACCGCCTGGACGTCGACGTCGGTCGACCAGTCGAGGTCCTTGCTGCCGTTCCACTGCGAGGACTTGGCGCGCTCGTAGAGCTTCGACAGGCCCTGGCGGCTCCGGTCGTAGTCCCACGTGAAGACGGCCTCGCCGCCGACCGGCGTCTCGTGGGCGAGCACGCCGAAGTCGACCCCGTCGTCGGCCAGGATCGACTCGACCGAGTTGACGTCTTCGCGCCCGAGGGCCTGGAACTCGTTTTGGTCGACGCTCATCCCTGCTCCCGAGAGTCGTAGCCGGACTGGACAAACGGTACCCTGCTCGGCGTGGGCGACCTGCTCGTGTACCACAACCCCCGCTGCTCCAAGTCCCGGGGCGCCCTCGAGCTGCTCGGTGACCGGGGCGTCGACGTCGAGGTGATCGAGTACCTGCAGACCCCGCCCGACCGGGCGACGCTCGAGTGGATCCTCGACACCATCGACGAGGCGCCCCGAGACCTGGTGCGCGTCGACGACCGGTTCCGCGACCTGGGCCTCGACCCCGACGGGTACCAGGACCGGGAGGCGGTGATCGCGCTGCTGCTCGAGCACCCGGAGCTCATGCAGCGCCCGGTGGTGATTCGGGGCGGCCGGGGCCTCATCGCGCGGCCGTCCGAGCGCGTTCTCGCGCTGCTCGACGAGGAGGGCCCGCGCTGATGCCGGCCGACACCGAGGACACCGTCCGCGCCGAGGTGCGCGCCTTCCTCGACGAGGCGTGGGACCCCGACCTCACCGTGCGGGAGTGGTGGGCGCGGCTCGCCGACGGCGGCTGGGCGGTGCCGACGTGGCCGAAGGAGTGGCTCGGGCGCGACCTCCCGCGGGGCCTCGTCCCGGTGGTGGCCGCCGAGCTGCGGGCCGGGGGCGCAATCGGTCCGCCGGCCGGCCTCGGCATGCTCCTCGCCGGACCCACGATCCTCGCCCACGGCACCGACGAGCAACGGGCGCGGTACCTCCGGCCGATCGTCACCGGCGAGGAGGGCTGGTGCCAGCTGTTCAGCGAGCCCGGCGCGGGGTCCGACCTGGCCAGCGTCCAGACGCGCGCCGAGCGCGACGGCGACGAGTGGATCGTCAACGGCCAGAAGGTCTGGACGTCGGGCGGCCAGGTCGCCGACCTCGGGATGCTGCTGGCGCGCACGAACCCCGACGCTCCCAAGCACCAGGGCATCAGCTACTTCTGCTTCCCGATGGACCAGCCCGGCGTCGAGGTCCGGCCGCTGCGCGAGATGACGGGCCGGTCGCTGTTCAGCGAGGTCTTCTTCGATGAGGCGCGCGTCCCGAGCTCGGCCGTGCTCGGCGACGTCGACCACGGGTGGGTGGTCGCCAACACCACGCTGGCCGCCGAGCGGGCCGGCCTCGGGACCGGTGGCAGCGGCGCCGGCGGCGCGGCCTTCCCGGGCCGGAAGGGCGGGATGCTCGAAGAGCGCGCCGGCGATCTGGCCGAGCGGCTCAGCAGCCGGGGCGCGGTCCAGCCGGCCGCGTTCGGGCGCGCCTTCGGCGTGCTGCGCGAGCTGGCCGAGAAGCTCGGCCGGGCCGACGACCCAGTCCTGCGCCAGCGCCTCGCCAGCCTTTACACGCTGAACGAGGTGGGCCGCATGACCGCGCTGCGGGTCAAGGGGGCGAAGTCGGCCGGTCGCGGTCCCGGCGCGGAGGCGAACACCGCCAAGTTGCTGATGAGCCAGGTAGCCCGGCTGGTCCGCGACCTTGGGCCGGAGCTGCTCGGGCCGGAGGCGATGGCGGTCGGCCCGGAGACGACCGGCGGCGGGGTGGTGCAGGAGATGACGCTCTTCGCGCCCGCACCGTCGATCTACGGCGGCACCGACGAGATCCAGAAGAACATCATCGGCGAGCGCGTGCTCGGCCTGCCGAAGGAGCCGGGGCCGGACAAGAGCACGCCGTTCCGCGACCTGAAGGTCGGCACCCAGGCCGGCTGACCCCCGCGACGCCGAGCCGCGGTGACGCGGCGTGCGAGCATGCCCCCATGGCGTCGCCCGCCATCGATCCCAGCGAGTTCGTGTCGCTGCCCGACGCCGGGCGCCGCGTCATCCGGACCCGCCGGGTCCGACTGAGCGACGTCACCGTCAGCGGTCGGCTGCGCCTCGACGCGCTGGCCCGCTACCTCCAGGACGTCGCCGCCGACGACGTCGACGACGTCGGCCTGCCGGGGGCGTGGGTGCTGCGGCGACTCGTCGTCGCGCTGGGCGACGCACCCCAGTTCCGCGACGAGGTCCACCTGACCACCTTCTGCAGCGGGATCGGGAGCCGCTTCGCCGAGCGCCGCACCACGGTGGTGGTGGGGGAG
>CALEYV010000063.1 GCA_937927875.1 uncultured Actinomycetes bacterium | reverse complement strand
GTAGACCGCGGGGCCCTCGCGCGCCGAGGCCCGGAGGCAGGCGTCGGCGAGGTCGTCGGCGTGGACCATCTGGTAGCGGTTGGCGCCGTCGTTCAGCACGTAGACCGGCGCGCCGTCGGCGACGAAGTCGAAGAGGACGGCCATGATCCCCAGCCGGCCGTGACCGAGGATGGTGCGGGGCCGGACGATCGTGACGTCGAGGCCGCCCCGCACCGCGTCCTGGCAGCACAGCTCGGCCTCGAGCTTGGCGCGGCCGTAGTCCTCGAGGGGCCGGCACGGCGAGTCCTCGCGCACCGGGTTCGACTCCGGGATGCCGAAGACGGCGCTCGACGACGTGTGGACGACCTTCGCCACCTTCGCGTCGCGCGCCGCGACGAGCAGGTTGGCGGTGCCGACCACGTTCACCGACCGGAACAGCGCCCGGTCCCGGGCCAGCGGCACCTGGGCCACGTTGTGCAGCACCACGTCGACGCCCTCGCACGCGCCCCGCAGCGCGTCGCGGTCGCGCACGTCGCCCGGCGCCCACTCGAACCCGTTGCGCTCGGCCGGCTCGTTGCGGTCGAAGATCCGCACCCGGTCGCCCTGCTGGCGGGCCTGCTCGGCCAGCACGGTGCCGAAGTACCCGCTGCCCCCGGTGATCAGCAGCGACCGGCCGCTCACAGCGCCGCGCCCTGCCGCAGGCACCACCGCACGCTGGCCCGCATCCCCTCCAGCAGCGCCACCTCGGGCTGGTAGTCGAGCTCGGCGCGCGCCCGGCTGATGTCGCAGGCGATCGTGTCCTTCAGCTCCCCGAGAACGTGCACCGCCTGCACGTAGCGACCCCGGGACTGCAGGGCCCGGTCGACCTCGGCCGCCACCACGCCGGCCGCGGCCGGCAGCCGGGGCTGGCGGTGCGTCACCCGCAGCCCCTCGGCCTCGAGGGCGCGGCGAACGGTGTCGAGCACCTCCTGGAGCTGGTGGGGCTCGGCGTCGGCGATCCAGTAGGCGCGGCCGGGGGCGGCGGCCGCCACCTCGGCCCGCAGCAGCCCGTCGACGAGGTTGCCGGTGTAGACGAGGGACCGGCGGTTCGTGCCCGTCCCCGGCAGCGGGAACCGGCCCCGCCGCACGGCGGCGAAGAAGCGGGTCTGGCGGGCCGGCTGGTACGGCCCGTAGAACCACGGTGGTCGGAGGATGACCGTGGCCAGGTCCCCCCGGTCGAAGCTGAGCTGGACCAGCTGCTCGGCCTCGAGCTTCGACTTCCCGTAGCCCAGATACGGGTTGTACGGCGAGTCCTCGGTGAAGCGCTCGCTCTCGGTCGCGTTGGCGCCGAAGGGCGAGTTCGACGAGACGTGCAGGAAGCGGACCGCGCCCGCCCGCCGGGCCCGGTCCAGCACGAGCTGGGTGCCGCCGACGTTGACGTCGAAGAGCTCGCGCACCTGCCGGGCAGGGTGGATGACGCCGGCGGCGTGGAACACGGTGGGGGCGCGCACGCCGTCGAAGAGCCGGTCGAGCGTCGCCGGGTCCCGGATGTCACCGACCAGCGCCTGCACGCTCGGCGCCACGTTCTCGAGCAGTGGCGCGTCGTCGCGATCCTGCACGAGGCAGCGCACCTGCTCGCGCGCCCGGGCCAGCGTCCGCACGAGGTTCTGGCCCAGCCAGCCCGCGGCGCCGGTGACGACCGCCACCGGCGCCGGCGAGGCGTCGGCTCCTGAGCTCGTGGGGTCGCCCTGCACGGCCGTATTCTGCCCAACGCCTCCCGGCGGGCCCGATGCGCGGTCGTGGTTCGGCACCCCGCGGTAGGGAACACTGGGGTCGTGAGCGCGTCCCGCCCTTCGAAGAAGGCCACGCCGGCGAAGCGGTCGGGGCCCTCGAAGCGCGGGCGAGCGGCCAACGGCGGCCGGCGCCCCCCCGCGTCGGCGACCGTCGAGGCGTCGCCGGCGCCGGCCTCGATCCGGTCGGCGAACGGCCACGCCGACGAGGCGACCCGCGACGAGGACGAGGTCCCCCGATGGGTGCGCAAGGCCATCGCCCTCTTCTTCGGCTGGGTCATCGCGCTGGTGGTCGGCTACTGGCTCATCGTCCGCCTGCGGCCGATCCTGCTGGTCATGCTCGCCGCCCTCTTCGTGGCCCTGGCGATGGAGCCGCCCGTCAACGCGCTCGCCCGGCGGGGCTGGAGCCGGTCCGGCGCCACTGCGCTCGTCGGCGGCACCTTCCTCGTCGTCACCATCGGGTTCTTCGCCGCCTTCGGCTCGGTGCTGTTCACGCAGGCGTCCCAGCTGGTCAACAACGCGCCGCACTACGTCCGCAACATCGTGAAGTACATCAACGACGACTTCGGCGCCCACATCAACGCCAACGGCCTGATCCACGACCTGCAGAGCCGGAACGGGGCGGTGCAGAAGTTCGGGCGGAACCTGGCCAAGGACGCCCCGAACGTCGCCCTCACGATCGGCAAGAGCCTTCTCGAGATCCTCGTGACCTTCATCTTCGCCTTCTACCTGACCGCCGACGCCCCGAAGGTGCGGCGAGCCATCTGCGCCCGGCTGCCGCGGCGGCGCCAGGAGATCGTGCTCGAGACCTGGGAGCTCGCCTCGGCCAAGACCGGCGCCTACCTCTACTCGCGGGCGCTGCAGGCGGTGGCGTGCACGTTCGCGGTCTGGGTGTTCCTCTTCCTCCTCGGCATCCCGTCCTCGCTGGCGCTGGCGATCTGGGTCGGCGTGGTCTCCCAGTTCGTCCCGACCGTCGGGACGTACATCGCGCTGGTGCTGCCAGCCCTCGTCACCGTCGTGAACTCGCCGGTCGACACGATCTGGGTGATCGCCTACCTCGTCGGGTACCAGCAGTTCGAGAACTACTACCTCGGCCCCCGCATCGCCCGGTTCACGCTGAAGATCCATCCCGCGGTGACCATCGGGAGCGTGTTCGCCGGCGCGCTCCTGCTCGGCCCGGTCGGCGCCCTGCTCGCCCTCCCGGCGGCGGCCGTCATCCAGGTCCTCATCACCACCCACATCACGACCCAAGAGGTCATCGACACGCCGCTCACCGCGGAGCCTCCGACCCGGAAGCGGCGACTCCGGCTCCCTCGAGCCTGGCGACGCGCCCGCTCCGACCAGCCATCCGAGGCGGCGAAGACCAGCGCGGCCCGCAAGGTGGCCAGCGCCCGCCGTCGGCCGGCGAAGAAGCGCTCGGCCTCATAGCCCGAACGGGTGCCGGGGCGCCGCGCATGCGCGAGCCCGGTTCTGGGTACGGCCTGGTCAGCCGACCGGAGGTACCCACATGACCTTGACCGCGGAGCGGCCAGCGACGGTCCCCATCGTCGAGCGGCGCCCGATCCGGCTCTGGAGCCCGGCGCAGCTGATCGCCCTCGTGCTCGGCGCCGCCGCCATCGTGCTGGGGGTCATCGCGCTGGCACGGACCGGCGTCGATTTCTCGCACCTCACCCAGTCGCACGAGATGGTCTTCGGGCTCGGCCACACGCCCCTGCTCGGCCTGGCCGAGCTCGGATTCGGCTTCTTGCTCGTCCTCGCCGCGCTGTTCCCGATCGTGGGCCGCAACCTCATGACGCTCGTCGGGGCCGCCACGCTCGGCCTGGGGATCGTCGTCGTGGGTGGCTGGTGGTCGCCGAAGCTGCTGTCCTGGCTCGGCGCGGGCGACCGCGACGGCTGGCTGTTCATCGCCGCCGGGGGATTCGTCTTGCTCACGTCCTTCTTCACCCCGGTGTTCACGTGGGGCGGCCCGCGGGTGGTGCGACGGCCGGCGCCGACCGAGGCGGCCTCCGAGCCTCCGCCCGAGCCCGAGACCACGACCGACGAGACGAAGCCGGTCGTCGCGGAGCACCCGCCGCGCGAGGAGCCGGACGTCCCGGCGTTCGTCGCCGGTGAGCACGACCGGCCCGCGGCGGCGGACACCGAGCAGCCGAAGGACACCGAGAAGCCGGCCGAGCCGGCCAAGGATCCGGAGCGCAAGGACCCGGAGCGGGAAGCGGTCGACGCCACCCGCGCCTGAGCCGACCCGGCGGGCGGGCTCGTCCCGCTACCGGTCCAGGTACTCGTCGATGACGCGGTGCATGTGCAGGAGGTTGGACTCCTGCCGCGGGTTCAGGCGCAGACCCTCAAAGCCGCGGGACTTCATGCCGGCCTGGACCCGCTCCATGTTGGCGTAGTCCTGGTTCGTGATCGTGCCCCAGTCCTTCTCCCGCCAGTCCGGGTACACATGGTGGCGCGGGAGCCGCCACTCCCGGTCGCCGCGGGGCCACTCGAGCACCCAGGTGTCCTTGATGGCGGCGTCGACGTTCAGCCCGTCGGGTCGGATCCGGAACAGGATGGCGCTGCCCGGGTAGATGGGGCCGACGACGTTCGGGAACAGGTACACGTCGTCGGCGCTCGTCATCTGCTCGGGGTCGAGGCCGCTCACGTCGAAGCCGCGGCTGCGGAGCAGCTCCATCCGCCGCACCTGGTACGCCTCGAGCAGGTTCTGGCCCGGCGGGAGCGGCCCGTGGCGCAGCTCGTCGACGATCGCCTGCTCCTCCTTCAGGAACGCCCCGCCGAGCCCGGTCACCATCCCGGCCAGGATCTCGCCCTCGTCGACGTCGTCGTCCGCCATCCCGAGCCGGGGGCTGGGGCGGAGCCGGCGGCGGGCGCCGGGCAGGCGGCCGTAGTGCGCGTGCTTGCCGAGCTGCTCGTACTCGATGCTCACGTCGTCGGTGTAGGGGAGGATCTGGGGGTGCGTGCCCTGGACGTGGTACGCCTCGTTGAACGCGTCGACGACGACCTTCCAGTTGGCGGGCAGCACCGTGGTCAGGTTGCCGCGGAGGCGCAGCTCCTCGAGGTGGTAGGGCGCCAGCAGCTCGGCGAGCGGGCCGAGGAAGTCGAGCAGCGGCTCGGCGTCGGGATCGAGGTTCACGAACACGAACCCGCCCCAGCGCTCGCAGCGGACCTCGGTGAGGCCGAGCCCCTCCGGCAGCCCGTCGAACTCGTGGGCGTCGACGACCTCGACCAGCCGCCCGTCGACGGCGTAGCGCCAGCCGTGGAACGGGCAGGTGAACGTCTCGTCGGCGTGGCCGCAGCCCTCGGCGAGCCGGGTGCCCCGGTGCAGGCAGGCGTTGTAGAAGGCGCGGACGGTGTCGGGCGCGGCCCGGACGACGAGCACCGACTCCTCGCCGATCGTGTACTCGCAGTAGTCGCCGACGTCCGCCACCTGCTCCTGGCGGCACGCCACCTGCCACACCCGGGACCACAGCCGGTCGCGCTCGAGCTCGAGGAACGCCGGCGACGTGTAGCGCTCCTTCGGGATCAGCCCGTCGGGCCCGGCCCGCATGCGATGCTCCTATGTCAAGCGGCTGGCCGAAGTCCAGTCGCGGGCTGGTGGTGGGCCCGGCTGTCTTCGTGCAGTCGCTGATAGACGATGTCGGAGAGCTGGCGTCGCAGGCAGCGGATGGCTTCGGTCTTGGTGTTGCCGTTGGCCATGCGTCGCTGCAGGTAGGCGCGGGCTGGTCCGGGGTCTCGCATCTGGGTGACGAGGATGCGATGCAAAGCGGCGTTGAGCTGGCGGTTGCCGCCTCGGTTCAGACGATGGCGGGTGGTGTTGCCGGACCAGACCGGCACGGGCGCGGTGCCGTTGAACATGGCGAACGCGGCCCGGTTGCGGAAGCGTCGGATGTCGGCGGTCTCACCGATGAGCTTGGCGGCCGTGAGTGGCCCACAGCCACGCAGGCCGAGCAGGCCTGGTGCCATCGGAGTGACCATCGTTCGGATCTGCGCTTCGAGGTCGTTGATCGAGCGGGTGAGTTGTGCGCAACGACGAGCGAGCTCCACCACCAGCTTGGCCACGACACCCTGGGTGGTCTCGAACCGCTGCTCCAAGTCAGCCAAGACGCAGTAGCGGTCCAGCGCACCGGCTGGGATCACCAGCTCCGGGTCCAGCTCGTGGAGATGCCAGCGCGCACGGTTCTGAGCCCGGGTCCGCTCTGCCACCAAGTCCTCGCGGTGATCCACCAGCAGCCGCAGCTCTCGGGCCGGTCCCTCGAGCTGCGCCACCGGCAGGTCCGGTTCCCGAAGCGCCGCTCGGGCCACCGCCAACGCATCAATGGGATCCGACTTGCCGCGGGTCCGAGCCCCGCGGCGGGCCCCGGCCATCAACTTGGGCGACACCCGCAACACCCGCTCCCCAGCTGCCAGCAAGTCCCGCTCGAGACGTCGGGTCAGATGCCGACAGTCCTCCAGCGCCCAGCGCCGCTCCGGGAACCGGGCTGCCGCCCATCGCAGCGCCTGCAAATGCCCCGCCGATGTCGCCTTCACCGTCGCGGCTGCGATCTGGCGGCCGTTGTCATCAGCGGCCACCACCGTGTGGGTCGCCTTGTGTGCATCCACGCCCAGGGTCACCATGGTCCAGGTCTCCTTCTCAAGGGGATGACCGCTGGACCGGTCGGTGGACACGCCTGAGTCGGGGCGACACCACGCTCCTATCAAGTCACGCCGGCCGGTCCGGCGCGCCCGATGAGCGACAAATCGCATGCAAGCCACGCCCTGACGGCGGGCAGCAACGCTACGAGTCAACCCATCGGGCAAGAAGGAGCCTGACACTCACCGCGACGCTACCGTCAGGCGCCCGCATGGAGTTCAACCTCGCCGATCTCTTCGAGTGCGTCGTCGACCACGTCGGCGACCGGGTGGCGGTCAGCTGCAGCGACCGCAACCTCACCTACCGGGAGCTCGACGAGCGCGCCACCCGGCTCGCGCACGGGCTGGCCGCGCTCGGCGTCGGCGCCGGCGACCACGTCGGCTGCTACCTGCACACCGGGGTCGAGTACCTCGAGACGATGCTGGCCTGCTTCAAGCTGCGGGCGGTCCCGGTGAACGTGAACGACCGCTACGTGGCCGACGAGGTGGCCTACGTCTGCGCCGACGCCGACGCGACCCTGCTCGTCTACGACGCCGACCTGGCCCCGCACGTCGACGGGATCGTCGACCGGGTCGAGACCCTCCGCGCCACCGTCGGGCTCGGCCCCGAGTACGAGGCGCTGGTGGCGAGCGGCGCCCCCGACCGCGACTTCGGGCCTCGCTCGGGCGACGACCGCTTCCTTCTCTATACGGGCGGCACCACCGGTCGCCCGAAGGGGGTGGTGTGGCGGCACGAGGACATCTTCTTCGCGGCCATGGGCGGCGGGAACGCCGGCGGCCCGCCGATCACCGAGCCCGCGCAGATCGGGGAGCGGGCGGTCACCAACCGGGCCCAGCGGCTGGCGCCCTTCCTCCCGCCGGGAGACCCGGGGCCGGACCAGTTCGTCTGCTGCGCCCTCGGGCCGCTCGTGCACGCGAGCGGGCAGTGGTCGGCGCTCGGCACCCTGCTCGGCGGCGGCCGCGTCGTCCTCTACGCCGACCGCCACGTCGACCCCGACCGGGTGCTCGCCCTCGTGGCGAGCGAGGGCGTGCAGATGCTGAACCTGGTCGGGGACGCCAGCGGCCGCCCGCTGCTGGACGCCCTCCTGGCCGCGCCGGGCCGCCACGACACGTCGTCGCTGCGCCTGCTCGGCTCCGGCGGCAGCCTGCTGTCGGCCGACGTGAAGCAGGGGCTCCTCGACGCGCTGCCCTCGGTGCTCACCGTGATGGAGGCGGTCGGCTCGTCGGAGGCGCCGGTTCAGGCGCTGGACCTGCTCGCCCCCGGTGACCGGGACCGGGCCGAGTCGCTGCACTTTGGCGGTCGCGAGACGACGATGGTCGTCGACGACGAGCTGCGCCCGGTGCCGCCGGGGTCGGGCGTCGTCGGGCGGCTCGCCACCACCGGCCGCACGCCGCTCGGCTACTACAAGGACCCCGCCAAGACGGCGGCGACGTTCGTGGAGATCGACGGCCGGCGCTGGACGCTGCCCGGCGACATGGCGCTCGTCGACGCCGACGGCACCATCCGGCTCCTCGGCCGGGGCTCGATGTCGATCAACACCGGCGGCGAGAAGGTGTACCCGGAGGAGGTCGAGGCGGTCCTGCGGAGCCACCCCGGCGTCGCCGACGCGGTCGTGGTCGGCGTCCCCGACCGCCGGCTCGGGGAGCGGGTCGTCGCGGTGGTGGCGCCGGCCGGGAGCGGCCCGGTGCCGACCCTCGCCGAGCTCCAGGACCACGGCCGGGACCGGCTGGCCGGCTACAAGCTCCCGCGGGGCCTGCAGGTGGTCGACCGGGTGGCCCGCACCGAGGCCGGCAAGCCCGACTACCCCCGGCTGCGGGCCGGGCTCCCCGCCGACGTCTAGGTGTGACGAGCGCTACAGAACCGGCCGTGCGCTGCCGACGTTGTGGGAGGCAGGAACCGCTGGGATGGGAGGTACCCCGATGGTCCAGCTCCTGAGTGCAGGAACGGTCCCGTTGGCTGGGCACATCGTGGCGTGCCCGTGCTGCGGCTTCGCCCATGCGCTGCGCCCCCTCGGCCGCCGCGACGACCGGCTGGTCGTCGACTGCGGCGAGCGCACCCTCGTGATGGGCGAGGGCGTCAGCCTCTACCGGCGGCCGCGAGTCCTCGCCGACGTCTGACCCGACCCCGGGTCACCCGTCGAGCTCGCCCCGGCCCGGCGCCGGGCGCGCAGGAACTCGACGAGCGCGTCGGCGGCCAGGAGGACGACGGCCAGCCACGCCACCGCGTGCACGTCGTCGAAGAAGGTCGGCCACTCGAACACCGGCGGGTACATGTGGCGCCACTGCTGGATGACGACGTAGGCGCCCGCGATCGCGAGCGCGGCCGGGGCGCCGATCGCCAGCAGCCACCGCAGCCGCGGCCGCACCAGCGCCACGAAGAGGGCCGCGCCGGCCACCAGCCCGACCCACGGCGTGACGAGCAGCGCGGCGGCGAGGGTCACCGCGATCGTCGTCGACACGACCGTCCGCCGGGAGAGCGGCACCGCGTCCCCCCACAGCGGTGACCCGAGCGCGAGCGGCCGGTCGAGCGAGGCCGGGCCCGCCGCCGCCACCCCCCGCGGCCGACGCCCGATGGCGAGGGCGGCGCAGAGCACCATGGTCAGGGCCGAGATCACGAGCGCGATCCAGATCCGGCTCTGCGGCGTCCACGTGAGCGTGACCGCCAGCGGCCGGCCGTCGGTCGGCTGCACCCGCCAGCCGTTCGACATGCCGTCCACCAGCTGGGGCGGGCCGAGGTCGTGGCCGTTGACGGTGGCGTGCCAGCCGTTGTTGAAGCTCTGGCCGAGCACGAGCCAGAACGGCCCGGTCGGGTGCGCGACGCGGGCGTGGATCGTCGTCTCGCCGGAGCTGGTCACGTTGACCCGGGGCGCCGGCGCGACGGCGGGAGCGGTGGTACCGACCGGCGCGCTGAGCGCGACCGCGCCGCCGCCCGAGCCGGACGCGAGCACGAGGCCGTCCAGGTCGAGGCCGGTGCTCGCGCCGGGGGTGGCGCGCAGCACGTGGGTGCCGGCGCCGAGATGGAGCGGCGTCGCGGCGCCTCCGGTCGGGTTGCAGGCCTCGACCCGGGCCGTGCCGCCGGCGGCGAGGCCGGCCGGGTCGCCGACCACCCGGACCGGGACCGGCGCGCCGTCGAGGGTCACGAGGTCGGTGCGGCAGTCGGCCGCGAGCGCGGCGGGCAGCGCCGGGCGCTGCACGCC